>JAZLIY010000070.1:0-15995 GCA_045617645.1 Bacteroidaceae bacterium | reverse complement strand
GGTCACTTCAAAGTACTCAAGGACACCTGTCGGGAGGAAATATGAGGCAAGGCCTTCATACATATTTATATTGCTGCTACGATTCATAATGCAAAGGTACTAACTTTTCTGCAATCATGTATCGTTTAGCGACAGTTTTTGCGTTAGCATCCGTATCCCCTTCCCCACAGGGTTTGTCGGTTGCGCCAAAATTATGCATTAATATAATTGCAGAGAAATATTTTTTCTGTTTTTTTTCATCCGTCAGGCGGCAGAATAGGAAAAAAGCGACATATCCATTTGTATGTTAACGAGTTAATATATCCAATAAATTATTTTCCATAAATTTTACTTTTTTGATTTTCGGCCTATTTTATGCTTCGTATCAAGTGAGGGAAAATGATTTTCCTCCCGAGGAAAAAAATGTTTTCTCCCGAGGAAAAAAATACATGGGCACGGACAAGGCCTGGGCGAAGTATTTTCCTGTCCTTTTTCGAGGCATAACTTATGGCAAGGGTTGGTCTTAAGTTATGATCTGCATCGGCCTTGACTGATGACTGAAAAAAGGGTAAGACCGAGGAGGCACTCATTGCCCCATTACTCCATTATCACAAATCACAAATCACAATAAGAAAAAGTGTGTGCTGGGGCTTCTGGATTTTACCGAAAATTTCTAAGGAGTTTTAATATACATTATATATATAGAAATAAATCTTACTTCTCTAAGTAAGCAAGATTGCACATCCATGGGGGTGAGTAAACTATTTTCCTTATTGTTATTTGTTATTTGTTATAAGAGGGGGTGTTGGGTGCTGCCACCTAGATGGGGTGCTGTTGTTGCCCAGGGGGGATGAGCGTGTACCGCTGGGTGGCTGACGGACGACGCCAATAGGTGGTGAAAGCGGCTGCATCACAAATAACAAATCACAATAAGAAAAGTGTGTGCAGACAATCAAATCAATTGGCTCAAGACGAACTTTAAGATTTGGCGTAAATCCATTTGCAGAATGTAACGAACATGTTAAATCAGAATAATTATTATCGAAAGAGTTGCATATTGAAAGATTTATCACTACTTTTGCACGAAATTAAAAACAAAATTGACATTATAACAGTATGAAATTATCTAAATTTGCTTTAGCATTAGCTCTGACGGGACTTACAGGTTCCGCTTACGCTCAGTATGAAGGTACTACTTGGGAACAGAGAATCGGTACCGGTCAGGACAGTATTGACACACGTCAGAACCTGAGCCTTTACCAGATGTCACTCCAGAACCAGCAATGGGCAGAGGCATACACTTCCTGGAAGGCTATCATCGAAAAGGCCCCTTGCGCACAGAAGGGTATCTACACAAAGGGAGCTTTCATGCTTTATACCCTGATAACAAATGAGCAGGACAAGGCCAAGAAGTTGCAGTACTTCAACGACCTGATGATGCTTTTCGACACACGTGTCAAGAATCTGGATGCCCTGAACTCATTCGAGAACGAGAAGGGACGCTCCACTTTAGGCGATGTGCTCTCTCTGAAAGCTGATTACTACAACTGGACGGCTCCCAAGGTAGAAGGAAGCAACTACACGTTGAACCAATCATACGCCAACTACAAGGAAGCCATCAAGATGATCAACGAAAAGGGCGGTCGCGAAATTGAAGGTAGCGTGCTGCAGAACTTCTTCCTGGTAAGTGATGCCATGTACAAGGCAAAACCCGAGGCTATGCGCGAAAAATACCTGCAGGATTATCTGGATAGCAAGGATGCTTGCGAGAAGATGCTTCAATTGGCCAAGGAGGCTCAGGCAGAAGGCGATGCTGAAAGAGCAAAGAAACTGGTTGAGAAGTACGATGGTCCCCTTGCACTCATCGAGCAGACCTTCACACAGAGTGGTGCTGCCGACAAGGAACAGATCGTAAACGTCTATACAAAGAAACTGGAAACATACAAGAACGACATCAACAAGCTGAACAGCGCATTGAACCTGATGTCTCAGAACGACTGTGATGATACGGATATCTATTATCAGTACGCACAGGCTGCATACGCCATTGAGCCGACCTACCAGAGTGCCATCGGTTGTGCCCAGTTCGCACAGAAGCAGGAAAAGGCCGAAGAGAGTGCAAAATACTATGACAAGGCATTGGAACTGGCCAACAACGACAACGTAAAGGGTGCCATCTGTCTGCGAATCAGCAAGGCCCTGGCTGCCACCGATGTTGACAAGAGCAACAGTTACATTGAGAAAGCTATCGGTTTCAGCAAAGACCTGGCTGGAAAAGCATACTTGCAGCAGGCCATCAACATGGTACATGCCAACAAGTATCCCGAGGCTATTGCATTCTGTGACAAAGCAGCTGAAAGCGACATTACCGTTGCCGGTTCTGCAGAACGTCTGAAAGGCAACATTCAGCATGCACAGGCCGTAAATGCCGAGAACGCCAAGAAGAAGGCTGAATACGATGAATTCAAGGCTAACCAGAAGAAGGAGGAAGAATTCTGGAACGGTGGTGCCAAGAAATAAGCAAACATTCCGTTTAGCAACATACAAGAGCCTCTGCCATCCGGCAGAGGCTCTTTTGTTACCTGATACGCCTGAGATTAAAAGGTGAATCCCCTACCAACAAAAGCTGTTAATCGGGGATTCGGAGGGAGGGGAAGGGTGACTAGTGGGACTCGAACCCACGACATTCAGAACCACAATCTGACGCTCTAACCAACTGAACTATAGTCACCATCTATAGTGCGCTTCGGAAATACTTCCGATTTGCGAGTGCAAAGGTACATCAATTCTGCGAAACAGCCAAATGTTTTAACAGCTTTTTTCTGTACTCGGCACATTTTAATATGAAATCTATTTGTAGTAGGTTTTCTTTCCTGCGGCCAATGTATTCAGCATCAGCATACAGATGGTCATGGGGCCTACCCCACCAGGCACCGGAGTAATATAGGAGCACTTGGGAGATACCTCATCAAACTTCACATCACCCGTCAGTCGGAAGCCACTCTTTCTGGTTGCATCGGGAACACGGGTCGTACCTACATCAATAACCGTTGCGCCCTCTTTCACCATATCGGCCGTCACGAACTCAGGACTTCCGATGGCAGCAATTAGGATGTCTGCCTGACGACATTCTTCCTTCAATGTGGCACTACGGCTATGGCAAACCGTTACGGTTGAATCACCATACTGCTTCTGCATCATCAGTTGTGCCATGGGTTTGCCCACGATATTGCTACGTCCCAGGATGACACATTTCTTACCGCTTGTAGGAATGTTATAACGCTGGAGCAAAGTCAAAATGCCCAACGGAGTGGCACTAATGTAACAAGGCAAGCCGATGGCCATACGGCCAACGTTAATGGGATGGAACCCGTCAACATCCTTGCGGTAGTCGATGGCTTCTATTACTTTCTGCTCGCTGATGTGACGGGGCAGAGGCAACTGTACGATGAAACCATCCACACTTTCATCATGATTCAATCGATCAACCTCTTGCAGAAGAGCATCCTCTGTAATGTCTGCCTCGAAACGGATAAGTGTACTCTGAAAGCCACATGCCTCACAAGCCAGCACTTTGTTTTTCACGTATGTTTCCGAACCGCCATCATGGCCGACCAGAACAGCTGCCAAATGAGGGCGTTTTCCTCCGGCTGCAACAATCTTTTCTACTTCTTCTTTTATCTCAGCCTTTATGGTGGCGGCTGTAGCCTTTCCATCTATTAATTGCATTTTTCCTACTTATTTACATTTTAGGCATCCTCTGCTTCATGGCATTTGCCATCTGTGCCATTTTGTTGTTGTTCGTAACCATCTTCATCATTTTGCGTGTCTGATCGAATTGTTTAATCAGACGGTTCACCTCTTGAACATTCGTACCGGAGCCCTTGGCAATCCTCAGGCGACGGCTGTTGTTCAGCACCTCTGGTTTTGTACGCTCCAAGGGAGTCATACTCTGGATGATGGCTTCAATATTCTTGAAGGCATTGTCATCGATGTCCACATCTTTCAGCGCCTTGCCCACTCCGGGAATCATGCTGGCCAAGTCCTTCAGGCTTCCCATCTTCTTGATTTGCTGAATCTGACTGTAGAAATCGTTGAAATCGAACTGATTTTTCTGAATTTTCTTTTGGAGACGGCGAGCTTCTTCCTCATCGTATTGCTCCTGGGCTTTTTCCACCAACGAAACGATGTCACCCATTCCTAGGATACGGTCGGCCATACGACTGGGATGGAACGGGTCAATGGCTTCCATCTTCTCACCTGTACCTACAAATTTAATGGGCTTATCTACAACGGTTCGGATACTGAGGGCAGCACCACCACGTGTGTCGCCATCCAGCTTTGTAAGCACAACACCCGTATAATCCAGTCGGTCATTGAATTCCTTTGCTGTATTCACGGCATCCTGTCCCGTCATGGCATCTACGACAAACAGAATTTCATCGGGACCCACAGCGGCCTTGATATCCTGGATCTGCTGCATCAACTCCTCATCAATAGCTTGACGTCCAGCCGTATCCACGATAACGACATCATTTCCCTTGGCACGAGCTTCCTGAATGGCATTCTGAGCAACAGCAACAGGATTGGTTGCCCCTAATTCCATATAGACAGGTACACCAACTTGCTCACCCAAGACGCGCAACTGCTCCATGGCAGCAGGTCGGAACGTATCGCAAGCGGCCAGAAGCGGATTCATGTGACGCTTCTCATGCAGCATCTTGGCCAACTTTCCGCTCATGGTGGTCTTACCGGCACCATTCAAACCTGCCATCAGGATAACAGCCGGATGTCCCTTCAGATTCATGTCTGTGGTTTCACCACCCATGAGGAGTGCCAACTCATCATGAACGATTTTCACCATCAACTGTTGGGGCTTGACAGCGGTAAGGACATTTTGTCCAAGTGCTTTCTGCTTTACGGTGTCCGTGAATGACTTCGCCACCTTATAGTTAACATCAGCGTCGAGTAAGGCACGACGAACCTCTTTCAATGTTTCAGCAACATTAATTTCGGTGATTTTGCCTTCACCCTTCAAAATCTTACACGACCGTTCAAGTCGTTCACTTAAATTGTCGAACATATTCTGTTACTATTTCTTGTTATTTATTTCCAATAATGTTTCTATCAAAGGTATTACCTCACGGCTCAATACTTTGTCGTTCAGATAATGCTCTCCGTCAAACAAGCGCATGTGGGAAGAACCATAATGTTTACGGAAATCCTCTTGACAATTCACCAATTTATCCTGCATACCAAACAAGCCCCACACAAGAGTCTTTTCCGTGGCGTCAACATTCGAAAAAGAGGACTTTTCAACTTGCGTGAATTCCTGTATCATCTGCTTATCCACACGGAAATCCTTTGCGCCATCCAGTCTTTTATTACGAAACTCACGCTTCCCCATTCCACGGAATGTAAGCAAACGAGCCATGTGAAAAGAAGGGTTGACCAAAATACGAGGAATACCCGTCAACTGCTCGGCATACATAGCTCCCATGCTGGTGGCTACTATCAGATCCGGTTTTTCTTCCGAAACCAATGTGCGAAGCATCGTCTGAGCTTCCAATGGAGCAACAGGTACATCGGGACTTACGACCGATATGCCTATCGGGTAAAAATGATTACGCATCTGTGTGGCAGTACCTGTGCTGCCGGCAGAAGCAAAACCATGTATGTATAGAATTTTCTTATTCATCATCTAATATTTAATCATCTTAAAGAAACGGATTATGATAATCCTGTTATTTCTCCATCAACCAGATCAATACGTTCTGCCTGTGGGCTCTTGGGAAGTCCCGGCATACGCATAATGTCACCAGCAACGAGTACCAGCATCTCGGCACCACAATTTATGACAATATCGCGAACGTTAATCGTAAATCCTGTGGGAACTCCGTAGGCTTTCTGGTCGGCACTAAACGAATACTGCGTCTTGGCTATACAGATAGGATAATGGGAAATGCCCATTTCGTTTATCTTCTGTATCATCTTCTTGGCAGAGGCACTGAACGAGACGCCATCGGCACCATAAACCTTGCGGGCAACGGCAGAGGCTTTCTCCTCGACAGAAGCCTCGTCCGGATAAGAGAAATTCAATGGTTTGCTCGGATTTTCATCTATCGTCTTGACAACCAATCGAGCCAGTTCCTCTGCACCAGAACCACCTTCGTTAAATGCATTGTTTACAGCAAAGCCGATTCCCATCTGGGCACAATGATCGCGACAATAATTTATCTCCTCGTCTGTGTCGGTTGCAAAGCGATTGAAGCAAACAATTACCGTCTGTCCGAATCCTTGAATATTCTGTATGTGCTTATCCAGATTGGCAAGACCTTGCTTCAAGCCTTCGGCATTGGGTTCCTTGATGGCATCAACGGGAACGCCACCATGCATCTTCAAGCCCTGAGTTGTGGCAACAAGGATGGTAAGTGCCGGTTGCAAACCACTCTTGCGGCATTTAATGTCATAGAACTTCTCTGCACCCAGGTCGGCACCGAATCCAGCCTCCGTAACCACATAATCACCGTATGTCAATGCCAGACGAGTAGCCAGAATACTATTGCATCCATGCGCTATGTTGGCAAAAGGTCCACCATGAACGATGGCCGGTGTGTTTTCGGTCGTCTGTACCAGATTGGGGTGCAAGGCGTCTTTCAGCAGAACACAGATAGCACCCGTAACACCCATATCCTTAACACGGAATGGCTTACCGTCGATGGTTGTACCCAACAGGATGTTGTCTATTCTTCTACGCAAATCATTCTCATCCTGTGCCAGACACAAGATGGCCATGATCTCGCTTGCAGGAGTGATGTCGAAGCCGCTCTCCATCGTCACACCATTTGTCTTGGCACCCAAACCGGTTACGATATTGCGCAGATTGCGGTCATTTACATCCAACACACGTTTCCACAGGACTTCTTTCAAGGCAAAACCCTCGTCACGATGTTGATAGATGTAATTATCCATCAAGGCCGTTATCATATTATGGGCGCTGGTAATGGCATGAAAATCGCCCGTAAAATGCAGGTTTATCTTGTCCATGGGAAGTACCTGGGCATATCCGCCTCCGGCTGCCCCACCCTTCATGCCAAAACAAGGGCCAAGCGAAGGTTCACGAAGGGCTACAATGGTTTTCTTGCCAATACGGTTCATACCCAAAGCCAAGCCAACACTAACCGTAGTTTTACCGATACCGGCCTTGGTAGGCGTGATGGCCGTAACCAGAATCAGCTTGTGCTCCTTTATCTTATTGTCATCTATAAGCGATTCAGGAACCTTTGCCACATAATGTCCATAGGGCTCAACCTTTTCGGAAGGAATGCCCACCATTTGTGCTATGTCCTGGATCTTCTTCAGCGGGGTTTCTCTTGCAATTTCGATGTCCGATTTCATAATTGAAAATTTATGGGATTTTGGGAAATTATAAATTACTGATGTTGAGGGCGAAGAAGGTCGTTGACGGTCTTCACAGGATTAAACGTGGACAGGGGGACTTCCACCATCAAAGTACTCCAATTACTCATGGCACCATTCCACAAGCCTGGAAGTTCCAACGCCTTGAGCGAACGTCCGCCCTTACTCTTGCTGGATATGAATCCGGTCGATGGATCTGAATAATCCGACAAGTTGAATTTGTTTCCTTTATAGTCACGGATTGCACAGCACAGGTCCACAGGATTGAAATGTGTACCCTCGGCAAACATACGTACATATTCAGGATTCGACTGGTCGATCTGGCTGCTTTCAAGAATCTGCAACGATACAGAACAGTCTGGATTATAGGCTAGGAAAGGACCACCGCCGGGTTCTCCAACATTACGTACGACTCCACATACACGAATGGGACGATTCAATTTCGACCACAGGAATTGAAGCAGAGTTGCATCATCCATCTCTTTCAGCCCTGGATAATCGCAATTCAGTTCATGACGGACGAAACGAATCATGTCTTCCAAATCATTATGATTATACTTACCACTTTCCAGCAGATTCAGGTATGCAAAGGCCTTTTTCTGGATACGCACCAGAATGCCGGCCAGCACTTGCTTCCAGAAAACGGTATCTTTTTTCAGCCGATCAGGAACAACATTATCAATATTCTTGATGAAAACAATGTCACTATCTAAATCATTCAGATTTTCGAGCAAAGCACCATGTCCACCAGGACGGAAGACAAGCTGTCCTTCATCCGTGCGGAATGGCGTGTTGTCTTCGTTTGCAGAAACCGTATCCGTACTTGGCTTTTGTTCGCTGAATGAGACATGATAGTCGATACCATATTTCTGTTCATACAACGGAAGAACCTCATGGACGTGTTTTTCAAACAATGACCGATGTTCCGAACTGACGGTAAAATGAATGTCTGCCTCGCCAAGGCTGCTGGCATAAAGGGCTGCTTCAGACAAATGTTCTTCTACTGGCGTCTTGACACTTGCTTCGTCGCGATGGAACAAAAGCAAGCCCTTGGGCAGCTGACCGTAATTCAGTCCTTTTTCGTTCAGCAGATTATCTACGACCGCCTTGAAACAGCCAGATGAAATAAGCGCGTCTATCTCTTTTCCGGAATTGCGAGAACAGGCTTCATTCAGGGCGTCATAGAAAGCGAAAGAATGAATCTCGCTGAAGAACTTCTTTTCAAAATCTGTCGTAGGTACATCATACGATGCATCCAGAAAGGCGAACAGATTTTTGAACATACGACTGGCGGCACCACTAGCAGGAACGAATTTCGTAATACGATGGCCTTGCTTCTTGTAGTTGTTCCACTCTTGTATGCATGATTCTGCCTCGTCATCAGAAAGGCATACGATACCCTTTCCTACACCAGCTGCACCTTGCAGCCGAAGAAAAGGAAAACCTGTTTGGAAACACAGCAACTGATCCAGCACTTGCTTCTCAGAAATGCCCTTGGATTTCAAGAGCAATTTATCTTCGTTTGTAAAAGAATATTCCATTTAACTTTTTTTATCGCCCAAATTCATTACAAATTTACGCAAAATATCAAAATCATCGGTTGTCGTATGATGATTTTTTTGTAATTTTGTAGAAAATATAGAATATGAGGGTAGATGAAATAAAAGATTTCTTCACTATGGAGGAAAAACTGCACGAGCAGGAACTGTTGGCAGAATTGAGAAAATCCACAAAAGACGTCATGTCCGACGATGATTGGGACAACCTGAAATCCGTCCTTTCGGAGGCCATTTCTGCCAATATGTTGAAACGAGATGACTTCGGTTTGAACACCATTCTCGTGTGCCTGGAAACCATAAAGATTCTTCAGGAGGAAATAGGTATTACGCGTGCCTCCATCTTGGGAGTGATGCTCTATCCTCTGCTTCTATCTGATTTCATGTCGATGGAACGCATAAAGACCGAATTCGGAGAAGATCTGCAACGCATCCTGCATGGACTTTTACGTATTCGCGACCTGTATGCAAAGAGTGCTACCGTAGAAAGCGACAATTTCCGGAATCTGTTATTGACTTCTGCCGAGGACATGCGCGTTATCCTGATCCTGATAGCTAACACCCTGTGTATTATGAGGCACATCAAGGGTACCGACAACGTACAGGGACAGAAGCGGATATCCACGGAAGCGGCTTCGCTCTATGCGCCACTTGCCCACAAACTGGGTTTGTATAAGATAAAGAGTGAGCTGGAAGATTTAAGCGTCAAATACCTTGAACACGATGCCTATTACCTGATAAAGGAAAAACTGAACGCAACGAAAAAGAGCCGCGACGAATACATTGCCCGCTTCATAAAGCCCATCGAAGAAAAGCTGAAAAATGCCGGGCTTAAATTCCACATGAAAGGCCGTACCAAGAGTATCCATAGCATCTTACAGAAAATGAAGAAGCAGGGCGTAGGGTTCGAAGGGGTCTATGATCTGTTTGCTATTCGTGTCATCCTGGATTCCGAAATGGAAAAAGAGAAAATGGAATGCTGGCAGGTATTCAGCATCATTACCGACATGTATCAGAGCAATCCCAAACGTATGCGCGACTGGTTGTCGGTACCCAAGAGCAATGGATACGAAAGCCTGCATATCACGGTTTTGGGTCCGGAAGAGAAATGGGTGGAAGTACAGATACGTACGGAGCGTATGGATGATATTGCCGAGCACGGATTGGCCGCCCATTGGAGATACAAGGGAATAAAAGGCGGTCAAAGTGGTGTCGATGAATGGTTGGCTAACGTCAGAAGCGCCTTGGAGGCCAACGACGAGGTACAGCTGACTGATCAGTTCAAGCTGAACCTGATGGAGGACGAAGTCTTTGTCTTCACGCCAAAGGGTGATTTGTTCAAGTTGCCCACAGGAGCCACCATTCTGGATTTCGCCTATGCCATACACACCAAGGTCGGCAACCAATGCATAGGTGCCAAAATTGGCGACAAGCACGTAACGATTCGCCAGAAACTGCAAAGCGGCGATCAGGTGGAAATCATGACAAGTTCCAATCAGACGCCCAAACGCGACTGGCTGAAGATTGTGACGACCAATCGTGCGAAGGCAAAAATCAGGCAAAGCCTGAAAGAGATGCAGAGCAAGCAATCCATCGTTGCCAAGGAGGAACTGGAGCGTAAGATGAAGAACAAGAAACTGGAATACGACGAAGCCACCCTGATGCACACCATCACACGTCTTGGCTACAAGATTGTGACCGATTTCTATGCGGCACTCGCCAATGGCGTATTGGAAATAAACAATGTATTAGAGGCATACGCCAACCAGTTGCGACACGACAGAGGCGAGGAAGAGAGGACCGCTCCAACCCAAAGTGCCGATCAGTTTGTCATGCAAAGCGAGACGGACAACAAAACATACGGCAACGGAGATGATGTCATGGTCATCGGTCAGGATGTCAAGGGGTTGGATTTCAAAATGGCAAAATGCTGTCAACCCGTTTATGGAGATGATGTCTTCGGATTCGTCACAAATGGTGGCGGCATAAAGATACATAGGGTTGATTGTCCGAATGCCCCACAGATGAAAGAACGCTTCCCCTATAGGATTGTACGTGCCAAATGGGCGGGAAAAAGAGGCAGTCAATACCCTATCACGCTGAAAGTCATTGGCAACGACGACCTTGGTATTGTCAACAATATCACCAGCATCATCTCAAAGGAAGAAAAGATTTTGCTCAGAAGCATCAGCATCGACAGCAACGATGGTTTGTTCAGCGGAACCCTGACCGTGATGGTAGATGATACAGCCAAACTGCAACAGCTGATTAAAAAGATGAAGACGGTAAAGGGCGTAAAGAACGTTACCCGAAGCTAATATGAAAAACAACAGAAAATGCTATACCCATCCAATATAGAACAAAAAATAGGATTTCACGACATCCGGGCTCTCCTGCACGAATATTGTTTAAGCAATCTGGGACATGAACGCGTGGATAAGATGACGTTCATGACATCCGGACAGGAGATACGTTGGCATCATAGGCAAGTATCCGAATTTCAGCTTATTCTATCAGAAAAAAGCACAATACCAGAGCAGGACTTCTTTGATTTGCGAGAAGCCGTCCACAGGATAAGAATAGAAGGCACGCATCTGGAAGAGAACGAGATTTCCGACCTGTACCGATCGTTGAACACGTTGCATTCCTGGATCGAAATTATCAGGACGGAGGATGGAGAAACGGACGAAAAGAAATATCCGGCTCTGGAGAAACTGGCCGAGGGCGTCTTTACCTTCTACAGCATCACGAAACGGATAGAAGGCATCCTGGACAAATACGGGAAGATAAAAGATGAGGCCTCTCCCACCCTGGCCAACATACGCAGGGAAATGAGACGAGCCGAAGGTAGCGTCAGCAGAGCCCTCAACAGCATTCTTCGTTCGGCCAAGGAAGAAGGCCTTGTCGAGAAAGACGTTGCTCCCACCATGCGAGACGGCCGACTGGTGATTCCTGTTGCACCGGCCATGAAGAGACGCATCCATGGCATCATCCACGATGAAAGTGCTACGGGAAAGACCGTCTTCATAGAACCGGCAGAAGTTGTAGAGGCCAATAACAGGATACGCGAACTAGAATCGGACGAACGCAGGGAGATGATACGCATCATGAAGGAATTCACGGAATTGCTTCGTCCGAACCTAAAAGAACTGCTACGGGCATTCGAGTTTCTGGCAGACATAGAATTCGTCAGGGCAAAGGCCCATCTTGCCAGCAGGATAGGCGGAATATCACCCGAAATCGGGGATGCACCTCTTATCGACTGGACCATGGCAAAGCACCCTATCCTGGCCATGAACCTGGCAAAACAGCAAAAAAAGATTGTACCGCTGGACATCGAGCTGCACAGGAAACAAAGAATACTCATCATTAGCGGCCCGAATGCAGGAGGAAAAAGCGTCTGCCTGAAAACCGTCGGATTGCTTCAATACATGATGCAATGCGGATTACCCGTACCGTTGGGGGAAAGTTCAAAGGCCGGCATCTTTCATCACATATTCATCGACATCGGCGATGAGCAAAGCATCGAGGATGACCTGAGTACCTACAGCAGCCATCTGTTGAACATGAAGAACATGATGCGCTATTGCAATCCGTCCAGCCTGTTGCTGATAGATGAATTCGGAGGGGGCACAGAACCCACGATAGGCGGCACCATAGCTGAATCCGTCCTGAGCAGGTTCGTAGGCAAAGGAGCGTTTGGCGTGATCACGACCCATTACCAGAACCTGAAACATTTTGCCGAGAACACGCCTGGCGTCACGAATGGAGCCATGCTCTACGACCGGCAGCAGATGCAGGCGTTGTTCCAGTTGCAGATAGGTAATGCCGGAAGTAGCTTTGCCGTAGAAATAGCCAGGAAGATCGGCATTCCCGAAGAGGTCATCAACGATGCCACGGAACTTGTGGGACAGGAATACGTCAATGCCGACAAATATCTTCTCGACATTACTCGCGACAAGCGGTACTGGGAAGGAAAAAGACAAACCATCCATTCCCAGGAGAAGCAGATGGAACAAACCATCCAGAAATACGAACGGGAAATTGCTGAGCTACAGGCGAAACGGAAGGAAATCATACGAGAAGCCAAGGAGCAAGCCGAAAAGATCATACGGGAATCCAATGCCGCCATAGAACGTACCATACGCGAAATACGTGAAGCACAGGCGGAAAAAGAGCGCACACGCGAAATACGTCAGGAGCTGGACGAATACAAGAACAAGTTGGAAGAAGGCCTTGTTCATGAGCACGACGAGCTGATAGAAAAGAAGATGCGGCAGATTGCAGAACGCAAGCAACGAAAGGAAAACCGGAAAAAGAAAAAAGAGGAAGACAAAGGAAAGGAAAAGGCTCTTGTTTCTTCAGAGACGAAACCGGATGCCAGCAAGCCGATTCAGGTTGGTTCGTGTGTCAGGATAAAAGGCCAAAGTTCAAGCGGAATCGTTGAGAAAATCAATGGCAACAAAGCCACCGTCACATTTGGAATGATGAGGACGATACTGGAACTTGACCGATTGGAACATAGCACACAACCCAAAGAAGAGAAACCGGAAAACGCGTATAGTTTCATCAGCAAGGAGACGCAAGACCAAGTTCGGGAAAAGCATCTACATTTCCATCAGGACATCGATGTCAGGGGAATGCGTGGAGACGAAGCCCTTCAGGCCGTCACTTATTTCATAGACGATGCCATACTGGTTGGGGCACCAAGGGTCAGAATCCTGCATGGGACGGGTATGGGCATTCTGAAGCAGCTCATACGCCAATACCTTGCCACCGTCCCCTCCGTCCGCTCAGCCAAAGACGAACACGTTCAATTCGGGGGAGCAGGAATAACCGTAGTGGATCTTGCGTAATATGCTATCGCACTTTGTTTTTATGTAAATAAATTCACTTGAGTCGTTTCCTCCTTCGCGGAATGCCGATGGTTGGGCACATTCGTCAGTCGGACGTTATCTCAAGCCTGTGAGCCCACTTCTGCAAGTAAGCCGGAACCGCTGTTCACTTTTTCCATCTCATTCCCTTGAAGGCTGACGGCCTGGAGTTCCGGAGTAGGGCTTTCCTTCTATGGACCTATTCTCTATTTCTATTCTCATTCTTATTCTTATTAATCTTAATCTATATCTTAATCGATATACTTATATATTACGCGCGCGTGAAAATAACATATTAATCTCCCTCTTTACCTCTCTAAGGACATTTGTGCAAAGACAAATTCCATCACTTTACCTTTTACCTTTTTACTTTTTTACCTTTGTGAGTTCAATTCAGAAAAGGTAAAGAAAAAGGTAAAGTAAGGTAAAGTAAGGTAAAGTCGATGGAAATGCTAAAATGCATATTGCCAATAAAGGATACCCCCTATAGCAAAATTTATCAGATTATCAGTTATCAGTTTTTCAAAAAGCACCAACATAAGTCGCTGAGGCATCTCTTGTTTACCTATAGGCTGTCAACGAATACTGTCCAAACGTTTGTCTATATATGCCTTCAATTGCTTCATTTCAATGTTCTGCATATACTTCGACATGAAGGTGTAGTCAGGAGTAGAGGAAGATGTTATGGGGAGCATGATTTTCTCCCTAGCAAGACGTCTGTCGTTGATTTCTCTATTGAAACCATATTTCTCTGCAATCCTTCGAACAATAGATGAGATAAAGAGATATGCATATTTGTCAAGAGATTTATTGGCAAGCTTTGTAACATGGTCACTTGCAACAAAATCATATTGATGATAGAACGTTTCTCCAACGCTTCCGCTATTTGCTAAAGATAGGCAGTTGCCAAATATACGTACTCCTTCCGTATTAGAAACAAAATTATCTACTCCATTGTTTTGGGATGATGACGATACATAAGGCATGGCTCCTTCTATGTGGTTATCTGTTTTCAACCGCTTTCCACGAAGAATATCAGTAAAGACTTCTCCTATGTAAAACTCCTTCCATCTTCTATTATCCACACGAAGTTCTTCATTCCTTCTCTCGGAAATACGCTTGTCCAAATACGCTTGATATTTGGTGAGCATTTCCTTTTCTTTATTACGCATATACTCTTCCATATAGTCATAATCAGGGGTGTGAGAGGCAGAGACGGGAAGCATTATTTTCTGGCGTTTCATTCTTTCTCCATTAAACTTATAGCCATATTCATATTTGTTTTTTTGTTTCAATATGAACTGTTTTATGAATAGCAAAACATACTTGTTGTCTTGATGTCCTTGTAAGTGTAGTCGTTTTACGTCATCGGAAAAGATGGCTTCGTAAGGATGATAGAAACTCTCAACAACACTTCCATTATAGTTGACTCCAAGTACATTTTTATCTAAGGAAGTATTAGTATTGCCAACAAATGCAGTAACACCATTATTTGAATCTGAAGCACCAACAAATGGTCGCATTCCATTTGTCATTTCTTCTTTAGTAAGCCTAACGCTTGAAGATATTGCAAAAATATCTTCAAGGAAGAACGCTTCCCACTTCATTTCATCCAATTGTTTCATACGCCTACCTCCTTATCGTCAAACAAATATCCACGTCCATGCACTATCATCGAAAACTCAAAGGCAAGGTAATCCGCCATGGTCTTCTCAAAGTCAGCTTCTGTAGGAATTGATTCGTTGAAATAGTAGAACGAGTGCAACCACTCATCATCTGCCTCCACGGTACTGAGCACCATAAAATCGTTTGTTGCAGGACGATTATTCAGCCAGCAATCAAGAAGCAGAGCATGTCGCTCTTTTGCTCTTGGTGTTGGCAGAAGTCCGATGTGTGGGAATACGACATAACCATCGTCCTTGAAATCAATAAAGCGAGCATACTTCCTTTTGGGGTGTGGTTGATGGGCGGTAAAAATGGCAATAACGGGATTTGTGCCTACGCCATAGAATGTTTGAGGGTTAAGCGGCGCAACCGACAAACCCTGTGGGGAGGGTGTACGGATGCTAACCCAAAACTGTTGCCAAACGATACATGAAGAATGGTATGTCTCTGACTCCTTTCACTTGTGCTCGGAAGCATTTGATCTTTGAGTTCAGCGATTCTG
>JAZLIY010000069.1:0-21380 GCA_045617645.1 Bacteroidaceae bacterium | reverse complement strand
AGAAGCATTAAGGAAGAGCGTAATGTCTGAGCCTCAAAAGATAGATTTCGATGGTATTTTCAATCGCCTCTTCTATGGCGTCAACTACCCTGACTATGTATTCAGCCTTCCGATGGGTGCGGGCAAGACTTATCTCATGGCGGCATTTATCTACCTAGACTTGTACTTTGCGCAGCAAGAACCAGAGAATCCCACTTTTGCCCACAACTTTATGGTAATGGTGCCGTCTGGTCTGAAGACATCCGTCATCCCAAGCCTTCGCACTATTCAGGATTTTGATCCTTCATGGGTAATACCTGAACCTGCAGCATCGAGGTTGAAGCAAAAACTGAAGTTTGAGATGCTTGACGAGAACAAAAGTGCAAGCAAGTCAAACCGCACCAAAAATCCGAATGTACAGAAAATAGCCATACACGAACCATTAACTGAGCTCTTTGGACTTGTAGCTGTAACTAACGCTGAGAAGGTGATACTTGACCGCATCGACAAAGGCACAGATGGATTGTTTGATTTCCATGATGAATCAGCCGATGAGAAAGACCGCGTGGCTAACGAGCTTCGCAATAAGATTGGCAAACTGCCACACCTCTCCATCCTGCTGGACGAGGTGCACCATGTGGTTTCGTCTGCTACCGATGACGAGGCAAAGTTGCGTACCGTGGTAAACCGCTGGGCAAGCCAGGGTACTATCACCACCGTATTGGGTTTCTCGGGCACGCCTTATCTGGACAAGAAGGACAAGATTGCCGTGACCGATGCACAATGCGTGGCCACCGCAGAGATGTCGAACATCACCAACTACTATCCGCTGGCAGAAGGTATAGGCAATTTCCTCAAAGTGCCGAAGGTTATAAAGAGCGGCAGCAATGAGCGTGCAGAAATTGTAGAGAAAGGCGTGCGTGAGTTCCTGCGTCTGTACAAGGACACCGTCTATGCCAATGGCACATGCGCCAAGCTGGGCATCTACTGCGGAACCATCGAGACACTCGAAACCGTCATCTATCCGCTCGTCAACCAGATATGCGCCGAAGAAGGCTTTGATCCTGCTGAAGCTGTGCTGAAGTTCCACGAAGGCAACAAGCAATATCCTGCCCCACAGACGGCTCGCGCAGAGTTTGCCATGCTTGACCGTCCACAGTCGCGTAAACGCATCGTGCTGCTTGTGCAGATTGGCAAGGAGGGTTGGGATAGTAAGAGTCTTACGGGCATTATACTCTCTCAGGAGAAGGACTGTCCGAAAAACATGGTACTGCAGACCTCTTGCCGCTGTCTGCGAGAAGTTACAGATGCAAGCAAGGAAACGGCCCTCATCTACATGAACAGTGAGAATTACAAGTATCTCGACGAACAACTGCAGAAACAGCAGCACATCAGCATTAAGGACTTTCAGCAGCCCAAGAAGCACGAGGAAGCCGTTCTGCTCAACCGCTATGATCGTACAGAGCATCTGCATTTGCCGAGGGTGGAGTTCTACCAGATGCGTGTGACGAGTACGGGTGTGGTAGAGGAGCCTGTTACTGATGAAACTACACGTATGGAAATAAGCCATGCCGCTGATTCTGCTCATGTTGACAACCCCATCGTGACTGAATGGCAAATCACCAATCGAGGCTTACAGCGCACCAACATTATTCCCGATGGTGGGGAGTATGGCAGCGAGGATGCCAACTACAACTATTGGTTATATCGCATTGCCAAGGAGAGTTTTGGAAATCTCTCCATCGCACAGCTGAACCGTCAGTCAGATGCGCTGCATGAAATCTTTGATGCTATCACTTATGTTGATGTAGATGGTGTGACAAGATTCAGCTCTCATTACAGTATTGCCAAGGTCAATGCCAACATACGCAAAGCATTCTATGAGAAACGTATTCTCAGCATTCAACAGGATCTTATAGACACAGATGCCTCGCTTCTCCACATCGATGCCAACACCATTTTTTCACCTATTGAGGTGTTGAAATCAAAGGTAAATGGATATATTCCTGATAAGGATAAGGTTGAGAGCATCATCAAGGATGATAATGGAGCTGGCAACATCTCTCCCGAGATACAAGCCGTCATTAATGCTCTCGAAGCCGCTGGTATGAAGGATAAGGCCGATGAGTTTCGCGCTCAGCATAGCAGTGACCCAAACAAAGACCGCTCGTACCATTATCTACCTTATCATGTGGATAGCCGTTTTGAGTCCGTCTTCCTTAGTGAGGTGCTGACGCAGCAATGCATTCATGAGCATGACTTGGAAGTGTATTACAATGGTGACGGACAGTTCACAGAGTTCCGCATCGACTGCTTCAAGAAGAATGCTCACGACCAGTGGAAGTTCATCGGTCGCTACACGCCAGACTTCCTCATCGTGAAGCGTAAGGATGACCGAATCCACAAGGCTCTCATCGTAGAAACAAAGGGCGCACTCTATGCCCAGGACGAGGCTTTCAAAGACCGCAGGGCATTCGTAGAGGGACAGTTCCTTAAGCAGAATGAGGAGAAGTTTGGCTATAAACGCTTTGATTATCTCTATCTCGAAGACTCCCTGAGCGAAAACGAGCGCATCAATAAGACAAACGACATCATCAATAAATTCTTTGCATAACAACAGACATTATGGCAGTAAAATATATTCCGTTCTTTCCAGAACCAATTGAGGGACAAGCCCTCCTGAACAATTTCAACCGCACACTTCGCTATCGTGGCGTGGAAGACCTTAGTGGCCGTCTGCATCGCGGAATGCCTTACTACGAGGTAGAGACAACCGAGAAGGTAGGCGGTGCGGACACGGATAACATGATTATCCGTGGCGAATGCCTCTCTGCCTGCGCCTACCTCAAGGAGCAGGGCATTAAGGTTGACCTTGTGTATATTGATCCTCCATTTGCCAGCGGTGCCGACTATGCCAAGAAGGTGTTTGTGCGTCGTAATCCTAAGGTGGCAGAGGCAATCTCTCAAGCAGAGACAGAGCTTGACATCGAGGAACTCAAAGCCTTCGAGGAAACGATGTATGGAGATGTGTGGGATAAGGAAAAATACCTCAACTGGATGTATGAGACTCTTGTGGCTATCAAGAGCGTGATGAGCGATACGGCAAGTATCTATGTGCACCTGGATTATCACATCGGACACTATGTAAAAATCTTGATGGATGAGATATTTGGGGAGGATAATTTCAAGAATGAGATTGTGTGGTACTATTATAATAAAATGCCAGATAAAAGAAAACCCATATTTACACGTTCTCACGATACGATATTCTTTTACTCAAAATCTTCAGAAGGAGATGTCTGCTTTAATTTACAAACAGAGCAACGAGAAAAAGCCGTAAAGCAACTCGTAAGAAAGAAAGTGGATGGTAAAATGATAAATGCGCGAGACGAAAATGGTAATGTTATTTATCAAGAATCATCAGAAAGAATTCTAGATAGTGTGTGGCGTATCCCGATGCTTCAGCCTGCAAGTGAGAAAGAACCGATGGAATATGGAACCCAAAAACCCGAAGCCCTCTTGGAGCGCATCATCAAGGCATCATCCAACGAAGGAATGCTTGTTGCCGATTTCTTCGGTGGCAGCGGTGTAACTGCAGCTGTGGCAAACCGCCTTGGTCGTAGATTCATCCACAACGACATCGGCATCAACAGCATACAGACAACACGCGACCGCCTCGTTAGTGCTGGTGCAAGCTTTGAGGTGAAGGAAGTGAAGGACGGTGTCCAGCTCTACCGCAACCCCCAGCAGACGATGGAGAACATCTGCCGACTTATTCCAGGCATGAAGAACGATGATAACGTGGATGAGTTCTGGGAGGGTTACATCAGCGACTCGAAGTTGGGCAAAGTACCTGTCTATGTGCCAAATCTCATGGACAGCTCATCGAAACTGCTCGACGAGGTGATGATGAACCGCATCCTGCACGAGGCAATCCCCGAACTGCCAAGCGACATCAAGAAGGTCATCGTATATTATGTTGACATCACCAGCGAAGAGGAAATCTACAAGTTTATCTATGAAGACAAATCCGTGCCAAAAGACTTCGTGGAACTGCGTGACCTGAAGGAGGTGCTTGACGATGTGGTAGCAGAGGACCATGCCGAGTACAAAGTGGAACGTGCTACCGAGGAACTTTGCGGTCAGACGATAGAGAAGGAAGGCTTCGACATCGAAATCACCAAGTTCGTCAGCGATCGCGTGGTGCAGAAGATCTATGACTTCAACGCCAAGAACATGGGAGCTGACAAGAAGAAAAAGTTCAATCCCATTACTATCAGTGAGGACGGCTTGGAAACAATCGAGTATCTCTCCGTTGACTGCACCTCAGCAGAAGGCGAATGGCACAGCGACTCGGAGGTGAAGATAGACAGACTTGGCTATGTCATCCTCAATGGTCAGAAGACAAAGAATTTCTGGGATGCCAAAATCTATGCACCAAAGCAACCTCTACGCCTTAAAATCCGCAACATCTGCGGAGACGAAACGATATTTTCTTTGATGGATTAGACACCCTCCATTTGACCGCAATATGCGAAGACGTAAAAACTCGAATAACGAAAAGCAACTGGAATTTAACTTCCTGAATGATGACTCTGCTACAGATGTGGGCAGAGAGGTCGGATATGCTCCTCTGTTTCGTCACATAAAAGAGTTGCCAATATTACCGGAAGGAGAAGAATGTCAATTTTTCGATCAAGTTGACACTCTGCTTCAGCAGATTGGGGAATGTAGAATGATTGGCTGTACTAGGCTCAATGCATTCATATTACGTTCGTTCTACGTTGAGGGTAAGAGCGTTACCGACATAGCGCAATTGTTGTCAGAAGGAGTAGAAGGTGTGCCTTGCGTGACCCGTGAGAGAGTGAGGATGATTGTGGCGGTAATTCGTGATGAACTTCTCTCCATGACCTCCTCTAAGAAACTTACCAAGGGTATTGTCGTGCGAAAGGATTTTGTGGGAAAAATGGCAGATTATGCTATTAATCACACAGGGTGCGTGGTAAAAGAAAGCAAGTGGTTGGCATCCCCTCGTCTTGGAACGATCGCATTTTTTCTTTGCAAGAAAATCGTAACTGGTGATACGGTCATCCCATGGATCAGGACAGAGAAGATAATGATTAACGAGAATATCGAAAAGAGGGCGTTCAATGCGCATTATGCAGCATTGTTCTATCTTCTTCAGAAAGAAGTTCGCCCGATGTCGTATGAAGATATTATGCAAGTCATTGCGGGACAAAGACAGATGAAGGGGGTGAATGTCCGTGAAGACCTGATACGCGTTCTCTTGCAACATGACGAGGTGTTTGAAGAAGTTATGGATGGCATCTTCCAGCTTCGTGCAGAGCATCTGAATGTGACACAACGTGTTGCACGTATTATTTTTGAAGAAAAAGATGTCACTCCATCTGACTTGCAGAGGATATGTGCGGAACATTATGGCATAACATTCTCAAGTCTCGCCGCCGTTGGAAGGATTTATCCATGGTGCGTGCCTGTAGGCAAGAGCAAATGGGTATATCGTGAGGATGGCATGCGATTGCGGATGCCGGCTGATGTTATACGGGATTTCTGTAAGGAGCGCGTGCGTTTTACCATGCAGGATGTGCTTGAGCACCTTGATTCGCAAGGAGTATGCATTAAAGAGTCATCCGTGAGATGTTATATTCTGCGTGATTGCCGTCCACTTAATTCCGATGGCAATGCATTCTGTCTTACTTCTGAAATACCTAAGTCGGATGATCATCTATGGCGTTCAAAGTATAAGACCTCTACTCGCCCCCGTAAAAGGGAATGGAACAGTAAGATGGCGGAGGAGATTCGCCATGTCCTTGAATCGGTGCCAATGCAGAGGGTGCTTCAGAAAGAAGTCTTGAATCAATGTAGGTATATTTTTGAAGATGAAGGTATTTCGTACAATAATTTCTACAAGATCGTGAGCACCTTGCCATGGCTGAAATCTACAAACATTGACGGGAAAACTTATCTTGAATTGAATGACGAATAAAGGGTCGCTGGGACAGCACGTCTTTCCGTCTAAAGTTCCTGTATTTCTCTTCTTCGCTGAAAAACAATTGATTATGGGAGATTCTCGCGATTGTTTCGGCTTATTGGAAAAAGTTTGTAGTTACACCGCCAAAAGTTTGTAGTTACACGATCAAAAGTTTGTAGTTACAAACTTGCGGACGTGTAGTTACAGGTTTTCCGTCTTGTAGTTACAAACTTACGGACGTGTAGTTACAGGCTTTTCGCCTTGTAGTTACAAACTTTTACCAACTCTTCGGTTCAATATTCATAATACCGTAACATAATCGCCTTTTTAGTTCGAAAGAAAAACGTTTTCCGTTCTAAGCAACCAAATTTTCACTTCGTAGCCTAGTCATTTATAGGCTTATATAGTCAATAGGAAAAGACGCGCGTGTTTGATTCCCGAGGGCAAGTTCTGTAGGCTTCTCGTGGCAAAATATCGTTGACCCTCTGTGGGCAAAAAAGAGGCGATGCTCCCAAAAGAGAGCACCGTCTTCTGTGATGCTAAAAGGGTAAGGCCCTCTCGGCGAATTATTTTCCGGTAATGGCTTTGATCGTATCAATCTCTGCTTGATCGAATGGGGTGCCGTCTTGGCGAATAATGTCGTGGAACCATACCTCAGGCTCTGCTTGATCTGGTAGGGGAGTGCTCCATGCGAAGATGGTATTTGTCTTGCCTGATACGAATCCCCAGTTGTATGCAGCGATCTTCTTCTCCTTGAGGAGTGGCATGATGTCCTTGAACAGGCTGCCTGCTGTACGTGCCATATATTCTGTGCAGAACAATGGACGGTTCAGTATTTGCAGGTAATCGACCATTGTGGTGTGGTCGTCAAGTGGGGAATAGTTGTGATAGCTTATTACATCAGAGTTCTCAATCTGAAAGGCATTCAGGGGTGCAAAATCTGTGGACAAGTTCCAAAGACCTACGGTAAGAGGTTGTGAAGGATTTGCCTCTCTTGCCCATTGGAAAACTTTTTTCAGCGCGGGCAATGTCGTGCAGCTATAACCGCTGTTTCCTGGCTCATTCCAAAGGTCCCATAGCAGGATTCGCTCATCCTGACCAAATGTCGTGAGCAGGTCTTTTACGTATTTCTCCATTTTGGGGTATAAGGTCAGGGTGTCTTTTCGTGCACTGTCCGAGGGGTCGCGTAACCATCCGGAATTGTGAATGCCGGGCTTTGGTGCGGGCTGTGGGCCATATTCGGATTCTGCATTCCAGCAGTCATCGAAAATACAAAGCAGGGGCGTAATTCCGTGCTTTTGGCAGATGGACAGGAAATTGTCGATGCGTTCCTTCATGCCTTCCGGGTCATTTTCATATACGACGCTGCTCAGGAAAACGCGCATGGAGTTGAACCCAAGTTCTTCCGCCCATCCAAACTCTTTGTCTATCAAGTCGGGAGAGTAGGTGTCTTTATGCCACATCTCAATCTGGTTGATGGCGTTGGCGGGGATGTAATCGGTACCGGCCATCCATGGCTTGCTTTCGTACCATTCATTCGCTTTTTCTACGCTCCATCGTTGCGCGGTTTGTACCGGCTCGTTTTTCTTGTTACATGATGTGAACGCAAGCAATGCAGCGCAAGCAACTGCTAAAATTGTTTTCTGTTTCATAAAAATAGGGTTAGAATTATAATAATATGATTCAAGTTTAACTCCGAATGATGAATGAACTGTTAAAATTAACGCGACAAAATTAACAAATATTTTATTAACTGCAAATATATGTTCTTTAATTGCGTCGCAATGGCGATGCTTTTTGCGACTTTCTGCCTCACAATTTGTGATATTCGCAGAAAAGTGGTATTTTTGCATATTATTTGCGAATAGTAAATGTAAATATGACAGCCGAACAACATACGGTCAAAGAAATCGACTTGGATGCCATCATACGTTCCAGAGTAGGGGGAAAGGCTCGTTTCATACCGTCTTTTTTCGTTGGATGGCTGAAGAGAATCATTCATCAGGATTTTATCAATGTCTTCCTTCGACGCGGATTCGCGGGTGTTGATTTTTGTCGGGAAGTAGTGAAATACCTTGGGGCGGATGTAACGGTGGAAGGGCAACAGAACCTGCCGGACGATAATCGCAGATATACGTTCGTGAGCAATCATCCATTGGGCGCCATAGACGGGGTTACGCTGGGTTGGATTATTGGAGAAAAATACGATGGGAAAGTAAAGTATTTGGTGAACGACCTTCTTATGAACCTTGAAGGTCTGGCCCCTCTTTGTATCCCCATAAACAAGTTGGGCCATCAAGCCCGTAATTTCCCGGCGATGGTAGAAGCGGCCTTCAGCGGAGAAGACCATGTGATTATGTTCCCAGCCGGTCTTTGCAGCCGTAAGCAAGCAGATGGTTCTATTCGTGACATCCCCTGGAACAAGGCATTTGTGGCTCGCAGCGTGCGTCATGAACGCGATGTGATTCCGATACATTTTATGGGGCAGAACAGCCCTCGTTTTTATCGGGTTGCTTCGTGGTGCAAGCGTTTGCATTTGCCTAATTTCGCCATGTTGCTATTGCCGGACGAAATGTACCGGAGCAACGGAAACCATTATACGGTGCGAATAGGAAAGCCCATTCCTTGGCAAACATTTGACAAAAGTCGAACTCCTGCACAATGGGCACAATGGGTGCAGGATAGGGTATATGAAATTTAAAAAACGATAACGATAAACAAGATGGAGGAAATTATCCCAAAAGTTCCAACGGAAGTCATTATGTCCGAGCTGACATTAGACAAGAGGCTTCGTATGACGAACAAAAGTGGAAACGAAATATATGTGGTGACATGGCAGGATTCGCCCAATGTGGTACGTGAAATCGGACGATTACGCGAAATCGCCTTCCGGGAAGCAGGTGGCGGATCCGGTTTAGCTATGGATCTTGATGAATACGATACGATGGAGCATCCCTATAAGCAGTTGCTCGTATGGGATCCTCAGGAGCATGAGATTTTGGGCGCGTATCGTTATCTTTTGGGAAGCGAGGTTCAGGTGGATGCCAAAGGGCAGCCATTGCTTGCAACCAGCCACATGTTCCATTTCTCAGAACGGTTTATGCGCGATTACATGCCCTATACGATAGAGTTGGGCCGAAGTTTTGTGGCACCGGAATATCAAAGCAGCCGGAAAGGTGCGAAAGGCTTGTTTACATTGGACAACCTGTGGGATGGCCTGGGCGCTTTGACGGTCATAGAACCCAATGTGCGTTATTTGTTCGGGAAATTTACGATGTATCCCAGCTACGACCGTATGGCACGTGACATGATTCTTTATTTTCTGAATAAGCATTTTCGCGATACGGATCATCTGATAGAACCGATGAAACCTCTTAGCCTGTGGCATGATCCTGCTTTGTTCCAAGACCTTTTCGTGGAGGATGAGTTTAAGCTGGATTATCGCATTTTGAATCGCGAGGTGCGCAAGTTGGGCTATAACATACCTCCTCTGGTGAACGCCTACATGGGGCTCAGTCCTACGATGAAGCTGTTCGGAACGGCTATCAATGATGGTTTTGGCGATGTAGAGGAAACGGGAATACTGATTGCTGTTGATGAGATTCTGGCAGAAAAGAGAATGCGACATATTGATACGTTTGCAGCAGAACATCCCGAGCTGGTGGCTGTTACCACCGGTGCCAACCGCATTATCAGCTGAAAAGAAACCAGTCAAAAAAACAAGCAGATTGTGCAGTAAAAATAATTATGCATTATGCATTATGAATTGTGAATTATGAATCGTGTTTCATGCATGGATAAGATGAATTGGGAGCAGTTACTCTCGAACAAGCGTCTGGGACAGGAAAATCAGGCACATGGTCGGCAGGATCGTACGGAATTTCAGCGTGACTACGACCGTCTTATCTTTTCGGCTCCCTTTCGTCGTTTACAGAACAAGACACAGGTTTTCCCTTTGCCTGGCAGTATTTTTGTGCACAACAGGCTGACTCATAGCTTGGAAGTGAGTAGTGTGGGCCGTAGCTTGGGAAACGATGTAAGTCGAAATTTGGTGATGCGTCATGCGGAATTGCGTGATACACATTTCACAGAACTGGGCAGCATTGTCAGCGCAGCGTGTTTGGCGCACGATTTGGGAAATCCTCCGTTTGGCCATAGTGGTGAACGTGCCATAGCCACGTATTTCAGCGAGGGAAAAGGTCTGTTCCTGAAAAATTACATCTGTCCGGATACGAAAGATGGATTGAGCGAGCGTCAATGGGAGGACATCACTCATTTCGAGGGCAATGCAAATGCCTTCCGTCTGCTTACCCATCATTTCCGGGGCAGAAGAGAAGGCGGTTTCGTTATGACGTATAGTACGTTGGCCAGTATTGTGAAGTACCCCTTCTCTTCCAATTTGGCAGCGGAAAAAGGAAAGTTCGGTTTCTTCCAAAGCGAGGAAGAAGATTATTGTCGTATAGCGAACGAATTAGGGCTTTTACGTGTACCCAGTCCAGAAGGGACTTGTCGCTATGTTCGTCATCCTTTGGTCTATTTGGTAGAGGCCGCAGATGATATCTGCTACGAGATAATGGATATTGAGGACTCTCACAAGCTGAAAATTCTTTCTACGGAAGAGACACAACAGTTGCTTCTGGGGTTCTTCACCGAATCTCAACGCAAAGAGATATCGGCCCGGATGGATCGTTTGGCCGATGTCAACGAGAAAATCGTCTATCTTCGCAGTTGCGTCATCAATTGTCTGGAAATGGAGTGTGTTCGCGTTTTTGTAGAAAACGAGGATAAAATTCTTTCTGGGACATTCGAAGGCTGCTTAATCGAACAAATAGGTGACATACCAGGGGCTGCTTATCGGAAATGTGTAGAAGTTGCATACGGCCGGATTTACCATTGCAAGGATGTACTGGATATCGAGATAGCCGGTTTCCAGGTGATAACGTCATTGTTGGATTTAATGGTGCAGGCGGTCATCAATCCGCAGAAGGCGCTTTCCCGGCTCTTGATAAACCGTGTAAGTTCGCAGTACGACATTTTGGCTCCGAAGCTGTATGATCGGATTATGTCGGTGCTGGATTATATTTCTGGTATGACGGATGTCTATGCTTTGGATGTTTACCGAAAGATAAACGGAATGAGTTTTCCGATAATTTAATATTTATACGATGAAAATACAGATAATCAACGACAGTCACCATCCTCTTCCACAATACGCAACCGGACAATCGGCCGGTGTGGATCTGAGGGCAAACCTTGATTCGCCCATTCTTTTGCATCCGTTCCAGCGCTGCCTCGTTCCTACGGGGTTGCGAATAGCCCTTCCCGAGGGATATGAGGCTCAGGTTCGTCCACGCAGCGGATTAGCTTTGAAAAAAGGCGTTACGGTACTGAACACCCCAGGTACCATAGATGCCGACTACCGTGGTGAAATAGGCGTCATATTGATTAATTTGTCGCAAGAAGATTTCCTTGTGGAGGACGGTGAGCGGATAGCCCAAATGGTCATCTCCCGTTGCGAACAGGCCAACTGGGAACAGGTCGATGTCCTGGACGAAACGGAGCGTGGCGATGGCGGGTTCGGCCATACAGGTGTAAAGTAGGACAAATGGGAATGCGTCGTATCCTCTTTTGCTTATGGGCTTGTTTGCCTTTTTTACTTTTTTCACAGACACGCTTCGATTATTTTTATCTGGAAGCAGAAAAGAGTCGTCTGGCAGGGGATTATTCGTCGGCAGCAGAACTTTATCGTCATTGTCTGGAAATTAATCCTGATGCATCCGAGGCAATTTATAATATGGCCTTGATTCAGATTTATCTGCGTCAGGATAGCTTGGGCACGTCCATGTTGCGTAAGGCTGCGGAAATAGATTCTTGCAATCCCTGGTATCTGGAAACGTTGGCTTCGGCCTATTTAGGTCAAAAGAACGTGGAAGAAGCACTTCCCGTGATGGAGAAATTGTCCGGATTGCAGACGAAGCGTTCTGATGTGCTTTCCCAGTTGGCAGGTCTTTACAAAAGTGTCGGACGTACTCAGGATGCCATTGATGCGTTGGATCGTATAGAACTTCTTGAAGGGAAATCGATGCAACTCAGCGTCGAGAAGTTTTCTCTTTATATGGATATGGAGGAAAAAGACAAGGCGTATCAGGAATTGAACAGTCTGTGCAACGAGTTTCCCAACGATTTGAGTTGTAAGGTCGTTGTCGGAAATCAGTATCAGCGTTTTGGCGAAGTGGAGAAAGCGAAAGCTGTGTATGACGAAGTGATGGAAAAAGACCCGACAAATATTCAGTTGCAAGTATCCCTTATGGATTATTACGAGGAGACGGGCGATATGGTCGCATTCACGAAATTGCGTGATTCCTTGCTGTATGCCGAAGGAACGGCAGACAGACTCCGTCTGGCATTGATGCGGGATTATATCAGCAGGGCTGAGCGGGATTCTTCTCAGAAGGAGGCGTTGCAACAGGCTTTTGACTATTTCCTGAAACAGCCTCAGAAAGATGCAGATTTGCTTTTCTTGAAAGCGGCTTATCTATCGTATGAAAAAGCACCGGAAGATTCCATAATGCAAATCATGCACAAAGTACTGGAGGTTGATCCTGCCAACAAGATGGCCCTTTCGGAACTGTTGCAATATTATGCCCATCAGAGAGAATATCTTCAGATGGAGGATATTTGTAGAATGGGTATGAATCATTACCCCGAGGAACTGGGATATGCCTATTATCTGGGGCTGTCGCTCTACCAGCAAAAGAAAGTGGATGAGGCTTCCGATGCGTTCTTGCAAGGATTGCGGACCAGGGTCGACAATAATAATCCGGAACTCATTTCCGATCTTTTTTCTGTGCTTGGAGACATTTATATGCAGAAGAATATGCAGGAGGAAAGTTTTGCTGCTTATGATTCAGCATTGGTCTATAAGGCGGATAACATCGGATGTCTTAACAACTATGCTTATTATCTAAGCCAAAAAGGCGAGCGTCTGGACGAGGCAGAGGAGATGAGTTATCATACTATAAAGGCCGAGCCCGACAATAAGACCTATTTGGATACGTATGCATGGATTCTTTTCTGCAAGAAAGAATATACGGAGGCCCGAATTTATATCGATCGTGTCGTTTCGCCCGGGGCTACGGACGAAGCAATTCTTGCTGATTCTCTCCTTACGGGGGCCTTGATAGAACATGCCGGCGATATTTATTTTATGTGTGGCTTGTCCGATGAGGCTCTCAGACTGTGGAAATTGGCATTACGAAAAAAGGACGATACCGTAACGGCTCTCCTTCCCAAGAAAATACGTCACAAGAAATACAAGAAGTAAACCTTTCAAAAAACGTATGATATTTTAGACACAGATGATGAATTATGTATTAAATAAGCATTGTGCGTTATGCATTATGATAGGCTTGTTGCTGACGGCTTGTACGGGTCGTAAGAAAGCAACGGAATCTTCCGGATCGGATGTACTTTCCGTAGGAGTATCCACGGGATTGAATCCTCAGGCAGAGCGAATTGTCTCCATGTTGAATTCCCATCGTTCCAACGAACAGGCACTTTCCGCAAAGCTGGACTTGTCGCTGGCATCTGGCGACAGGCAAGCCAATGTCGGAGGCAATCTTCGTATGAAACGCAACGAGGTCATACAATTGTCCATCGTGGTACTTGGACTTATGGAGGCCGGCAGGATTGAACTGACGCCCGATTACCTTCTTTTGGTAAACCGCTTGGAGCATCAATATGTAAAGGTGAAATATTCGGATGTGCCGTTCCTGCAAAAGGCAGGCGTTGATTTTCATACGTTCCAGTCCCTTTTCTGGAATGAATTATTCCTGTTGGGTGATAAGGGTAATGCACCCAGGGAAAAGGATTTCAGAAAGAAACTTGTTGGCAATGATGTGCAATTAACCAACGAAGAGTCCGATTATATGCTTTTGACCTTCCTTGCCAATACGTTAAACGGACTTTTGCAACGTTCTACCATTCAGGGAAAGTCCGTCAATACGGGCAATCTGTCTTTGGATTGGCAGTATCAGGGCTTTGAAAAGTTTGGAGAATCGGATTTTCCGAATCAGATGCAATTGAATCTCAATACGGGTAAAAAGGCTGTCCGGATACAGATGGGACTGAATAATATCAAGGCCACTTCCGATTGGGAAACACGTACCCAGGTAACGAAGAAGTACACGGAGATACCCCTCAATACGATCTTGAACCAGTTGATGAAACTTGTAAATTAATCTGCTCATTTTTAGATTGACTTATGCAACGAATCCTACTCCTATGTCTATTGTTCTTGTTTTCAGCGGCAGCCTGTCCGCAGAAAAGCAAGAAGGCAAAAGTCGTTCAGAAGCCCAAGACGGAAGTCCGCAAAGGTAAGTCCAAGACGGAAGTTCGCAAAAGTAAGCCAAAGACGGTAAAGAAAAAGAAACCCGAGGTTCAGCATAGCAGTAAGGTACAGGAACTGCAAAGGGAAAAGTCGGAATTGCAGAAGACCTTGAATCAATCGAAAAGCGAGCTGTCCAAGACAAAGAAGCAGGTGCAGACAGGGCAGAAGGATATATCGTATCTGGGCAATCAGATAAAGGACAGGGTGGAGCATATCCATCGTTTGGAGGGCGAAATGGACAGGCTGGATTCTCAGATAGTGGATATGCAGGGAAATATCGTAGTGATAAACCGTAAGCTTTCCGAAAAAAAAGCGAAGCTGAAGAGTGCCATCCGATATGCGTGTAGTTACCGGCAAAAAACGACGCCTTTGCTCTTTGTCTTGTCGGCTAATACGTTGACTCAGATGTACCGCAGGGCCAGATATGCAAGGGAATATGTTAGCTATGAACGCAATTTGGGCCGGCAGGTACAGCAGAAACAATCGCAGCTGTTGGATGCGCAGGGCAAGTTGCTGTCCTCCAAAACACAGAAGAACGACCTTCTGCAAGAGGTTATTACGCAACGGAAATCGCTTAGTGACCAACAAGCATCCACTCAGAAAAAGGTGGAGGGTCTGAAGAAAAAAGAGAGCGACTTGGCTGTTCAGGTCAACGAGCAACAGCAGAAGTTGCGGGCTTTGGATAAAAAGATTGACGATCTGATTGCTTATGAGATAGAGCAGGCCCGTAAAAAAGCCGAGGCGGAGGAAAAACGTCTTGCGGCAAAGAACTCGGAGAAGTCCTCAAAATCTTCCAAGGCCGAGGATAAAGCAGGTGCCTCTTCTTCCAAAGATGAACCGGTAGAGAAAAGCACACCAAGACAAAGTTCCAAAGGACGTTCTTCCTGGCTTACGGCTCAGGACCGTCAGCTGAATGGAACGTTTGAGCAAAACAAGGGCCGCTTGCCCGTACCCATTACCGGTCAATATATGTTGGGCAATCGTTTCGGTATCTATAATGTGCCTGGCCTGAAACACGTGCAGCTGGAAAACAAGGGAACTAATTATATAGGTAAACCGGGCGCGCGTGCGCGTGCGGTATATAATGGGGAGGTCACGGCGGTATTCCAGTTTGGCGGAACCAAGAACGTGTTGGTGCGCCATGGCAGTTATATTTCCGTCTATTGCAATCTGTCGTCTGTTATCGTATCCAAGGGACAGCACGTAAAAACCAAGGATTTGCTGGGTACGGTAGCCAATGATGGCGATGGAAACTGCGTTCTACATTTCCAGCTTCGTCGTGAAACAACGAAACTGAACCCGGAATCCTGGATTGCCAGGTAATAATTATGAAATTACCAGCCCGTCCAGTAATTTTACGTATAGGTCGATGGCTTGCGGTATCTCATCCAGCAGGATGTATTCGTCTGCTGTGTGACTTCGTGTGCTTTCCCCTGGTCCCATTTTCAGTGTTGGGAACGGCATCAGTGCCTGGTCGCTGAGTGTGGGAGAACCGAAGGGAGTCCTGCCAAGGGCAACGGCACGCTGTACCAGAGGATGCTGCGGGTCTATGTGTGAAGAACCAAGCCGGAAAGAACGCGCTTTGATGTCACTTTTCACCTGCTTCTGTATTTCGTCGAATAACTCTTCGTTCCTGTATAGCTCATTACTGCGAATATCTACAGTAAAGGTGCATTGGTCGGGTATCACATTATGCTGGGAGCCGGCATTTATGATGGTTACGGTCATCTTCACAGGGCCCAGCAGCGCCGATTCCCGTTCCCAGTGGTGGTTGCGGAACCATGCCATGTCGTCCATGGCGTGATAGATGGCATTGTCACCTTCGTTTCTGGCTGCATGGCCGGCTTTCCCGTGTGCCGTAACATCCAGTACCATAAGTCCTTTTTCTGCAATGGCTGGCTGCATTCCGGTGGGTTCACCCACCAGGGCTACGTCAATGGATGGCAATAAGGGCAGGACAGATTCCACCCCTCCTTTTCCGCTGACCTCTTCTTCTGCGGAAGCCAGGAACACCAGGTTGTAGGCTTGTGGACGGGAGGAAAGGATACGGAAAACCTGCAACAGGCTCACCAGACTCGCCCCGTCATCGTTGCTTCCCAACCCATATAGCTTGCCACCCTCTTCTGTGGGAATATAGGGGTCGTGTACCCATCCGACCACAGGTTTCACCGTGTCTATGTGAGCGTTCAGCAACAGCGTGGGGCGGTTGGCTTGGTATGCAGGAGCTATGCTCCATACATTGCATCCTTCGCGTTGTATTTCCAGCCCATATATGTCGGTCATGAAGCGGCAAAGCAGATTGCATGCGTCTGCTTCTTGTCTGCTGATGCGCGGAATGCGCACAAGTTCTTTCAGCAGTTCCAATGCTTGTTGTACAAAGATATTAGTCGGCATATACCCTTATTTTTGATAGCGAAGGTACGAATAAGCGCGAGAAAAAGCAAATAAATTTGGCATTTATCTCAAGTTGTACTACCTTTGTGCAAATAAAAGGGATGTTCAATGCAAAATAAAAGTCCATTATCTACGTTGATACAGAGCCAGGCGCAGGTTTACGGCAAGCGTGCTGCGATGTTGTATCGTGATGCGGAAGCCGGCCGTTGGAAGGAGATTTCATGGCTTGCCTTTTCGCAGAAAGTACGTATCGTGAGCAATGCTTTGTTGGAGCTGGGCGTTGGCATACAGGAAAATATCGCCGTCTTTTCCCAAAACATGCCGGAGTGTATGTACCTCGATTTCGGAGCTTATGGCATCCGGGCTGTCACGATTCCTTTTTATGCTACGAGCAGCGAGGCGCAAGTCAAGTATATGGTGAGCGATGCCAATATACGCTATGTCTTTGTGGGAGAACAATACCAGTACGATACGGCATACCGTGTTCTTCGTATCAGTCCCCAGATGAGCAAGCTTGTTATTTTCGACCCGAAAGTGAAGAAGGACGAACAGGATCAGGTGAGCATGTATTTCGATGAATTCTTGCGTCTTGGTGAGAATCTGCAATACCAGGCAGAAGTGGATAAGCGCTCCTCCGAACTTGACCAGGATGACTTGGCCAACATCCTTTATACCAGTGGTACTACGGGATTGAGCAAGGGCGTTATGCTGACCCATCGGATGTATGCCGCTGCTTTCCGCGGACATCAGACAGCCATTCCTTTGAGCGACCGCGATGTCATCCTGAACTTCCTTCCCTTTACGCACGTGTTCGAACGTGGGTGGTCTTATCTTTGCCTGACCGAAGGTTGTACATTGGCCGTCAACCAGAATCCTACCGATATTCTTCGTAGTTTGCAGGAGGTTCATCCCTCTTGCTTCTGTGGCGTTCCCCGTTTCTGGGAAAAGGTCTATGCCGGAGTGATGGAAAAGATAAACAGTAGCTCTCCCATAGAACGCAAGCTGTTGCAGGATGCCCTACGTGTTGGCAAGGCTTATAACGTGGATTACAAACTGAAGGACCTGACACCCCCTCTGGGCCTGAAGATGCAGTATCTTTTCTACGAGAAGACGGTCATCGCCCTTTTGCTGAAGAATCTGGGGCTCGAACGCCATAATTTCTTCCCGACCGCAGGAGCTGCCGTACCCACGGCCGTTGAGGAATTTATCCACTCCGTAGGCATCCGGATGATTGTGGGTTATGGATTGACGGAAAGTACCGCCACCGTATCCTGCGACCGTTGGAACCAGCCCATTTCCTTGGGTTCGGTAGGTCGTGTGCTGGACGGCGTACAGGTCAGGATAGGCGAGAACAACGAAGTGCTGCTGAAGGGCGACACCATTACCAAGGGATATTACCGTAAGGCCGAGGTCACGGATTTATCCATCGACAGCGAGGGATGGTTCCATACGGGGGATGCCGGTTATATGAAGGACGGTGAGCTGTACCTGACGGAACGCATCAAGGACCTGTTCAAGACGAGCAACGGCAAGTACATTGCTCCCCAGATGCTTGAGAGCAAGCTGGTGGTGGACAGGTACATCGAACAGATTGTTATCATTGCCGACCAGCGTAAGTTTGTGTCGGCCCTTATCGTACCCGATTACAAGCTTCTGGAGCAGTATGCCCAGGAAAAGGGTATCGCGTATGCCGACAGGGCAGAACTCTGCGCCAACCCTCGCATCGTACAGCATATTATGTATCGCCTGGATACGTTGCAGCAGGAATTTGCCCACTACGAGCAGGTCAAGCGCATCACCTTGCTGTCCGAGCCATTTAGTTTGGAACGGGGCGAACTGACCAATACGTTGAAGGTGAAGCGTTCTGTACTGAACGAGAACTATGCCGAACAGATTGAAAAGATGTACGAAGAATGATTACCATAGAACAATTAAAAGAGGTTAAGGACAGGACGGTTCAGCTGAATCATTACTTGGACATCGAGAACAAGCGGATTCAGTACGAAGAGGAGCAGTTGCGTACGCAGGCTCCGGAGTTCTGGAACGATCAGAAGGCGGCCGAGGAACAGATGAAACTGGTCAAGGGACTCGAGAAATGGCTCAAGGGCTACGACGAAGTAAAGACCCTGACCGATGAATTGGAAACAGCCTTTGATTTCTATAAGGAGGAACTGGTCACCGAGGAGGAGGTGGACGAACTCTACGCCCGTTGCCTGTCTGCCATCGAGGATTTGGAACTCAGGAACATGCTGCGTCAGGAGGAAGATTCCATGGCTGCCGTACTCAAGATAAATTCAGGTGCCGGAGGTACCGAGAGTCAGGATTGGGCGCAGATGCTCATGCGTATGTATATCCGTTGGGCAGAGGCGAACGGCTATAAATGCACCATCAGCAACATACAGGACGGTGATGAGGCTGGCATCAAGACCGTGACGATGGAATTGGAGGGCGAGTTTGCCTATGGTTATCTGAAGAGCGAGAACGGTGTCCATCGTCTGGTACGTGTCTCTCCTTATAATGCTCAGGGCAAGCGTATGACCAGCTTTGCCAGCGTTTTTGTCACGCCCCTTGTCGATGACACCATCGAGGTGTATGTCGATCCGTCCCGCATTTCTTGGGACTTGTTCCGAAGCGGAGGTGCCGGAGGTCAGAACGTGAACAAGGTAGAGACGGGCGTTCGTCTGCGTTATATGTATCAGGATCCTGATACGGGCGAAGAAGAGGAAATCCTTATCGAAAATACCGAGAGTCGAAAGCAGCTGGAGAACCGAGAGAACGCCATGCGTCTGCTCCGCAGTCAGCTTTACGACCGTGCTTTGCAGAAGCGCAAGGCGGCACAGGCCAAGATAGAGGCCGGAAAGAAAAAGATAGAGTGGGGCAGCCAGATTCGCAGCTATGTGTTCGATGACCGCAGGGTAAAGGATCACCGTACCAATTACCAGACGAGCGATGTTGGTGGCGTGATGGACGGCAAGATAGATGCCTTCATCAAGGCCTACCTGATGGAATTTGGTGCCGAGGACGTAAATTAGGATTTAGCAAACCATCTAAATATTTACAATTATGAGTAAAGAGAAAAAGGAAAAGAGAGCTGCCAAGAAAGCAGCACGCGAAGCCGCACAGGGTAAGAAGATCATTGGTTACGTGGTAGGTACACTTGCCATCCTCTTCCTCGTTCTTTTTGTAGCTTACGCTCTCAGTGGTGCCAAGTAAGCAACACGATGCACTTCGAGATTGAAAGAAAATTCCTGGTCGTGGGAGAGTTCCGCGACCAGGCGTTTCATAAGAGCCGTATCCGCCAGGGGTACATCAGTTCCGGCAACGGCCGCACGGTACGTGTCCGTATCCGGGACGACAAGGGCTTCCTTACGATAAAGGGACCCAGCAATGCCGAGGGTATTTCCCGTTACGAGTTTGAAACGGAGATACCCTTATCCGATGCCCAGGAGCTGTTGCTCATTTGCGAGCCGGGCATCATAGACAAGACCCGCTATCTTATTCATAATACGGACGGCATCCATACATGGGAGGTCGATGAGTTCTATGGCGAAAACGAAGGGCTTATCCTTGCCGAAGTGGAACTGTCCAGCGAGGATGAAACCTACGACATCCCGTCTTTTGTCGGGCAGGAAGTAACGGGCGATCGCCGTTATTACAATTCCCACCTGCGCAAGAATCCCTATTCTCTTTGGAAATGATAGTGTCACCTCGTTAGGGTTGAGATATTGTAGCTAGCCATTGTCTGATGTCTATGGCATCCATGCGACAAAGAAAACAAAGAAAACAAAACAAAACAAAAACCGGGGCGCTGAAACCAGCGCCCCGGAATTGTTATCTATAATCTAAAGGATAGATTACTTGTTCAGGAACTTGCTGCCGTTCTTGATAACAACGCCCTTGAAGTTGTCGTTAACTTGCTTACCGTCGATGCTGTAGATAGCACCAGCCTTGAAGCTCTTAGCCTCAACCTTCTGGATAGCATCGAATGGTTCGCCAGTAGCTGTGATCAGGAATGCAGCGTTAGTGTTGCAGTTACCCTCGGCAGCAACACCCAGACTCTGAGAATCCAGCTCACCAGAGAGAACACCATCAGCAGCACTGATGACAACGGCACCGAAGCCTACAGGAGTTACGTTGAAGTAAGTAGGTTCAGCAGACAGACGAGCCTGGCCGTTAACGATGCTCAGGTAGAGACCGTTGCTGCCGTTAACAATAGCGTACTTGTCACCGTTCTGTACAAAGCCGAAGAATGAACGGAAGTCGTCAGACTCATCATAGTCACTCGTGTACAGGAACTTACCACCTTCTTCTGTAGATTCAGCTGTCAGGAACTTGTCGAACAGGCTTCCTTCATTGCCGCTGCAAGCAGCCGTACTCCAACCATTCTCATCATATACATCCTCGCTAAGGAAGTTCAGGAAGTAGAACTGGTCGGTCTCAACCTTGATGGCAGCTTCCTCAACACTGTTCTTCTGGGTGTTCAGGTTCTCAACAAAGTAAGCAAGTCTTTCCTGAGAGTAAACACCGCTGTTGGCATATTCATTAGCCTCTTCCCATGCGTTACGGAAATCTGCGCTCATATCTTCTGTGAAGAAGCCAGGCTCTTCACCTGTATATTCAGCACCA
>JAZLIY010000068.1:0-72178 GCA_045617645.1 Bacteroidaceae bacterium | reverse complement strand
CCAGCACCGAGAGCCCCAGGAACAGTCCCCCTCTCCTATACGGCAGACACGAAGACACCAGCAGCACCCCCACCGCCACCGGCAGGTAGAACATCCCCTGGCAGCAGTTCCCCACAACCAGTCCGCCCACGAAACAGACCGCGATCCACTCCATCGGCAACCCCACCATCATTTTAGGAGACTCCATTTTCCCTGTGGTTTATACCCATGCAAAGGTACGTAAATCCCGCAAGACCGCCAAACAAAGGATGCACAAAAAAAAGCAACCCGCAGGTTGCTCCTTCTATTCCCTATACCGATGTGTCAAAGATGCCAAGCATTTTCACACGATGCAGATCGGTCCCCCAGTGGTTGATCCATCCCTTTGATATGAGATAACGCACTTTCTTTTGTGCTCCCTTCCCGTATGTGCCAGCCAGGGAAGACAGGTTGCTCTGGAACAGGATACCTTTCTGGTGTAGCTGAGCATAGTCCTCCTTGTCCATATAGACATATCGCTCAGGGTGCGCCAACAGCGGTCGATACCCCTTGTCGCGTATCTGTTTCAGAATGCCCTCGAGATCCATGGGCGGGTTGAAGTAGGACGTTTCCACAAGGAGCGTCTTCTCGTCCCCTATGGGTAGCACGTCATCCTTCCTCAGGCGTTCCTGGAAGAGGTTGTCCAGCATGTGCTCAGCAGCCAGATGAAGCTGTATGGGCCCCTTGTATGCCTCCAGCAGTTCCTGGTAGCGAGTACGCAGATGTTCTGTGGTGTTGGGGATATCCTCCATGATGTGTGGTGTGAGCCATACATGAGTGATGCCCAGTTCCTGGTATCGTGCGAGTACGGTCAGTGTCTCTTCCATGTGAGAGATACCGTCATCTACCCCCGGCAGGATATGGCAATGCCAGTCCGTAAAGTCGGTCAAGTATTCACTTGGCCGTGAGGTATGCCTATGAGTAAAGGGCCACATCAGTCGTCTTCGCCGTATGTGTAACCATAGCCTTTCTTGGCATATCCGGACTTGTATCCGTATCTGTATCCATAGCGTCCTCCGGCTTCGGTACCGTTCAGCAGTACGCACAGGTTATGGTATTTATGGTTGTTGTATATCTTGTCGAGTTCAGTCAGCATGGCCCGCTCGAAGAGTCCTGCACGTATGACGAAGAGAGTAGCATCCGCCATCGGGCTGATGATGTCGGCATCTGCCACCACCTCGATGGGAGGGCAGTCCAGGATGATGTAGTCGTACTGTGGCCTCAGTTCCTGTATCATGTCGCCCAGACGTTCGTCAGAGAGCAGTTCGGCCGGATTGGGAGCCAGTGTGCCGACGGGCAGCACATCCAGTATGGCATCTCCTTGCTGGTGATGCAGGATTAGGTCTTTGTAATCCGGATGATTACCGCTCAGGTAGTCAGCCACTCCCAGTTTCGGCTGGTCGAAATATTCACTCAGGGACCTGCGTCTGATGTCCAGGTCAATGGCCAGTGTACGTTTCCCCTTCACGGCCAGTGCCGTAGCCAGGTTGGCGCTGATGAAGGTCTTTCCGCTGCCCGGATTAGCCGATGTCAGCATGATGACGCGCGTACCATTACCTTTTGCATGCATGAATTCCAGGTTCGTGCGGATGACACGGAACGCCTCGTTAATGACGTTTCTGCTTCTGGGTTTCACAACGATGGACGGCTTCGTCTGCTTGGTCCTTTTCAGTCGTTTCAGCAATCCCTTCTGTTTGCCGTTGGTCAAGGGGATTTCCCCGATGAAGGGTGCCTTCAGGTTCTCCAGATCCTTACGGTTCCGTACCGTGGTGCTCAGTTCCTCTTTCAGATAGAAGAAAGCGGCAGGCAGAGCCAGCCCGATAAGGAGAGCTATCATGAGGATCCTGTTGCGGTCGGGAGCCGTGGGTCCCATGCTGCTTCCATGCTCCGGAGTAGAGATTACTCGGGTGTTATAGGAAGTGAAAGCCTGGGAAAGCTCGTTCTCCTCGCGCTTCTGCAGCAGGAATAGGTAGAGCGACTCCTTTACCTTCTGCTGACGTTCGGACGACAGCAGTCGTCCGGCCTGTATGGGGTTCTGTGCCACACGCGCGTTAGCTTGGCTGCGGGCAGCCTGGGAAGACCCCAGCTGCATGTCCAGAGCCGCGATGTAGTTCTCTATACTGCTCAGGATGGTAGTACGCAGGGAAGTCAGCTGCTGGTCCAGATCCTTTACGATGAGGTTCTCCTCCGAAGAGTTCTCCACCAGTCTGTTGCGCTGGAGCTGAAGCTCGTTGAAGTTGCTTATGAGTGTCTGTACGCTCTGCTCCTGGAGACCTGCATTGGCCGGAAGCAGCTGGTTCTGTGCTCCACGGATGAAGTTCAGAAGGTAACGTGCAATGTTGAGCTGGTTGTTGAGGTCCTGGATCTGCTTGTTCTCCTGAGCCGACTGGGCCATGTCCATGCCGGCAGCAGCAGTCAGGTCGGGAATCATGTTCTCGCTCTTGTATTCGGTGATGCTGTTATCCACATCGCCCAGTTCCTGCTGTATGACCTTCAGACGTTCGTTGATGAAGTCGTTGGTAGAGGTCGTTATCTGGTTCTTGTCCTTTATCCAGTTCTCGTTGTATACGTTGATTACGGTGTTCAGCACCTCCTCGGCCCTCTGCACGTTCTGGTCATCCATAGACAGTCGGATGACAGACGTCTTCTGCCCCTCCAGTGCCACCTTCAGCCGCTGCTGGTATCCGTTGGCCGTAGCGTATAGGTTCGAGCGCCTCACGTACAGTCGTCCCGTGAAAGGCTTTTCCAGTTCGTATTTTGCAGCCGAGAAGGCCAGGGTACCCACGGGCGTCTCTATGCTGTCTCCGATATGGGCATCGATGGACGCCTCCTTTATCTTCTTCCCGTTCATGATGAAGTCCGTCAGCTGGAAGCTCTGCTGGTCTTCGCCGAACACGATGGTCAGAGCCACGTTGTCCTGGTTTTGCAGTTCGCAGAAGGAAACCTCCAGGGGCAGGCGGTCACCATAGAGCACCTCGCGATGGAAACGCCCGTCGGTACTGTAGTTGACATCCAGGTGCAGCCGGCGTACAACCTCGTACATCAGGTCAGGTGACTTGAAGTTCACCATTTCGTTCTCGATGTTCGTGTTGGTCTTCAGCAAACCCATGTTCGAGAAGGTCGAGGAGATGTCCGACGACATGCTCTTCCCCTTGGAGTCCTCCTTTATCAGGATGCTGGCCGAACGGGTATAGGTAGCAGGCGTCCGCAGCAGATAGGCCATGGCACAAGCCAGACAGAAGATAACACTGATTACGAACCAGTACCATTTACTGAGAAACAGGAAAATGATGTCCTTGATGGAAAAATCGTTCTGAGAAGACGTATCAGGTTGTGAGTCCATTATGTTATTATGTTATTATGTTATTGTTAGATTAATAGAGCAGATTACACGTGTAAAAGACATTGTTCTCAAATAGGGTGTCGTTTACCATTTTACAATCAGCACCACCATCGTGCTGATGAAGGAGACGATAGAGATCCAGGTGGCAGGCGTCAGGAAACTGTTCCCGTTGACGGTAGATTCCCTCTTGCGCTTGTCGTTGGGAGTCACGTAGACGACATCCCCTTGCTGGATATAGAAGGCAGGCGAAGCATACAGCTCGCTGGCTTTTGTCAGGTCCACCCGCATGGCATGGTCCTGGTCGCCTATGTGGCGTAGTACGGTAACGTTGTTTCTGCATCCGTTTATGGTCAGGTCCCCCGCCTGTCCCAGGGCGTCCAACAAGGTATAGCGGTCGCGGTCCAGCTTATATCGTCCGGGGTTGTTCACTTCGCCGATAACGGAAAAGCCCAGATTCAGGTAATCCACCGTCACGGTGGGATCCTTTATCTGGTTGCTGTTGATGAGTCGTGCGCGCAAGTCTTCCGCCAGCATTTCGCGCGTCATTCCGGCCACCTTTATCTTGCCCAGGACAGGGAAGTTTATCTCCCCCTTGGTATCAACGGTATATCCGCAGACACCCTGGCTGGTGCCAGATTGCGATATTCCGCCCGCAGCGGATTGTCCCGAACCGATACGTGTGCTCACATAGGGCAGGTTGAACATGGTGGCAATCTGTGGTTCCCTACTGCTCACTACGATGGAAATCTGGTCGTACGGCTGCAGGGTGATGATCTTGGCCTCTGTACAACGGATATCCTCGTTGTTGCGAATGTCCTGGAAATAGGAAATGTTCGTAGGTGTGCTGCAAGCGGCAAGCACGAAAACAAGCAGGAGGCAGATTCCTGTGTCACTCCATCTGTGGAGTCGGTTAAGGGAAGCGTTCATATAGTCTTTTTTTATTGTCCTTGTTCGGTTGTTTGCAATTCAGGAGCCGTCAGAAAGCCCGTGCCCACGGGTCCCTCTGTATTTGCGCAGCAAAGATAGACCTTTTTTTTGGAAAAAAACAGATATGTCCTGGATTTTTTCCCTTATTATGGTCAAAAGACAAATGCTTCCCCCCAAAACATGGCTATTTCACGCAAAATCGCCAAATAAAGTACGATAAAACGATAAGATGATTGATGATTCATCGCCCCTCTTCCCTTCAGGGGAGAGCCGGAGAGGGGCTTCTCGTTTCATCATCCAAAGAGTTCGCGAACGGCCTCTACGACTCTACGGACGGGAACGAGCTGGATGGTATAGTTGCCGGGGTTAATGCCTCCCATATTGGACTTGGGCAGGATCATGCGACGGAACCCCAGTTTCTGGGCTTCTGCTATGCGTTGCTCGATGCGGGCTACGGGACGTATCTCTCCACTCAGACCTACTTCCCCTGCCATGCATACATCGGCTTCGATGGGCATGTCGCCATTGCTGCTGAGGACTGAGGCTACTACCCCCAGGTCGATGGCGGGATCGGTGACGCGAAGACCTCCGGCAATGTTCAGAAAGACATCCTTTTGGGCCAACTTGAAGCCTACTCTCTTTTCCAGTACCGCCAGAAGCATGTTCAGGCGTCTGCCGTCGAATCCGGTGGTGCTTCGTTGGGCTGTACCATAGGCGGCTGTACTGACCAGGGCCTGGGTCTCGATGAGGAACGGGCGGACACCCTCTATGGCGCATGCGATGGCTACTCCGGAGAGGCCTTCACGATTGTCGGTGAGAAGCAGCTCGCTGGGGTTGCTGACCTGTCGGAGGCCGTTGTGGCGCATCTCGTAGATACCCAGTTCGCTGGTGCTGCCGAAGCGGTTCTTGATGCTGCGGAGAATACGGTACATATAGTGCTGGTCGCCCTCGAACTGGAGGACGGTATCCACAATGTGTTCCAGTACCTTGGGACCGGCCAATGTTCCTTCCTTATTTATATGGCCAATGAGGATGATGGAGACTCCATTGCCTCCGTCGGCACCTGCGGCCTTGGCATACTTCAGTAGGCTGGCGGCACATTCGCGTATCTGGGTGAGGCTGCCGGGGGAGGATTCTACGCCCTCGGTCTGTATCGTCTGGATAGAGTCGATGACGACAAGGTCGGGCCTTGACTCTTCTATCTCCAGGAAGATCTGCTCCAGGGAGGTCTCGCACAACACCAGCAGCTCGCTCCCTTCCTGGGGGGAGTGGCACAGGCGGTCGGCCCTGAGCTTTATCTGGCGGGCACTTTCCTCTCCGCTGACGTACAGCACTTTCTTTCCTTGCAGGTTCAAGACCGTCTGCAGGACCAGGGTGCTCTTGCCGATTCCGGGCTCACCTCCGAGCAGCACCAAGCTGCCGGGGACCAGACCTCCACCGAGGACTCTGTTCAGTTCGGCATCGCCCATGTCCATCCTGGGCTCGTCCTGGGCATGGATATCGTGGACATGGATGGGACGGACCCTCTTTCCCGTATCTATACCAGCTGCCTGAAGGGCGGCTTTCGTTGCCGTGGATTGAGCTTTCTCCACGTGCAGGACCATCTCCTTCATCGTGTTCCACCGATTGCAGGCCGGACATTTGCCTACCCACTTTGCACTCTCCTGTCCGCAATAGTCGCAAACATATATTGTCTTGTTGTCTTTCTGAGCCATATGCTTAATTTTCAAAAAATTCCTTTACTCCTTCTGCACACCGTTCGCCATCGACTCCGGCACTGACGATGCCTCCGGCATAGCCTGCTCCTTCGCCACAGGGGAAGAGACCACGGAGGCGGATGTGCTGGAGCGTGTCGGGGGTTCGAAGGATGCGGACGGGACTGCTGGTGCGCGTCTCCACACCGATGACCGTGGCCTGGGAGGTGAGGAACCCATGCGTCTGGCGTCCCCAGAGGCGGAAGGCCTCGCGAAGGCGTTCGGTGATGAACTTCGGCATCCAGAAATGCAGGGGACTGGCGATGAGGCCGGGGGCGTATGAGGAGGGGTTGAGATCGGCACTAAGGTGACCTTGCACGAAGTCCGTCATCCGTTGGGCGGGGGCTGTCTGCTGGCGGTTGCCCTGGAGCCAGCATTGACGCTCTACTTCCTCCTGGAAACGAAGCATTTTCAGGGGGTCTGTGGAGTCGGGCTCTATGTCTTCGACACGGGTCTCCACCACCATGCCGCTGTTGCTCCATTTGCCATCTCTGTGGCTGGGGCTCATGCCGTTGACGACTATCTGCTCGGGGCCGCTGGCGGCTGGCACAACGAAGCCTCCGGGGCACATGCAGAAACTATATACGCCACGGTCCTGCACCTGCTGTACCATATTATATTCTGCTGCCGGAAGCCATTTTCCACGTCCCTGGGGATTGTGGTACTGTATCCGGTCGATGAGTTCGGAGGGGTGTTCCAGACGGACGCCTACGGCTAGTCCCTTGGCTTCTATCTCCACTCCATTCTGGCTTAGCCAACGATAGACATCACGGGCACTATGGCCTGTGGCAAGGATGACGGGTCCCAGGAACGTCTCTCCATCGGCACACTCGATGCCACGGACTGTATCGCCCTGAATGAGAAGGGAGGTCATACGGGTCTGGAAATGGACTTCACCACCGCATTGCAGGATGGTCTGGCGCATGTTCTCGATGACGCGAGGCAGGCGGTCGGTTCCGATATGGGGGTGGGCATCGACCAGAATATTGGGGTTGGCACCATGCTGCACGAAGACACGAAGGATCTTCTCGCTGTTGCCACGTTTCTTGCTGCGGGTGTAGAGCTTGCCGTCGCTATAGGCTCCGGCTCCCCCTTCCCCAAAGGAGTAGTTGCTCTCGGGATTCACGCATTGGTCGGGACGGATGCGGGCAATGTCCTTCTTGCGCTCGTGGACGTCTCGCCCTCGCTCTACCACAATGGGGCGATACCCCAGTTCGATGAGGCGGAGGGATGCGAAAAGTCCACCGGGACCGGCACCTACCACCACCACCGTGGGGCGGTTGCTGACATCGTGATATGCGATGGGGACGATGGGACTTTCCTGGGGCTGTTCGTTGATGAAAACACGGACGGTAAGGTTGACGAAAACCGTACGATGGCGAGCATCGATACTACGCTTCAAAACACGGACGGCCGTACTCTGTATCCCCTGCTCATGCAGGAGATAGGATTGTATGGAACGTTCGTCGAAAGCGTCCTGAGGTGATATCCTAAGCTGTATTTCCTGTGTCATAACGTCAATTGTTTGCACAAAAGTATAAATAATTTTCCTTTTGACACGGATTTTCGTCTTTTATTGTTATATTTGCAACTTGATTTTTAAGCAAAAACAGAAACATAGTCTGAAACGTAATCATATCGTATGAAGGTTTTGAAATTTGGCGGGACGTCCGTAGGTTCCGCAGAAAGTATCTTGAATGTAAAAAAAATCGTAGAGTCCCAGACGGAACCCGTCATCGTGGTGGTGAGTGCACTGGGAGGTATCACCGATAAGTTGATAGAGACCGGAAACATGGCCGTTAAGGGCAATCCGGACTACCTGAAGAATTTCTGGCACATCGTGAACAGGCACCAGCAGATGATAGAGGATATCATCGAAAACAGGCGCGACAAAGATACGTTGCTGGCCGTGGTGAAGGCGCTACTGGAGGAACTGAAGAGCATCTACCAGGGTGTCTATCTGATCCGTGACCTGACTCCGAAGACGAGTGCCGCCATCGTGAGCTATGGCGAGCGCATAAGCAGCCGTATCGTGGCTACCCTGATAAAGGGGGCGGAATGGTACGACAGCCGTGACTTCATAAAGACACAGGAGAAGGGCGGGAAAAACCTGCTGGCCGGCGAAGTGACGAACAGGCTGGTGCGCGAGACTTGGGCATCGATTCCCAAGGTGAGTCTGGTGCCGGGATTCATCAGTACCGATGTGGAGAGTGGGGAGATTACCAACCTGGGACGTGGAGGCTCGGACTATACGGCCAGCATCATTGCGGCTGCACTGGATGCTGACGTACTGGAGATATGGACGGATGTGGACGGCTTCATGACGGCTGACCCCAGGGTCATCGCCCATTCGTATGTCATCAACGAGCTGTCCTATGTGGAGGCCATGGAACTGTGTAACTTCGGTGCCAAGGTCATCTATCCGCCTACGATCTATCCCGTCTGTGTGAAGAATATCCCCATCCGGGTAAAAAATACGTTCAACCCCGAAGCTCCGGGTACCATCATCAAACAGACGGTGGCAACAAACGGAAAGGCCATCAAGGGTATCTCCAGCATCAGCGGCACGTGCCTGATAACCATCAGCGGATTGAGCATGGTGGGTGTGATAGGTGTGAACAGACGTATCTTCAGCTGTCTGGCTGACCACGGCATCAGCGTGTTCATGGTAAGTCAGGCGAGCAGCGAGAACAGTACCAGCATCGGTGTGCGCGATGAGGATGCGGAAGAGGCATGCCGTGTGCTGAACGAGGAGTTCCAGAAGGAGATAGAGACGGGGGCCATGTACGAGATGAGGGCCGAGAACGGTCTGGCTACCGTAGCCATCGTGGGCGAGAACATGAAGCATACACCGGGTATTGCCGGTAAGCTGTTCGGTACACTGGGGCGCAACGGCATAAGCGTGATTGCCTGTGCACAGGGGGCCAGCGAAACGAACATCTCCTTTGTCGTGGAGGGACGACTGCTGAGGAAATCGCTGAACGTGATCCACGACTCCTTCTTCCTGAGTGAATATCAGGTGCTGAACCTGTTCATCACAGGGGTGGGTACTGTGGGCGGAAGCCTGATAGAGCAGATCCATCAGCAGCAGGAGAAACTGATGCACGAGATGGGACTGAAGCTGAATGTGGTGGGCATTGCCAGCGGGCACAAGGCGATGTTTGACCGTGAGGGACTGAATCTGGAGAACTTCCGGGAGCAGTTGGCCAAGGCAGAGGACAGCAACATACAACGTCTGCACGATGAGGTCATCGGCATGAACATCTTCAACAGCGTGTTCGTGGATTGTACGGCCAGTGCCGAGGTGGCTGCCCTGTACAGGGAGTTCCTGGAGCACAATATCCATGTGGTGGCCGCCAACAAGATAGCGGCCAGCAGCAACTATGACAACTACAAGGAGCTGAAGACCATCGCGCAGAGACGTGGGGTGAAGTTCCTCTTCGAAACGAATGTGGGGGCTGGACTTCCCATCATACGTACGATAAACGACCTGCGCAACAGTGGCGACAAGATCCTGAGGATTGAGGCGGTGTTGAGCGGGACACTGAATTTCATCTTCAACAAGATAGCGGCTGACATCCCCTTCAGCGAGACGGTGCGTATGGCCAAGGCCGAGGGATACAGCGAACCGGATCCCAGAATCGACCTGTGCGGCAAGGATGTGATGAGGAAACTGGTCATACTGACGCGTGAAGCGGGATACAAGATCAATCAGGAGGATGTGGAAGCTCATCTCTTCGTTCCACAGAGTTTCTTTGACGGCACGTTAGAGGCTTTCTGGGAGAATCTGCCTTTGCTGGATGCTGACTTTGAAAAGAGGCGTCAGACACTGGAGCAGCAGGAGAAGAGATGGCGCTTTGTGGCCAAATACGAGAACGGAAAGGCTTGCGTCTCCCTGCAGGAAGTGGCGAAGGGGCATCCGTTCTATGACTTGGAGGGCTCGAACAATATTGTACTGTTGACGACCGATCGCTACAAGGAATACCCGATGCTCATTCAGGGATATGGAGCCGGAGCCAGCGTAACGGCTGCCGGTGTCTTTGCAGACATCATGTCTCTGGCAAAATAACTATACAGAAAATGAAACATCTGATTATTCTGGGTGACGGTATGGCCGACTGGTGCGTGGAGGCACTGGGGGGAAAGACGTTGCTGCAATATGCCGACACGCCTCATTTCGACTGGATTGCCCGTAGGGGGCGTAACGGTATGCTGAAGACGGTACCCGATGGATTCCACCCTGGAAGCGAAGTTGCCAACAGCAGCATCCTGGGTTACGACCAGCAAAAGGTGTACGAAGGACGTGGGCCTCTGGAGGCTGCCAGCATAGGTGTGGAACTGGAGGAGGGAGACTTGGCAATGCGCTGTAATCTGGTGTGTCTGGATGGGGATATCCTGAAGAATCATTCCTGTGGCAGGCTGGAAACAGAGGAGGGCGATGTGCTGATAAAATTCCTGCAGGAGAAACTGGGATCGGACCGTGTACATTTCTATACGGGAGTTCAGTACCGACATCTGCTGGTGATAAAAAACGGAAACAAACAGGTGAACTGTACGCCTCCGCATGATGTTCCGGGACAGCCGTTCCGACAGTATCTGCCGACTCCTGCATGTGAGGAGGCACGGGAAACGTGTGACCTGCTGCTATGGCTCATGGAACAGAGCCGGGAACTGCTGAAAGACCACCCGCTGAACAAGCAGAGAATGGCACAGGGACAGGATCCTGCGAACTGTATATGGCCTTGGGGTGGGGGATACCGACCGGCTATGACTCCCCTGACGACAACCTATCCCCAGATACGCAGGGGGGCTGTGATAACGGCCGTGGACCTGATCCGCGGTATCGGTCGCTATGCCGGACTTCACGTGATTCAGGTGGAGGGTGCCACGGGATTGTACGATACGAACTACGAGGGAAAGGCGAAAGCGGCCCTGGATGCCCTGAAGACGGATGATTTCGTCTATCTGCATGTGGAGGCCAGTGATGAGGCCGGACACGAGGGAAATGTGGAACTGAAGCTGGAGACCATCGAGAATCTGGACAAGAGGCTATTGGCACCTATTCTGGAGGAACTGGATACTTGGGACGAACCGGTGGCGATAGCGTTGCTCCCGGACCATCCTACTCCCTGCAAACTGCGTACACATACGGCTGAACCGATTCCCTTCTGCATCTATGCTCCGGGAATGGAACCGGACGAGGTGATGACCTTCGATGAGGAGGCGTGCAAGAGGGGGGCTTACGGCTCTCTGGAGCGCAATGAGTTTATAGAACAATTTATGAAATACTAAGGAAATACTACATAAGAATGAACTATTATAGCACGAACGGAAAAGCACCTGTGGCTTCGTTGGAAAAGGCCGTGGTGAAGGGATTGGCCGAGGATAAGGGCTTGTATATGCCGGAAAAAATCAAGCAATTGCCGGATGCTTTCTACGACCAGATCGAGGACCTGACGTTCCAGGAGATAGCTTATCAGGTGGCGGATGCCTTCTTCGGAGAGGATGTGCCTGCCGGTACACTGAAGAAGATCGTGTACGATACGCTGGCCTTTGATGTGCCTGCTGTACGTGTGACGGATGAGATCTATTCGCTGGAGATGTTCCATGGGCCTACCTTGGCCTTCAAGGACGTGGGTGCCAGGTTCATGGCGCGTCTGTTGGGCTACTTCAACAAGAAGGAGGATGACAAGCGACTGGTGAATGTGCTGGTGGCTACGAGTGGCGACACGGGATCGGCTGTGGCCAACGGATTCTTGGGCGTGGAGGGCGTGCATGTGTATGTGCTCTATCCCAAGGGGAAAGTGAGCCCTATTCAAGAGTGTCAGTTCACGACATTGGGACGGAACATTACGGCCATAGAGGTGGATGGCGTCTTTGATGACTGTCAGGCGCTGGTGAAGAATGCGTTCATGGACGAGGAACTGAACCGTCACATGAAGCTGACAAGTGCCAACAGCATCAATGTGGCTCGTTTTCTGCCTCAGGCGTTCTATTATTTCTATGCCTATGCCCAGATGAAGAAACTGGGAAAGGCGGACAATCTGGTGGTGTGTGTGCCCAGTGGCAACTTCGGTAACATCTGCAGCGCCCTCTTCGGAAAAAAGATGGGATTGCCCGTGAAGCGTTTCATTGCGGCCAATAATGCCAATGACATCTTCTACAAATACCTGCTGACGGGAAGCTATGAACCGAAACCCAGTGTGCAGACGTTGGCAAATGCCATGGATGTAGGTGACCCCAGTAATTTCGCGCGTATCCTGGCTCTGTACGGACATTCGCACGAGGCTATCTGTCAGGATATCAGCGGATGCAGTTATACGGATGACCAGATTGCTGACACTATACGCGAATGTCTGAAGGAGACGGGATATCAGTTGGATCCTCATGGTGCCTGTGGTTTCCGTGCCCTGAAGGAGGGACTGCTACCCGGGGAAACGGGTGTCTTCCTGGAAACGGCTCATCCTGCAAAATTCAAGGATACAGTGGAGCGTATTACCGGGAAGGAACTGGATATTCCCGCTCGTCTGGCGGCTTTCATGAAGGGTACAAAACAGAGTGTGTCCATGACAAAGGATTTTGCTGATTTCAAGGCATTCCTGTTAAATGAATAAACAATAAAAAAACTCAAACAATATGAAACGTTTCGGTGTTGCCGCCTTCTTCCTATGTGCAACGGTTCTGCCAAGTTTTGCACAGCTCGAATTAGGTGAAGCATACAAGAAGTCTGAATATTTCAATCATCTGGATTTGTCTTTTACGGCTGGTTCCACGGGATTGGGTTTTGATTTGGCTATGCCTGTAGGTAATTATGTGCAGGTAAGGTCGGGTGGTACTTTCATGCCTCATTTTGATTATAAGATGAAATTCGGCATTCAGGTGGGAAACGACTTGTCGTTGAGTGCCGATCGGTTTAATAGATTGGCTGGTATCTTGGAGGGTTTCAGCGGTTGTGAGGTGAAGGACCATGTGAATATGATTGGTTCACCCACGTTCAACAATTTCAAGCTGTTGGTGGATGTATCCCCATTGGAAAACAAAAAATGGCATGTGACGGCTGGTATCTATGTAGGAGGTTCACGAATAGCCAAATCCTACAATACGGCAGACGCTATGTCTTCCCTGATGGCCGTATCCATGTACAACAGAATGTATTGGCAGGTGCAGAACGAGGAACCGGTAATTGAGTATGCCGGTGTTGGGTTTGAATTGCCGCCAGATGTAAATGCGGCTTTTAGTGCGTATGGAACGATGAGTATGCTGGTGGGGTATTTCAAGGAAGATTACTATGCCAAAGGGGACGTGCTCTATTCGAATGATGTATATCAACGTGACGATGAGGGCTATATAGAATACGATGAGAATGGTAAAATCTGCCTTCATCATGCTGGGGATCCAAATGATCCGGAATTCCGCAAGGGGGATCTGATGTACCACAAGGGAGATGCCTACCGTATGTATCCAGATGTCGACAATATGGTTAGTGCCAATGCATTCGTCAACAAGGTGCGTCCGTATATCGGTGTCGGCTATTCGACGGCCATCACACGCGATAAGAGCACCATGTTCTCGGTTGATTGTGGTGCCATGATGTGGGGCGGTGCGCCTGAGTTGATTACCCATGAGGGTATTGATATGGCACGGGATTTGGAGCGTATCAACGGTCAGGTGGACCGCTATGTTAGACTCATCAAAAAAGTTAAGTGCTTTCCGGTGCTGGAATTGCGCTTTTCTCACAGATTATTCTAGGACAAGCATAGAGAATAAAGAAAGGCTCGGAAACGTAATGCATCCGAGCCTTTCTTGTCTATTGACCGCTGGTTTCTTTACTTCACTACAACCTTGCGATTGTTGATGATGTAAATACCCTTGGTGGTAATCTTTTCTACCTTGCGACCCAGGATATCAAAGATTTCCTGTCCGGGCTCAATCTGTAACTTGCTGATACTGCTGCCGTCTATCACCTTGATTTCACAGGAGTCACTGAGATTGCTTCCGTCAGTGGTGGTGGCTGTGATGGTGACAAGTCCTTCGGCAATGCCCTTGACATTTCCGTTGGCGTCAACCGTGGCAATCGACTCATCAGAAGAACTCCATTCAAGCTTCTTGTTCTTGGCATTGGACGGATTGATCGTAGCTATGAGCGTGTAGGTTTCGTCAATAGTTATTTCCTTGTAGCTGGTGTTCAAGCTAAGGTCTTTGACCAATATAGGTACGACCTTTACGGTGCAGGTAGCACTGAGGTTGCTGCCATCCGTTGTTTCTACGGTAATGGTGGCGGTACCTTCGCCTATGGCCGTTACCTTGCCGCTCTCGTCCACTGTGGCAATTTTTTCGTCAGATGAGCTCCAATTGAGGGTGCTGTTGGTCGCATTTTCCGGAGAAACGGTAGCCTTGAGAACGACCGTCTTCCCTTCTTCCAACTCTGTTTCCTTCATGTTGAGTTTCAGGCCTTCCACCAAGATGCTCTTGACGGTAACGGTACATGTGGCTTTCAGCTCATTTCCGTCAGTGGTTTCTACGGTGATAGTGGCTGTTCCGTCGGCGAGTGCGGAAACTTTACCATTTTCATCCACTTTGGCAACATTTTCGTCAGAAGAACTCCATCTGATTGCCTTGTTTGTGGCATTTTCTGGAGCGATTGTTGCAATAAGTGCCAAACTTTCACCTATAAACAGGTTCGCTTCTGTCTTGTCGAGGGTAAGGCTCTCTGCCTTTATGCTCTTGACGGAAACTTTACAGGTGGCCTTGATGTTGCTGCCATCCATTGCTTCTGCAGTAATGGTGACTATACCTTCGGCCAGGGCATTGATAACACCGTTCTCGTTCACTTGAGCGATGGCTTCATCGGAAGAAGACCATTTGAGTGTCTTGTTCTTGGCATCATCGGGCTTTACGGTGGCTATCAATGTCTGAGATTCACCTATGAATAGTTCGGTTTCATTCATGTCGAGGGTAATGGTTTCCACCTTGATACTCTTGACGGTAACTTTGCAGGTAGCCTTGATGTTGCTTCCGTCCTTAGCTTCCACGGTGATGTTGGCCACACCTTCTGCAATGGCGCTCACGTTTCCTTTGTCATCCACCTTGGCGATGGCTTCATCGGAAGAAGACCAGTTGAGTGTCTTGTTCTTGGCGTTATCCGGTTTTACGGTTGCCGTCAGTGTCAGTGCTCCACCTTCCATCAGCTCTGCTTCTGTCTTGTCCAGGGTGATGGTTTCTACCTTGACGCTCTTGACGGTGACTTTACAGGTCGCCTTGATGCCGCTTCCGTCTTTGGCTTCAGCTGTGATAGTGGCCACACCTTCGCAAATGGCACTCACGCTACCTCTGTCATCCACAGTGGCAACCTTTTCGTCAGAAGAAGACCAAATGATCGTTTTGTCTTTGGCGTTGTCCGGTTTTACGGTGGCTGTCAGTGCCAGAGATCCGCCTTCCATCAGTTCTACTTCCGTCTTGTCGAGGGTGATGGTTTCCACTTTGACACCGGTAACCGTTACTGCACAGGTAGCTTTCAGGTTGCTGCCGTCTGCTGTTGTAGCCGTGATGGTGGCTGTACCCTCGGCTATGGCTGTAACAGTACCGCTGTTTTCGTCAACCTTGGCAACGGACTCATCCGATGAGCTCCATTTTACGGTCTTGTCAGCCGTTTCTTCGGGTAGGACAGTGGCCTTCAATGTTGCAGTTCCAGCTTCCACCAATGTAAGTGTCGTTTGATCCAATTGAATTGACGTTGCCTTTACTTTGTCGCTCTCGATCTTGACGGATAACACCTCCTCTGTTCCTGCGGGTACACTCAGATAAGATTGGTTTGCCGGCATGAACTTGAGAGACGAATCGGTAGAGTAGGTCAGTTTGCCGTCTTTAACGGTCAGAACACGCATGGTAGATGCGTTGTAAGCTGTTTGGGCATCCTTCGACTTTGCAGTACGCCATTTGTTGTTGAAATAAACACCTTTTAATAGGTTGTCGGATGGCTTTGTTCCGTCTTTCGTCATCAGATGTAGCTTGTTGTCTTCTGTGTTTTTAGAAAGACATTCAATGAGCACGGGTGTGGCGGCAGGAATGGTTCCTTCTATTTCCGTTAAATAGGCGGTTCCTGATGCAATTTTGCTCACATAATAGGCTTTCATTCCTTCGCTCAAAGTGAAGGGGAAGGCGGCATAGAACGGTTGATAGTATTTTCCATATAATTCAATCGTGGGCTTAATGCCAAAATAATTGTCGTCATCGTTTACGGGAAGTACCGTCCAAGATCTGAATTTTCCACCTCCGTCAGTTCCTAAAGCTCCTTCATCCATAGATGAGATGGTCTGGTTATCAGACAAATATTTTGTAACTCCGCCTAAAGATGCAGATACTTGATAGGTGCCGTTTGCAGTTTTGGTGATGTTTACATAATAGCCTATAATCTGATGTGCACCTGTTCCTTGGCTTTCCAGGTCGTAAAGGCTTCCCGTTTTTTTTATGTAAATGATTGAAGCCGGATCAGAGATGATTTTTTCTGGATTTTTCCATAGTTCAATGGCACCCATATCGGCCGTCATCGCTTCAACGCTGATTTTTCCCGTGTTATCATATACGTAGATATAACGGTCAGAACCATAGTTTTTTACGCGATAATAGCCGTCTCCGTTTATTTGGGCGTGTAAAACGATGGAAAAGACAGAAAGTAATATAAAAAGTAATGTTTTTCTCATACTCAAAAAAAGAAAATGGCCTGCCTCCGTTTTATTGTATAAATCGAAGACAGGTCTATTTTTTTAGTTAGTCAATGTTTACTGTGCAATACAGATGCTTACGCGATTCTTGACATTCTCTTCGAATGGCTGTTCTGTATCACCCTTACCAACAGAAGAAGAAATGCGGTCTTCAGAGATACCGAACTTTTCCTTCAATGCCTTTACTACAGCGGCAGCGCGCTTGTCGGAAAGACCTTGGTTGATAGTAGCATTACCAGTAGCCTTGTCTGCATAACCCGTAATAGCGACTTTTGTGTTGGGGTTAGTGTTCAGGTACATGGCAATCTCTTCTACCTTCTTCATTTCCTTAGCTGAAATCTTGGCGGCATTGATGGTAAAGAATACGTCGCGACGAAGAGGCTCTGCCTTCTTCTCAACCTCCTTGTAAACGATCTTCTCTACGGGCTTCTCAACAATCTTCTCTACGATCTTCTCTGTAGGCTTGTTGCAGCACTTGCACTCTACGGGAACTTCCTTGCTGCTCTTGCCCAAGTTAACCTTTACGCCAACCAAAGCGTTGAAGTACCAATCCGTATTGCCAGCCTTCTTTGAGTTGTAACGGTCGCCCAATGTGTTGGCTGAAATTTCCAGACCCAAAGCAACTGCCTTGCTGATGCGGAAATCTACATCAACACCAGCCTTGCCCATCAAACGAATCTTGGTTCCGTCCCACAGATAGCTCAGGAACTGATCGCTTGTCACTGCATTGGGATAGGTTGCCATCATAGCCTGATTTACATCAAATGCTTCGTCGTTGCCAAAACCTACGTTTGCTCCAACTCCAGCAAAAAGAGTGACATCGCAAATACGCTTTGCGTTAAAACCACCAATCAAGTTGGTTAGGTTCATGGTTGCATTCAATGCAGGTGCTACATAGTTGTACTTCCATTTGTACTTTGCATCTTCAATCTCGGATCCGCCCTTGCTTTGCCAGGCATTTACGTCTAAACGTAAACCCCAGATCTTTGTAAAGTTATATCCTGCAGCAATCTGGGCGTTGGGAGAAAGCAGGTCACTGAACCCAACTTCCCCCAAGGTGTATTGACCACCCACTTGACCACGAACATACCAGTGAGGATTGAACACAGTTTCTGTCTTTGAGCATTGGTGCTGTGCCATTGCGTTAGCGCAACCTAATGTCAACAGAATTGCAAACAATGTTTTCTTGAAATTCATAATCATCGATTTAATGTGTTTAACGAAAAGAAGGCTGTTCGGCAACCTGTTAAAGCATGCCAAACACCCTTCTTCTTATACATTATTTATATATTAATAACCTAAAATCCAGTACTTGTTCTGAGAAATAAAGCCAGAATAGTCAAGAGCGCAATAGATGATTTCGTATCTGTAACCCTTCTTTACATTGAATGTAATACCATTGCAAGAACCAGGGATAACTTCGTTGAGATTTGTGGCACTGTTGGCTTCAATCAAAGCCTGCTTACAATCAGGATCACCATCCTGGGCGCTAACGAAAGTATCGCTCTTAAATACGTTGGTTACGGCAACGAATTTCTTGTAAGCAGGAGCAACCAATTCCAAGTTATAAGTAGAAGGACAAAGTTCGATTTCAGCAGCATCGCCTGATTCAACTTTGACATCAGTGCAAAGTGCAGGGTTGGGGTTGTTGCTTACATGGTGCAGCTTGTCATCCAAATCTGCATTTTTATACAGCATACATACCTGAGCCTGGCCGATAGCACTCAAGAAATTGAAGGACAATGGCTGTACGGCAGCAGCAGCAATAGAGTACTGAGAATAAACGCTATGCTTAACATGCTCAATTGGATCAGCTTCAGGATCTACTATTTGTGTGTCTTCCCAAGTAGCCTTTACAGCGTTTGCGTCCAACATGCCATCCAACATGCTGAGAACGTTTTGAATAATCTTCTTCTTATCAATGGGTGTGGTTGAAATGATGGCTTCGATATCTGCAACGTCCATCAAGTCAATCTTAGCGGCAGAAATTGATTCGGCTTCCAGTTTGGCGTCAGCAACATAGAGACCATTGTCTTCAACAGAGCGTGTCCAACCGAATTTCAGTGGTTCATCGCTTGAATCAACCTTCTTCAGTTTGCCTAATGTGATAGGTGCAGCTGCATCCAGACTATTAACGAGTTCTACGTTCTTACCATTGAAGTTAACCGTATTGGGGTTAATGGTCAGGTACAACTTACCGGCGTTGTCGTCTGCGGCGTCAATCAGGGGATCAACAACTTCGATTGGGTTAAGACCACCCAGCATCTCGGCATCCTTCTCGGTTAATTTTACTTCATGGTTTACAGAATGTGCATCACCGATTTCGGGGAAGTACTTAATACCGGACAGATTCTCACCACAATAGGCCATAAGCACATTAGGATCTACACCAGGCATTGCAAAAGTGCCAAAAATGGGATTCTCTGCGCCCTGGATTATGATGTCGGTAATCATGCTGTTGAGGTCTGTTCTCAAATCCTCGATTTTATTCAGAAGTTCGGTTCTGTATTTTTCAACCTTTGTATTCAATTCCTTGAGGTCGGTCTGGAGCTGGATAATATCCTCTGTAATAGGCTTGATGAGCTTCAAGAACAAATCATAGGCGTATGCCTTTGTTTGCACAATGTCCTCCTTCGTGGCGTGGTTGATAGATGCCTTTGCAAGGCTGTCAACTTTGGTCTTAACTTCATAGCACTCAACAGCATTCATGGCGTCGATTTTGTCGGACAACAACTGATAAGCGTTATCCAGACCGACGATCAACAAGTAGTTGTCTTCAGCCTTGTCCTTGGCATTTGTTGCTGTTGTACGGATGTCCTTGATGTCTTCAGTCCAATCTTTGATTTCCAAACCTTCAACCAATTCCTTCAGTTCCTGAATGGCTGTTTCGTTCTTCCCTGCAAGTTCAGCAGCTTCGTCCACTTTGCTCTGGATGCCAAGAATTGCCTGGTTAGCCAGATCCAATGCGTCCTTGTCAGCCTTTGCATCCAGGGCATCCTGAACGGCATCAATAGCGCCGTTCAATTCTTCCTTGGCGGCATTTAATTGAGCCATTGTGACATAGTCAGTCAAAGCGTTTGTTACGATAGTTTCAACATCATCGGCCGATAAGGTCGGGATGTTTGCCAAAGCAGTTGCTATCATATTGGCAACTTCTTCTGCAGTCAGACATTTGAAGTTTGCCAAAGCGCTGGAAATCATACCTTCAACCTCCTTGGCTGTAAGTGTCTTCTCAGGATGTGCTGCCAGGTATTCTTCAATAGCTTTGCCTGCAATCTCTGCAGCTTCTTTTGCGCTGATGCCATCGGGGTGCTGAGCGGCATAGGCTTTTAACGCATCATTGATTTTTGCATCAAAATCAACGGGTACGCAAGAGCACTGCTTGATGGCAGCCAACTTGGCGTCGAAATCAGCCTGCAAAGCCTCTAATGCGGCTTTTTGTTCTTTGGCTTGTTCTTGTAACTTGTACTGGAGGTCATTGTAGTGATCCTCGTCATAATCTTTACAAGAGTTTAAAACTCCCATGCCTGCAATCACTGTTGCAAACATGAACAAACGAATAAATCTTTTTTTCATTTTGTTAATTGTAAAAAGTGAATATTAATTTAATTTGTTTCTCTCAAAATGCTTTTCGCCCTAATAATTTTAGTGCAAAGATAGGATTTTTTCCTTATATGAAGAAACAAATGGACTTTTTTTGAGGGGGAATCGTATTTTTTTTGCTAAAATGTGTTTTAATGAAGGAAAAAGTGGCGAAAAAGCACTTATTATAATATTATAACCACATTATTAGTTACGCGAAATCTTATTTCCATTCCAGCGTATGACATGGTATAAATTCGTTCGTCTTCGTTGTGGTAATGCGGCCGGGGGTCAGCAGCCAACAGCTCTTTTATGGTATCAATTTGCTCATCGGAGAAGGTAGACCTCATACAATCCGGCACAATGACCGACATGGGCGTAAACGTTCGGAATTGTTCTTCCGCAAAGCCTCCGGTGGCATCGGGATGGCTGTCTGTGAAGGGCAAGTACGGCTTGATGTCGTAGATAGGGGTTCCGTCCATCAGATCGGCTCCTTCTACGATGAGTTTTGGCCCTTGTGGCGTGTGCAGCTGAATGTCCAGTAATCGTACGGAGGACAGACCGATGTTGTTAGGGCGGAATGGGGAACGTGTAGCCCACACTCCCATCCGCCTGTTCCCCCCTAATCGTGGTGGACGTACGGTGGGCGACCATCCGTCATCTTCACGGTGAGCCAAGGAGAAATCCCATAGCATCCAGATGTGGGAATATCCCTCCAACCCCCGAAAGGCTTCTATGTTCCTGAATTCGGGCTCAAAGACAATTTCGCCTTTGAGCCCTTTTACCAGTCCGCTTTGTCGTGGAATCCCGAATTTCGTGTCGAAATCGGTGCGGATATGTGCTATGGTTTTCAGTTCCGGCATCCTAATTTCTGAAGGTTAGTCGGTTTTCGGCTCGTTCAACGATGATGGGACGTCTCCGGTCGATGTCGGTTCCCAGTAAAGCCTTGCTTAGGTCGTTGAGCAGCAACCGTTGGATAGCCCTCTTCACGGGGCGGGCGCCAAAGTCGGGGTCGTACCCTTCTTCTGCCAGTAGTTCAATGGCAGAGTCCTCCATCTGCAGGTTGATACCGTTCTGCTCCAGCATCTTTTTGATGCCTTGGATCTGTAGCGTTACCACTGCTTTTATCTCGCCTTGTGTCAGGGGCTTGAAGATGATGGTCTCGTCTATCCTGTTCAGGAATTCCGGACGGATCGTCTTCTTTAGTAGTTCCATAACTTGTTGGGAGGCAGCTTCTTGGCTGGCAGCCCCTTGGATGAGGTGGCTCCCCAGATTGCTCGTCATGATGATGAGCGTGTTCTTGAAATTGACAGTACGTCCCTTTCCATCCGTCAGACGCCCATCGTCCAGTACTTGCAGCAACGTGTTGAACACATCGGGGTGCGCCTTTTCTATTTCATCGAACAGCACCACTTGATAAGGTTTCCTGCGTACGGCTTCGGTCAGCTGTCCGCCCTCTTCGTACCCAACGTATCCTGGAGGCGCACCGATGAGACGGGTCACGCTGAACTTCTCCTGATATTCGCTCATGTCGATACGCGTCATCATCGTCTCGTCATCGAACAGATAATCAGCCAGTGCCTTCGCCAATTCGGTCTTGCCCACGCCTGTTGTTCCCAGGAAGATGAAACTTCCGATGGGACGCTTGGGGTCTTGGAGACCGGCACGACTTCTCCTGACGGCATTGCTCACGGCTTCTATGGCTTCTTCCTGGCCTATGACACGATGGTGAAGTTCTTCTTCCAGATGTAATAATTTTTCACGTTCGCTCTGTAGCATTTTGCTTACGGGTATTCCCGTCCAACGGCTCACGACATCGGCTATGTCATCGGTGGTCACTTCTTCCTTGACCATGGCCTCGGCCCCCTGTGCCTGTTTCAGTTGTTCCTGGATGCTTTGGATTTCAGCCTCCAGTGCCTGAAGTTTCCCGTATCGTATTTCGGCCACTTTACCATAGTTGCCTTCCCGCTCTGCGCGTTCCGCTTCGAATTTCAGCTGTTCTATGGCCTGCTTGTTTTGCTGAATCTTGTTCACCAGTTCCTTCTCGCCCTGCCATTTTACCTTGTATTGGTTCTCTTCTTCCTGCAGGTTGGCAATCTCTTTGTTCAGGGTCTCCAGTTTTTCCGAGTCCCCCTCGCGTTTGATGGCTTCCCGCTCGATTTCCAACTGTTTGAGCCTTCGGCTTATCTCGTCCAGCTCCTCAGGGACGGAGTCACGTTCCATGCGCAGCTTGGCAGCCGCTTCGTCCATCAGGTCAATGGCTTTGTCCGGCAGGAAACGTTCCGTAATATATCGGTTCGAGAGTTCCACGGCCGCTATGATGGCATCGTCCTGGATGCGTACCTTATGGTGGTTCTCGTAGCGCTCCTTCAACCCACGAAGGATGCTTATACTGCTCAATGTGTCAGGCTCTTCCACCATCACTGTCTGGAACCTTCTTTCCAGTGCCTTATCCTTCTCGAAGTATTTCTGATACTCGTCCAGTGTGGTGGCGCCAATGCTTCGAAGCTCACCCCTGGCCAGTGCCGGTTTCAGTATGTTGGCGGCATCCATGGCCCCCTCGCTTTTTCCGGCTCCCACTAATGTGTGTATCTCATCGATGAACAGGATGATGTTGCCCTCGCTTTTCGTCACTTCGTTCACCACGCTCTTCAGTCGCTCCTCGAATTCACCTTTGTATTTGGCTCCGGCAATCAGGGCCCCCATGTCCAGACTGAAGAGCTGCTTGTTGCGCAGGTTGTCGGGAACATCCCCTCGCAGTATTCTGTGGGCGAGCCCCTCCACGATGGCCGTCTTTCCCGTTCCGGGTTCACCGATCAGGATGGGGTTGTTCTTCGTCCTTCGGCTCAGGATCTGCAGTACACGCCTGATTTCCTCGTCACGGCCAATCACGGGATCCAGTTTCCCAGCCCTGGCTTCGTCCACCAGGTTGCGGGCGTATTTGGACAGACTCTGATATGTTTCCTCGCTACTCTGTGAAGTCACCTTCTCTCCTCCTCTCAGGGCTTGGATTGCCTTGCGGAATTCCTGTTCTGAGATGCCTGCGTCTTTCAGTATTTTTCCTGCTATGCAATCTGTTTGCAGAATGGCCAGCAACAATGTTTCCAACGAGACGAATTCATCACCGTTCCTGGAGGCTATTTCCTCGGCTTTTGTCAATATGGTATTGGCGGCATTGCTCAGGTAGGGTTCCCCACCTTGTACACGTGGCAGACTGCCAATCTGTGCATCTACCGCCTGTTGGACAATTGTCTGATTTACTCCTAGTTTCTTGAAAAGGAATTGTATGGATTGTTCTCCAACCTTTAAAATACCACCGAGGAGATGCTCCGGTTCAATGACTTGTTGTCCCTGACGCTGTACACGGGCCACAGCCTCTTGTACGGCTTCTTGTGCTTTAATGGTAAATTTGTTCAGATTCATATTCCTTTTGTTTTAAGTCTTCGAAAAAGGCTCACACAAAAAAATTGCAAAATATTCTATATCAGACAAATTGGCATTAAAGCGGACATTCTGTCACATGGGGCTGTGTTATACATCCTTCATCGAGAGGGAAATCCGCTCCCTAGGTAAGTCTATGCTCAGTACCTTCACTTTCACGTGCTGGTGAACGCTGACGATTGTCGTTGGGTCTTTCACGAAACGGTCAGACAGTTGGGAAATATGAACCAACCCTTTCGTATGGACACCGATATCCACAAACACCCCAAAATTCGTTATGTTGGTCACGATGCCGGGCAGAATCTGTCCTGCATGCAGATCTGTGATGTCGTGAATGGTAGAGTCGAACTCGAATTTTTCTATCGGCTTGCGTGGGTCACGTCCTGGTTTGTCCAGTTCCTCCATGATGTCCCGGAGAGTGGGAAGACCATATTGATTCGTGATGTAGCTGTTCAGGTCTATTTGGTCGCGTTTGGCCTTGTCTTTCATCAGCTCCTGTACGGTACACCCACAATCCTTGGCCATTTTCCCCACCACCTCGTATCTTTCCGGGTGTACGGCACTGTTGTCCAAGGGTTCAGGTCCCCCAGGTATTCTCAGGAATCCGGCACATTGTTCGAAAGCCTTTGCCCCCATGCGTGGAACTTTCATCAGTTCCTTACGGGTGCGGAAGGCGCCATTCTCCGTGCGGTATTTCACGATGTTACCCGCCAGGGTAGGCCCTAGTCCGCTGACGTATGTCAACAGCCAACGGCTGGCGGTATTCACGTTCACCCCCACACGGTTTACACAGGAGACCACCGTCTGGTCCAGGTTCTTCTTCAGAGCCGCTTGGTTCACGTCTTTCTGGTATTGGCCCACCCCGATGCTGCTAGGGTCTATTTTCACCAGTTCAGCCAGGGGATCCATCAATCTCCGTCCGATAGAGACGGCTCCACGTACTGTGATGTCTTCGGACGGAAATTCTTCCCGTGCTATTTCGCTGGCACTGTAAATGCTGGCACCGTCCTCGCTTACCGAGTAGATCTCCACCTTGTCCGACAGATCCAGATGTCGCACGAAATCCTCTGTTTCTCTTCCTGCCGTTCCGTTGCCTATGGAGATGGCCTCTATCTGGTATTTTTCTACCAGTTTCTCCAGTGTAGTCATCGACTGTACCCGTTCGTTACGTGGCGGGTGAGGGTAGATGACATCGTGATGCAGTAGGGTGCCGGATGCATCCAGGCACACCACTTTGCACCCCGTCCGGAATCCCGGGTCAATCCCCATGACGCGTTTTGGTCCCAGAGGGCTAGCCATGAGCAGTTGTTCCAGATTGCATACGAAAATCTTTATAGCCTCTTCGTCAGCCCGTTGGCGGGAAGAAGCACCGAATTCGTTGCTGATGCTCGGTTCCAGCAAACGCTTGTAACCGTCCTCAACCGCCTCTTTCACCAATCGCGACGATTCATCGTTTCCCTTTACGAACAGCCGTGAGATACGTTCTATGGCGGGTTCGTCTTCCACTCCGATCACGACTTTCAGTATTCCTTCGCTTTCCCCCCGTCTCATAGCCAGCAGACGATGGCTGCTGCATCGCGCCAAGGGTTCCTTCCAGTCGAAATAGTCACGGTAGTTCTGTCCCTCGCTGTCTTTCCCCTTTATCACGCGACTGCTGATGACGGCATGATGCTGGAAGGTGAAGCGAAGGGATTGACGTGCCCGTTCGTTCTCGTTTACCCGTTCGGCTATGATGTCCTTTGCCCCCTGTAGTACCTGTTCCGGTGTCTCGAATCCCTTTTCCTTATTTATATAGCGTTGGGCGATTTTCTGGATGGGTGCCCCGTTCTGTGCCTGTATGATGTTGGCCATCGGTTCCAGACCCGCTTCTTTCGCCACTTGCGCCTTTGTGCGCCTTTTCTGTTTGTAGGGTAGGTAGATGTCCTCCAGTTCCGATGCGTCCCAGCAATTGTCGAGACGTGTTTTCAGTTCCTCGGTCAGTTTCCCTTGCGAATCGATGGCCTGCAGGATGAATTCCCGTCTTTTCTGCAGTTCCGACAAGTCATCCAGCTCGTTGCTGATGGCTGCCACTTCCACCTCGTTCAATCCGCCAGTCGCCTCCTTTCTGTATCGGCTGATAAAGGGGATGGTAGCTCCCTCTTGCAGCAACTGTACGGTATTTTCCACTGCCGACTCCTTGAGTCCGAGACGTTTGGAAATGAGTTGAGTGATCATAGCCTTGTTCGTTGGTTTAGATAAGCGGTTCCATGTGGTCGATAGCCCTGGCAATCTCCTGTACCACACTGTTCAGATAGAGCAGCCTGATGTGGCAGTTCCCCTCGTCCTCCATCAGAGCGTGGAACTCCTGGAACTCATAGTTCAGCCGGTGCTTTTCATCGGCCTTGTAGGTTACCGGCTCCTGGTGTTTCAGGTGGACGGTGAACTCTTTCAGGATGCTTACGGATCCAGGGATTTCGATATAGCCCTTCTCCCCCTGGATGCAGGCGAACGAATGGCCGTCACTGTCCTTTGCCGCACTCAGGCTGGCCACGAAGGTAGGGTAGTGGAGCAGCATTGTACCGCTTGTGTCCACACCGTTGTATCCCTTGTTCGGCATATAATAGGCGGAACGTGGAGGTCCGAATAGACCAATCGTGAAGCAAAGGTTATACACGTTCAGGTCCATCAGGGAGCCACCGGCACACCCGGTATCGAATGTGGGCGTCATCTCCCCCTTCAGGTAGCGGTCGTAGCGGCTGCTGTATTGAGCATAGCACCCGTTCACCATGCGGATGGTCCCCAGCTGGGGCAGTATCTGTGCCAGTTGTCTGTACAGAGGCATGTAGAGCAGACTGTATGCCGGCAGACAGTAGACACCCTTTTGCAGCGCCATGTCCAGCAGCATGTCCATTTCCACTCGGCTGGTCGTGATGGGTTTCTCCACGATCACGTTGTGTCCCGCCTTCATAGCCTGCATGGCGTATTGGAAATGCACGTGATTGGCATTTGCTATATAGACGAAGTCAGCCTCAGCCTCCTCCAGCATCTGGTCATAGTCCGTGTAAACAATAGCCTTGCTTCCCGTTTCTTTCGCCAGAATCTTGGCATTCTCCTCGCTTTGTGGTCGCGCGTAGATGCCCGTTACGGTTATCTTGTCGGGTAATTCATCAGCCAGCATGTGCATCACCTCGTGCACGATCTTGCCAGTCCCCACTATACTTATTTTCATATTACAAACGATTTATCTCAGACGGTGTTTCAGAAAATGTTTTTTTACGTAGGCAAAGAAGAAGATGACACCGATGGCATTGCCGATCCATGCCGTCCAGAAAGCCGCCCCATAGGACAGGTGTTCCGCCACGAATCCCCCACCTATGATGCCCATGCCGATGCCCAGGTCCCATGCCGTCAGCAAGGTGCTGTTGGCCGTTCCCCGTTTGCTGTTGGGCGCCAGGTTGATGAACATCGTCTGGAAGGCCGGGAACATGTGTCCGTTGCCCAATCCGATGATCAGAGCCGCCCCATAGTAGCCAAAGGGATTGTGAACGGCTGCAAAGAGGAAATATCCCAGGAGCGAGATGAGTATTCCATGTCCCGCATTCTCCACGATCAGCCCCTTCTGCAGACTCTTGGCCCCCACCAGTCGGCTCATGATCAGGCCGATGCTCAGAAGGGCGAAGAAAAGACCTGTTCCGGACGTGATGCCCAGTTCCTCTTTCCCGTAGATGGCCAGATAGGTGGCAATTACACCATAGGAAAAGGCGAAACAAGTCATGGAGACCCCCTCGCTCCACCCGTTCAGCAGCAGGAAGCGGTCCAGCGAGAGCGGTTGCTTGTTCTGCAGCAGTTCTTTGGGCTTCAGTTTCAGGGTCGCATTGATCAGCAGTCCCGCACCGGCAGCAACCATCGCCATGACGAAGATCATGTCGTAACTGTTCCACCAATGATAGATCATCAGTCCTATGGTAGGCGAGATGGCCATCGCCAGGTTGTTGCTCAGTCCATAGTATCCGATGCCTTCCGCCCTTCGGGTAGGATGCAGCACGTCAATCGCCACCGTACTGTTGCTCACGGTAGCCGCCCCCATGGGAGCCCCGTGCAGGGTACGTATGATGCAGAACGACAGCAGGGAACCGGCTATCAGGTAGCCCCCGAAGAAGATGAAGAACAGGAACATGCATATCAGCAGCACGATCTTGCGTGGAAAGCTGTCCACGAAGAAGCCGCTGAACGGACGGATGAGCAGAGCCGTCAGGGCATAGCCGCTCAGCACCAGCCCTATCTCATCCTTTGTGGCCCCGAACTCCTCGCTCAGGTAGAGCGGTAGCAAAGGTGTCAGCACCATGAAGGCGAAGTTCAGCATGAAGTTGGCACTCCACACCTTCAGGTAATTGCTTGTCCACAGTTTCTCCATCTGATGGGTGTTTTATGGGGAATCAATATTTCTTGAACGAATCAGGTATGTTCAGGTCCTGTTCTATTTTTCCTCCGGAGAGGCGTATGTAGGTACGGAAACCCTCTTCGCCTTCCGTTATTTCAAACATACGGCATCCATTGGGGCGCAGGTTGTTGTAAACGGTATCTCCTCCGCTGTATCGACCGTAGATCAAGTACCTTCCCCTCCATTTCATGACGAAATCGTCATCGTGGTCGTGTCCGGACACCATGGCCATCACGTCCCCCATTTCGTACATAGCCGAGAACATGCCGGAATTGACCTTCGATGGACAAGGTTCCTCTCCCCAGTTACCCTTCAGGATGTGGTTGCTGTCGCTCAGGGCATCCATATACTCCAGGAAGGGTATGTGCATGAAGGCCATAGCCTTCAGTGGTTTGCCACCGTTCTCCTGGGTAAGGCGCATGCTTTCCTGCCTGTACCATGCCACCTGGCTGAAACGTAGGTATTCATAGACATCGATATTCTCGTCCTTGTAGTTCTCGCCTGTGTCAAGTAGGTAGAACGCCCATTGCTTCTTGCCATCGGTAGACGAGAGGGTAATCAGGTCGTTCGAGTCACCATATACATCCTTCTTCTGTGGGGTGTTGATGTTGTAGGGCAGCGTACGGACGTAGTCGTACACCTCTTTGCGTGACATTCCGAACTGCCCGTCATGATTGCCCAGAGCCACCGCCCATGGAATCCTCCTGTCACCTATCGTTTTCAGTAATTCCGTCAGCGACTCCTTAGCCGGTTCTCCGAAGATGATGTCTCCCGTATGGATGACCAGGTCCGGCTTTTCCGCATCCAGCATCTCGCGTACGTTCTCTATGGCCCTCTTGGCATTGGCGTTGCCGGCTATGAAGTGAGTGTCCGTAAATTGCATGATGCGGAACTTCCCGTTCTTGAAGCGGAAGTCCGGGTATTTCAGCTGTTGTGCATCATCCGATGCCATTGCTTCGGCTGCAAAGGAGGAGGTGGAAACGGCAGTGCCGGCCGTAGCCATAGCCATGCTTTTCAGGAAAGACCTTCTTGTAATGTCGTTGCTCATTGTTCTTGTTGTTTCTATTTTAGTTGTGTATTGATTTTTCTCAGGACGGGTTCGTTGTACATCGTTGCAGGATTAGTGCCCTCGACACCTTGCGGCACGTCCGATCCAATGATCGAGAACAGCTGTGTCCAATAGGCCGGAATATGTCCGTTTTTGTTTTCCCAGTCCATAGGCCCTATGCTGAACAGGTGCTTTCCGTCTTGTATATAGGAGTCATAGACCAGTTCCGTACAGTAGTGTTTGCCGTTGTCGGCAGAAAAGTCACAGTCATAGGGCTCGCCCAGGAAAGCCTTCGCCTGTTCCACATAATCTCGGGCGTTGGAGTTGTCTTTCAGACGCAGGACCTCCAGAGAGGGCAACGAGCCGTCGCGCAGGGTGAAATCCCTTAGGAACGTATCCAGCGGATGGCGGTCAACCCCATGCTTCAGGGTCGCATCTATCACCCAGATGTCATCATTTTCGTCCACTTCCAGTATGGCCGTGTGTATGTAGTTGATTCCCTCTTCCTTGTCGATGGTCGTGTCGCTCTTCAGGCTGTAGTCCATAGGCAGCCCCACGAAAAGCAGGTCACCCGTTTCCACCCTCCCCTCCGATACGCATCCAGAGAGCATTAGCACGATGGTCAGCGTGCATGCAAGGAATCTTCTGCCTTGTTTTGCTTCCTGTATGTTTGTCTTCATGTTTTTCGAAGTTTAAAGTGGAAAAACCAGGAGAGTTATCACGATGTTGGCCGCCAGGATGATGAAGTTCATCGGCAGTCCAATCCGTACGAAGTCGCTGAACCGGTATCCGCCCGGAACATAGACCAGCAAGTGGGTAGGTGATCCGATGGGAGTGGCAAAGCTGGACGATACGCTAATCATCAGCCCCACGGCAAAGGTCAGCGGGTTCACCCCCATGTCGGTAGCCATTTTCAGTGCTATGGGCGCCATGATGGCCCCACAGGCCGTATTGCTGATGAACTCCGTCAGGAACGTACCCATGAAGCATACGATGATGAGCGCCACGATGGCGTTCGACCCACACAGGTGGATCATGCTGTCCGCCATCATCTGAGCCAGTCCGGTAGCATCTATGGCCTTTCCGATGGCCACGGAACCGGCGAAGACCATAAGCACGTCCCAGTTGATGGCCTTTTTTGCCTGTGGGATGTTGCAGCATCTGGTCAGCAGCATCAGTAGGGCCGCTATGAAGCAGCTATGGAGCAAAGGCAGGATGCCCAAGGCCGACAGGGCCACCATGGCCAGCATGATGACGGCCGACAGTCCGGTACGCAGTCCCCCCTGTCCGTTGTCGGTAGTCCTGTCCATGATGTCGCATTCCAGGTTATGCTTCTTGCCGAAGCCCAGTATCTCGTTCCTGTCCCCCGTGAACACCAGCGTGTCGCATCCCATCAGGTAGAAATCCTGCAGACGGCTGTCCGGAAGCACTTGCTCCACCTCTCCATCGAAGTGGATGATGCCCATCAGCTTGCTTTTCCGGCATTCCTCGTACAGGTGAATGTCCGCCAGGGTCTGTCCCGGCAGATGGCTATGAGAGGGAATCTTCAGTCCGGTAACGGCCGAATGCGACAGGCTGCCAAGTTTCTCTTCCGGAGTCTGTCGCGAGGGAAGCAACTGTTGCAGTACGATGATGGTCAGGATACCCACAGCCAGACAGAACAATCCAGGCACCAAAGGCGTGAAAATGTCCAGCCTTTCCCCCGTCTGGTCGGCATAGAAGCCCGAGATGATCAGGTTGGGAGGCGTACCGATAAGGGTGCATACCCCTCCCATGCCGGCAGCATAGCTCAGTGGAATGAGCAGTTTGGAAGGTGCTATGTGCAGTTTTTGCGCCCACATCTTCACCACTTTGATGAAGAGCGCCACCACCGTAGTGTTGCTCAGGAACGCACTCAGGAACGCCACGGGCAACATCAGTCGCAGGATGGCCAGCAAGTAGGATTTCGGTTGCCCCAGCAGGTTCTTCACGATCCATTGCAGTACGCCAGTGGCATCCAGTCCTGCCACCACAACGAACAAGACACCAACCACCACCACGCTTTCCGCGCCAAAGCTGCCCAGTGCCTCCTTCTGGTCCAGGCATCCCGTCACGACCAGCAGAGCCATCACGGTCAGGAAGACCGCGTCAGCCGGCAGTTTCGTCTTCAGCATTGTGATGAACAACCCCGTTATCAGGGTAATGGTCATCCAGATGTGCCAATCGATTCCTAAGATGTCCATGTTTATGAAATCAGTACCTTCGTGTCCATTCTTCCCCGCCCGGGAAATAGTTGTGTCCCAGGTGGAGATATTGTCATGTTGCGAGTGGAGAGGGTAGAACGCTTATTCCTCAGCGTCCGTCTCCATTGTGTTCTCCTCCTCCATCGTGTGGAAGGAAGACCCATCGAAGCAATGGGTGCAGATCTTGCATTTAGGCAGCCCGATGGCTTTCACCAGCGTCTCCAGTTTGCTGAACTGCAGCGTGTCCAGGTTGAAGCGTCTGGCTATCTCGTCCACCATCTGCTTGTATTCAGGACTGTCCGTGGTGGCGTATGCCTCCAGGTTCTTGTTGGCATCGCCCTCGAACTCCTGTATGATGCGTCTTGTAATCAGTTCCATGTCGCTCTTGGACGAAGTGAAGTTCAGGAATGGGCAGCCCCAGATGAGCGGAGGACAGGCAATGCGCATGTGTACCTCCTTGGCCCCCAGGTCGTGCAGTGCCTGAGTATTGTCGCGCAGCTGTGTGCCACGCACGATGGAATCGTCACAGAACAGGACGCGCTTGTCCTTCAGGATACTCTTGTTGGGGATGAGCTTCATGCGAGCCACCAGCGCCCTCAGTTCCTGGTTGCTTGGCGTAAAGCTTCTGGGCCATGTAGGCGTGTATTTCGAGATGGCGCGTTCGAAGGGGACGCCATGTCCCTGTGCATATCCCACGGCCATGCCCACGCCACTGTCGGGAATACCGCAGGCACAATCCACCGGAGTCTTGTCCTCTCGTCCCATGCATCGCCCGCATTCGTTGCGCACCTCCTCCGTGTTGCGCCCCTCGTAGCAGCTGGTAGGGAAGCCATAGTACACCCACAGGAAGGAACAGATCTGCATCCCCTTGTTCGGTCGGCGAAGCTGTTCGTATCCATCGGCATGTATGCGGAGAATCTCACCCGGCCCGATGAAATGAGTCGTCTCGAATCCCAGGTTCGGGAAGGCCGAGTTCTCGCTTGTCACGGCCATAGCCCCCTCCTTCTTGCCCACCACGATAGGTGTGCGTCCCCACGAGTCGCGTGCGGCAATCACACCGTCCTCTGTCAGCAGCAGCATGGAGCAGGACCCCTTGATGCTACGGAACACGTTTTCTATTCCGTCCACGAAATCCTTGCCCTGTATGATGAGCAGTCCCACCAGTTCCGTGGGGTTGATGCGCCCGCTGCTGAATTCGCTCAGGTGCATGTTCTTCTGCAGCATCTCGTCCGCCAGTTCCTCCAGGTTGTTGATCTTAGCCACCGTCACGATGGCAAAGCGTCCCAGGTGACAGTTCATTAGCATCGGCTGAGCATCGGTATCGCTGATGACGCCAATGCCCGATTTCCCGATGAACTTCTCCAGTTCAGGTTCGAAACGTGTACGGAAATATGTGTTTTGCAGATTGTGGATACTGCGGAAAAATCCTTGTTCATGATCGAAGGTCGCCATACCGCCCCTGCTCGTTCCCAGGTGCGATTGGTAATCTGTTCCGTAGTAGAGGTCGGCAGTGCACTGCCCTTGTGATACGGTACCAAAAAAACCTCCCATTGTCTTACTGTTTTTTTAGGGTTGGAAAATCAAGTGCAAAGATACGAATAAGCGAGGGAAATACCAAGATTTTTCTTGATTATTTCCGAGCGAGAGTATCTTCGAACAAAGTTCAAAGTACGATTAAGCGAGCGATTTGCCAAAGAAAACATTTTTTTTGTCATTTCCGAACTGAACGAGCAGCGAGAGGAGAATCAAATCAAATATATTTGAATTATCCCGAGTCGTGAGAGAAGAAGACCGACAGGTCAGCGAGAGTATTTTCGGGCGACAGCTCAATGATATAAATTCCCTATCTTGTTTACATATTGTTCCACACTAAATTCTTTGCCACAAACTGAGACATACTGAACACGGGATCCCACAGTGATTCGTGCGGACAAATCCTCATCGTGCAAATATCGCGTTTTATGTGGTATAGATAACGTTTCCAGGCACTATTGCTGATTCGGTACCGCTTGTCCCCATGACCGAAGTTACCACTGCGCATCACCTCTTCCAGCAGAAACCGTCCATTCTCAGGGTCTGGCTCACCAAGCAGATATTCATCAGTTAAGCCAAACACAGTCTTCATCAGCCACATCGTAGCTTTGCAGAACTTTGACATCCCCATCCGGTCAATCCACATCATGGACTCAGTTTTCAGACTTTCGTATTCGTCTTCGTTTTGGTACGAAGTGCAAAGCACGAAGTAATAATCAAGTAACTGCCTCAATCCAATACCATGCCCACAGAAATGCCTGTAGCAATGCAGCAGAATGAATACCCGATTGAACGCTAACGAAGGAGTATCTTCACCTCCAGTTTTTGGCTTATTCAATTCGCAGAACTCGTGTAATGCCCTATTGCGCCTTGGCGAAGACAAGAAAGAAGGATAGATATGCGCCTCCACCTCAGTCTCCTTGTACATGTCATAGTGAATGTGGTGGTACGTCTTGCCTTCCACCTTTCCCAATTCCTTACGTGAGAGTTCATAAAGCTGCTTGCGACTACAATCCAGCCACACATCCACATCGCCCGACTGGCGAAGGTCGGCAAGATCATGATAGAGTTTTGCAATTCCTTGTCCTTTCAGCACACAGCAGGCAAATCCCTTGTCACGAAAATACTCCAACGCATTCCGCGTATATCCGTTCATCAACTCATTCCTCTGCTGTATCTTTACCGTCATTCCCATCCACTGTAAGCGAAGAAACTCGCTTAGATGAATGGTGGATGATGGATGGTTAATGGTTAGGTTCTGCACGCCAGCGAAGCACACGCCAACCAGCGACTGCTTCTTTGCCATGCCATATAGTTCGCCCCACTCGTTCTCGTCCGGTGTCCGGGAGAGGCAAATCCTAGTGTCAATGGCAACTTGTATTAGTTGAAAAAATAACTCGTGTATATCCATATTCACCGTCATTATGTATGAAAAACAATTATATCCACACGCTATATGGAATTATGTCGCCCCTTCGGAGTTTGAATATATGAAGTTTGAATCGCCTAATCGATTATCGTTTCATCGTAAGCAGCGTTTTCAGTTCCCCGTTGTAGAATTTCTCAAATTCCCGTGGATTGCCCTTGTAGAGGGTGCTCATAAGATGGATGAACTTGGCAATCTCTACATATTGCAGATTGCCCTTTTAAATTTTGCAAAGGTGGAGTTGCCGAAATGACTCGTCCGTCGTACCCATTCGGTTGTCAGGTTAGCTTTTTTCATGTAATTTTCCACCAATTCACCGAGCATACGAGTCTCCTCGTTGCCCATTAAGTCCTTTTGTTTCATATAGATAATTTAGGTTTTATAGGTCATTATAGAGTCCAATTCTCTCTTCCCTTTAGGGGAGAGCTGGAGAGAGGCTAAGAGTCGGAGAGAGGCTAATTCTCTCTCCCCTTTAGGGGAGAGTCGGAGAGAGGCTAAGAGCCGGAGAGAGGCTTTTTATTTTCTCGTCCTAAGGTTAGGACGGCGTATTTTCTCATGTCACGGGAAAGCAGTACCTTTGCTATGTCTTTCAAATCCAACAGCAAGATGAACAACGAAGCCATTCAACACGTATGCAGTGAACTGGAACATGCCGGCGAAGACAGCCGTGAGCTCCAACTGCTCCAGCGACTGGAAGAACGTCGCATCACCCCCGAGAAGGAGATACCCCCTATGCAGTTCCTTTTCCAGATGTTCTGCAAGCCCTGTTTCCCCCGTGGCGAGTTGGTAGCCGTAGCCGGCAAGGCCAAGAGCGGCAAGACCTTTGTCTGCTCCATCCTCATGACCCTCTGCTTCCGCGAGGAAGTGCTCACCGTCCGCCGCCTCGAAGACACACCCCTCAGTGTCCTGTGGTTCGACACCGAGCAGTCCGAGGAATCCACCCAGGACATCCTCAACCACCGGATCATGCCCATGACCGGCATGCCCGACTTCCCCCTGGAGCGGTTCCATATCTTCAACGTCCGTGCCGACCTCTGGCAGGAACGCCTCCCGTTGCTGGAAGTTGCCATGCGCAGGTTCCAGCCCGACCTCGTCATCCTGGACGGTATCCGCGACCTTGTCAACGACATCAACGACGGAGTCATGGCCCAGGACGTCATCGAGCGCCTCATGCACATCGCCAGCGAGCAGCACTGCTGCCTCGTCAGCATCCTCCATCAGAACAAGTCCCTCGAAGACAAGAACCTGCGAGGTTGGATAGGCACGGAACTCAAGAACAAAGCCTTCGAGGTCTATGAGTGCAGCAAGGATGCCGACCGCATCTTCACGTGGAGCCAGACCGACACCCGTAAATACGACATCATCGACAAGCTCAAATACACCGTAGGCGAGGACGGCATCCCCCAGCTCTGCAGTGTCGAGCAGCTCATGGAGACCCAGGCCTATCCCTCCCTTTCCCCCGATGGCCGTCCCTCCTTCAGCCAGCTGTATTTCATGGGTTACGAAGACCGTAATCCCCTGCTCGACGTGGAGCGGCTGTTCATCGATGCCTTCCAGACCGACAAGTTCCTGGCCGCCTATATCCTGCAGGAGCGCGTCATGAAGCTCGCCAACATCACCTCGTACCGGTTCTACAACCGTCAGCGTGAGGCCGCCCTCCAGAGCGGGCTCATCGTGCCAGGGAAGGACCGGAACGACCATATCATCTACATACTGAAACGCCAAAAAAACGGAGTGCCCTCCGATGGCCCGTGCTGACCCCCATACTACGTTTCCCCCCCTATCGGGGGAAACTACGTATGGTAGCACGCCATCTCCGGGCAAGACAGAACCCACACACCATGCCACGCCACAGTCAACAAACGCTGAACAAGATCCGGGACCTGAATATCCTATCGGTAGCCGACCATCTGAACATGCGCTATAGTCAGAACGGCCGTTTCCGCATGTGCCGTTGTTTCCTTCACGACGACCGTCACCCCTCTATGTGGCTCAAACTGTCCAACAACACCTGGAGCTGTCCCGTGTGCAACAAGGGCGGCGGTGTCGTAAGCCTCGTCATGGAGCACGAGAAGCTGTCCTTCCCCGAAGCCATCGAGTGGCTCATCCATGAGTTCGGCATCTGGGAGCCCGATGAGCCCCTGCCATACCGTCCAAGACCGTCAAGACCAAATCCCCCCATAACATCCCCTTCCATGAACCATTTCCTATCCCCCTCGTATGTAGAGCGCAGCAGCGGCACCACGTCCGTCTTCTGCCGCTCCCTCGTAGCCAACGGCATCCTCAGTGCCGTCCAGATGCGCCATGCCGCCGAAACCTACCGGCTGGGTGTCACCCGCGACGGCGGTGTCATCTTCTGGTACATCAATCCATCGGGCCAGGTCCACGAAGGCAAGATCATGTGGTACCTACCGGATAGTCACCGCAACCGCCAGCACACCCCCTCCACCGTCAGCTCGCGCCTTATCATCAGGGGAGAACTGTCCCGGGAGTGGAAATTCACCCCCTCCCTGTACGGTCTGCACCTGCTCGTCCCCGGCGCCACCGTAGCCGTCGTGGAGTCCGAGAAGACCGCCATCCTATGCAGTGAGTTGCTCCCCCAGACCGGCGAATCCCCCATCGTATGGACCGCCACGGGAGGTCTCTCCAACCTGCAGCCCGAACGTCTCAGTCCCCTCCAGGGTCATAAGGTCATCCTCTTCCCCGACACCGATCCAACCGGTGATACCTACCGGCAGTGGAGCCGCAAAGCCGAGGAGATAGCCCAGGAACTCGGTCAGCCCATCTACGTCAGTCCTCTCCTGGAGCAGCTCGCCACCGAGGAGCAGAAACAACGCAAGATTGACATCGCCGACCTGATAACTAATGCATAGACGGGCGACTATATAATCTTAGGAGCCACGACTATCCCATCTTATGCCCCACGACTATATAATCTTCCCCCTTCCCTTCAGGGGAGGGACGGGGAGAGGCTAAATCATTCCACCTCTATCCCATACGCCTCACAGATAAAGCGTATGGCAACAGGCGGTATCAGTTTCGCCCGGTGAGAAACCCCCAGTCGTTCCAGTTCATCCTGGTGCTGGTTCAGCCAGCGTTTGAAGGTACTTGCCGATACGCCAGCCCTCTCGGCAAGTTCGCTTTTCAACATACTTTTCATGATACAAAGATACGGAAAAAAGCGCACATTATCAAGCCTATCCGCCTGTTTATTCGTCCTTATTCGGTCAAATACGTCCTTCTCGGCCACAAATGCCCATAGAGGGTCAGTAGGCCCGTGAGATGTAGTATCTTTGCAGAGGATTTGATCGATTAGACCCTATTGTGTAACCCATTAAAAAAAGAAAAGAAATGATTGACTATTCAACCGTGCAGCGCCTGTGTCCCCTGAACCAGGACAAGGATGCCGAGCACAAGACTTATCGAGTGTACCCCACCGCCCAAGTGCGCAAAGTGATGACCCTCTCCGAGTTCGCCGATCACATCTCCAGTCACAACAGCAAGTACAACACCGGCGATGTCATGGCCATGACGTATGAGACCGTCCGCTGTATGCGCGAGCTTCTGCTCAACGGCTACAAGATCCAGTTCGGTGACCTGGGAAATTTCTCCGTCACCCTGTCCAGTGACGGAGCCGAGAACGCCAAGGAATGGAACGCCTCCTGCATCAAGAGCGTCAACGTGCGTTGGGAGCGCGGCAAGAATTTCCTGGATCTCATCAACGATGCCGAGTTCCAGCTCGTAGCCACCCGTGAAGAGCAGGCCGAGGCCCGTAGAGTGAAGCAAGCCGCCCAGCTGGAGATAAACCCCGCCCTGGACGATGAGGGCGAAGAAGAGAACCCCGGAAGCGGCAGTGGTAGCGGCTCAGGTTCCGGCTCGGGTAGTGGTAGTGGTAGCGGTGGCAGCAACCCCGAAGGTGGAACCGGAGGAGGTGGTAACGACGACCTGCCAATGGGAAGCTAAATTACGATTAACCGATTAGATGATTAGATGATGAAGAAAGAAACAACCAAATGGATCGTCCAGATCCTCATCAGCATCCTCACTGCCATTGCCACGGCCCTTGGCACCACCTCATGTGTGAACCAGATAAGCTCCACACCGCCCATGTGTGAGAGTCCGTGCAGTTTCCCGGTGTCCAATTACGCATTATGAATTATGCATTATGCATTATGAATTATGCATTAAAAAAGATGCCTCGTACCATCACCCTTATTATCGTTCATTGCAGTGCCACCCCGGCAGGTAAGGACTACGGCGCCGAAGACATCGACCGTTGGCATAGGCAGCGCGGTTGGAGTGGGATAGGCTATCATTATGTCGTCAGGCTCGACGGAAGCATCGAGAAAGGTCGCCCAGAAGAGAAGATCGGCGCTCACTGTCAGGGTCACAACCGCCATAGCCTCGGCATCTGCTATATCGGAGGCCTCTCTGCCGACGGCAGCCGTCCCCAGGACACCCGCACCCCCGAGCAGCGAGCCTCGCTCCACGCCCTGCTGAAAAGTCTGCACGACAGTTACCCCCGCGCCCTCATCGTCGGTCACAACACCTTCAGTCCCAAGTCCTGTCCCTGTTTTGACCCCGTCACCGAGTACGCCGAACTGCAGCCAGCCTAAGTAAATGTAAAAAATCAGAGGGCTCTCTTTGCGAGGGTCCTCTGATTTTCTATAATCGATTTATCGTTCACTTCACCTCTGTTACTTTTTTGCCGACTCTATTACTTTTTCGGGATCAACTCTGTCAGAGCCCCTCCAGTTCCTCGACAATTACATCCAACGTATGGAATTCCAGACTCATCAAAGGGCAGAACCTCAGCAGATCCGCTTTTACAAGGTCAATCAGGATATTTGTGTCATTCACAACAATCTCCATCTCTTCTATAGCAGATTAAGGTTTTCGCGTACATTTTCCACCGAACAGTTCAATAGTGAGGCGGCTTTCGAAGTCGAAATCATCTCACTCGCCAAGGCCCTGTACACCAGTCGCTCAAAGCGATTCGTATGTTCATCATGCACTAAACTCTTTTCCACTGCAGCTTTGAACTGAGGCAAAGCATTTTTCTTTTTGAAATACGACTGATACCTTCTCTGAGTAATCACATTCAACTGAGCAGCCTTGGCCATCAAAGCATCCACGCTGATGCCATATTCACGCTGAACCACCTGCAGTTCAATAAGAGAGATATCATGACGCGATTCGCCCAGGATCTCCACAAACTTATCTTTCGGAATCAGCACTTCACAGGCAAATACCGTACACATCTTTTCTTCATCCTCGCCTTGCGCAAAATGCATCAGCAGATGCCCCAACTCATGGAAAATCGTCATGCGCTTCCTTTCTGCCGACATCTCTTTGTTGATTACAATCATAGGAATCCCACCAGCCTTGTTACAAGTACCCGAGAACTTTGCATCAGCTTCAACCTCAATTATCTTTACGCCATTGCTCTCCAACAATTCTATAGCCGAAGCAATACCGTCCAAACCAATGTTCCAGTCCTTCCTCAAACGCATAGCCAAAGCCATGGCATCATCCTCACACTCTACCAACACATTGCTATAGTCAAGCGTGAAACGAGGCTGAATGCCCAAAACACCTTCCACCTCCAGATACTTCTCAATTTCAGCCATCACCAGATGCTTGATGCTCTCCACCTTCTTGACGCCCAACGAGGCTTGCTTCCTGAACTCAAAGCCTTCAGTATCAATTGCCACTGTAAACGGGCGATAGAAGTAATCCATTTTGACTCCAAGAACGCGCGCCAACATAATCTGCACGTCACTCGAAGGCATCATCAGTGCCTTCTCGTATTTTTCGATGGCAGTCGAAGAAACCTTGCCCTCCATCCGAGCAACCAAGTCCCTCTGTGACATGCATCTTATCTTGCGTGCATTAACCAGCCTCCTTGCGAAAGTATCCTTCATAACACGAAATCTTTATTTGGTGTGCAAAATTACAAAAATAATTTATTTTGCATACCTTTTGCCTATTAAAAATGCTTAAATCATAATAATCGTCATCATTTTCTTAAAGATTGACTCCTTCCACAGTCATTCATTTCGAGAATTCTTACTTTATGGTAAGCATCCCCATCTCCGCACACACATCTAAAGCACCGAAAAACAATGCTTAGTAGAAATGTTAAATATGCTTAAGATTTTCTTGTTGTGAAAAATGACTTTTAAATCTTGCAAAAGTAGCCGAAGTAGCAGAAGCAAAGTGCAAAGGTGATGGCAAGTCGGAGATTAGGACATTTACGGTTAAATTTTGCGGCCGCTCGGCACTTCTTGCTCTGGCAAGCGTCCCTTAGGGCTGAGCGGTGACGCTTTCCCAAGAAAGAAGGGTACGGAGTTTTTACTGGGTGGGCAATGTACGGGTTTCCGAATACTTACATCGATAGTTATCTTGTTAAAAACCAAGGTAAGTCAAATAGCAAACACTACAGCCTCAGCAACCTGCGGATTGATATTACGCGAAAGCACCTCCGTGTATTCCTCGATAATCTCATTGGTGACACACAAAGTAAAACGTCCCTCCACAAAACTCCGCCATATATCGCGGTACTTATTCTTTGCCGAGATGGACATAATTAGGACATTCGTGTCCAGAACAATATTCTCCATCAGTCCTTAGGCGTATGGAGTACGTTCGTGCAGATTGCGGAAGGACTCCACCTTCTCATCGTTCAGCTCGCCAGTCTGCCACAAGCGGTCAATCTCCACCTGAGCCTTATGGATAAAGAAATCCGAGATAGCCTGTTTGAGTTGAAGCAGAGAATCCTGGGTCTTCACAAACGACATCATGTCAATAATTTCCAATTGAATTGGACTAAAAACACTTGCCTGCATAATCGTTAATCTAATATTAAAAAATGATTTTTCTATTGCAAAAATGCGTTTTTTAATTGAAACATGTGTTACTTATTTAAGAATTAACGTAATTTTTAACACTCAAATCTCTCATTGTGCAATTTTAATGTGCAAACAGTAAACCTCCCCATCTGCTTCAGTATCGTCCTTGCTATCTTGCCATAATCCATACTTGTTCGCTTAATTGTCCTTTCTAACACACTGACATTCATTATATAAAGTTTATTAGGAAAAATAAGCATGTTTTATCAGTCTTATTTTTCTTCGCTGTATTGTAGCATTCATAAAGGCTTACAACCTACAGCCCGAATCTCTCCTGAGTCAATCTCAGCGTATTATAACCCACTGTATAGGTATAGCAAGCCACGGGCATAAAATGCAACACGACCTCGTCCAAAACCTTCGTTTCCGTACGAGTCCTGCTCGTCACAATAGCCTCCTTCAGTCCATGAAAAAAGGCTTTTAAATCTTGCAAAAGTAGCCGAAGTGGCAGACGCTAAGTGCAAAGGTGGGATAGGGCAGAGATTAGGACGTTTACCATTTCATCGTAAATCGAATAATCGTAAGTATTAGGGGAGGGACGGGGAGAGGCTTTTTTAGGGGAGGGACGGGGAGAGGCTTTTTCCCCATCTTAAATTTCTTCCCCGGCAAAAGAAATTTTGGTACCAAGGACTGTGACGAAGATCATCTCGATGTCCTTAAAGAACGAATAATGCTCGTAGTAGTATTTATTCAGTCGTACTTTATCCGGATATATCACATTGTCGTTGTACCAGACCGCCAAATCAGCCTCACCTATATCCTCTCCTAAAGGAAAAGAGTTCCCTTGCCAGTCTATCACACTCTTCCCTTCAGGGGAAAGATGGAGAGAGGCTAACATCTCGTCTTCGAGACGGTACTTTAGCGTTGCAGGACCGGTGATACCAGGACGCAGCTTTAGGATTACACGGTCATCTCCTTGTAGTTGATCTGCATATCCTTCTACATCAGGACGAGGACCTACGAATGACATATTACCGATGAGAACGTCCCATAACTCTGGTAATTCGTCAATCTTGTAGTGGCGAAGCGTAGCTCCGAAAGGTGTAATGCGATTATCTCCTGCCACGGATACACTGCTACCATTGTGATTGACTGTCATGGTACGGAACTTATGGCATGTAAACAGCTTCCCGTCCTTTCCCACACGCTTCTGGCAGAAGAATGCAGGTCCCCCCGGCATCTTAATTTTAACCATTATTGCCACAATCAGCAGTACTGGCCACAAAAACAGCAAGCCAAAGAAGCTTGCTGCAATGTCAAATAGTCTTTTGAGAAACATTCCTGTTTATTTATTCGAATTTACGATTTCCAGATAAAGCTCATCATCCTCCATTTCCTCAATCACCTTCACCTCGCTTGCCGACATAGCCGAATGGTAAGAAGCCACATTCCTCTTCGACACCGTCTCGAACAGGCGAAGACCGATGCCGAAGCCCACCTCATTCATCAGCCGGTTCATCAGCGTGCCTAGCCCACGCCCGCGATGGTCGATGCCCACCATGCGCCCACGGAAACCCTTACCCATGAAGAAACTGCGGATGAAGCAATAGCCGGCGACAGCCGAACTGTCCATGAGGATGTAGGCGAGGAACGAGTGGTTTGTCTGGAGTTTCCCGATGCTCTTCGCATCAAATCCATGAGGTTTGAAAAAAGTAAACGCCTCCTCAGGCTGAGCCGCAAAGAACGCCACCAATGCCTCCGTTGTCACCTCGCGCATAGGCGCTATTCTCATGCCACATTCCTTGCCGTAATGCTCCAGAATCTCAGCTTCAATTTTGCTGAGCTTATCACCAAACCTCAGGCTGAAAAGCCATGAGTTCAGCACATCTATCAAGTCCCATATCCAAGGGAGTTTGTCTCTTAAAAAATGAGCTATTACGTAAAGCATATTATGAATTATCCTATTTACAATTCAACAACCGGCAGTTTGCTCCAATCCAACGATTTTGAAGCTTGTTCGAGATTCATAAAATCGGTAGTACGGAGCAGTTTCTGCAACTTACCAAATGCACCACTCATACCGAAATTTGTTTTCACGTATCTCACATAGCGATTCTTCAATGTTCCCGGTTCCTTAAAGTAATTTTCAAATTCTTCCTTGGTCATTACACCCCTGATGATGGCAACCAAATCACCAATATGGAAATAAGTCATCGAGTAATCGGCACTTGCCATCTCCTTCTTTACGTACCACATAGGAAAGAAGCGGAAGTAGCCACCACCAGAATAGGCAATTTCCTTGCCCATCAGTTTAGTCGTACAGATCGGGAACTCCTTCATTTCGATGCCATTGTATCGTATAATGGTAGGAGTCTTCTGGCCAAATTCAGCAAAGCCACCAAAATCTCGAACGGCAGGGAAAACACTTGCATCACGCTCAATGCCACATTCTGCCAGCACCTCAAACGCCCACTTATTGGTTGCACCAATCGAGAAAGCAGGTGCACGATAGCTCTTCACTTTCTGACTAATCGCTTGTTCCAGGGAATCCACAGCTTTGTGGGTATCAGCCAGACACTCCTCTGGTGTCATCTTGTTCAACCAAGTGTGTATGTCACTATGGCATCCTATTTCATGCCCGCGTTCAGCAATGAGTTTTACCACATCGGGGAATTCACGACCGAGCCCCCCTACACAGAAGAACGTGCCCTTCTGATTCCGTTCATCCAATGTGTCAAGTATCTCGTCTAAGTATCTGTCAAACTCCTTATACTTCTCCGCATGATTGCCAAAGTACATCTTCTCCAGATACCATTCTTCGATATCAAATGTTAGAATGTTCATTAAATTCTTCAAAATTTATGCACTATAGGTTGCACCTCAGCAAAAAGTAAACATTCTGCATTCGGTTCGCGCTATAGTTCATATCTTTTTTTATACTTAATTTTGTTTAAAGCGGCAGTATGTTCGTAGGGAAGTGATGATGTTCTAAGACTTATGCACGGAGTTCATTGCAAAAGGCTATGAATCTTTCATCATTTGTCGTTGCCTGCTATTTTTTGAATCACTTAAGCCAATTGAACAATCTTATACAGCCGAAGGCGATGCCTGCCCCCATCCCACACCCCAGCGTATTGCATATCACATCATCCGTCTCGCAGGTGCCAGTTCCGGTAATGAGTTGCAGGAGCTCAATAGTTATAGAAGTCAGGAAACCTATCAAAACAACTCTCCTCCACCATACTCCCTTCCCTTTAGGGAGGGGCTGGGGGTAGGCTCCCCATAACACCCCATACGGCACAAAGAAGATTACATTATACACCTTCTCATAAATCGTTTCAATGTACCCATTTTGTATGGCTTGAATACTCCAGAATGGTATCAATTGGACGGATATGCTATTTTTGGCCGTTCTTCCTATTACTGCTACATACAATATTATGAACAGGTAGGCTGCAATCCAAACTATTAGTACATTCTTAAACTTGTCCTTTTTCCCTATACACCAAGCGAAAATGGAGAGACCAACAGCTGATATTAGAGTGAGAATTAAAAGATCGTATGAAATGCCAGGACATAAGAGATGGTTCAAGAAATAATCAAGATTTGAACTCATATAGGAATATTTATTATGAATTCTACTTTCCTATCTTCTTTATGTATCTATTGATGAACCAAACGCAGACAATATCTATGATGGTTGTGATAACAAAGGCCATAAAACAGAAACTGACAAAAGAAGATGCCGTTCCTTGGTCTTGATGAAGGACTTTTGCCAACACCAATACTATAATACCTTTTATCGGAACGTGGGTACACATGATGTCAAGACTGTTTTGTCCACACCAGACAAATGCATCGCACAATCTCTTGATTCGATCACTATCTGCTATTATAATCGCTAGCATAAGCACCATTGCCGTACCCATTAACGCACGAAGGTGGAACACCCACTCATTGCCGTAATAGGAATACCCCATTGAGATGGAATTCCATTGGTTGAGAGATACCGTAAGTAATACTGCAATCATCATTGCTCCACCCAATGCTATAATTTTATGTTGGCACACTACCTCATTTATCTGAGAAAGAGAATAATGCTTGACCGTAAGATTTCCCATCGCATAAAGCGGCAATGCCATAAGGGCTGCATCAAAGTTCCACGGCAACAGATACAGATAATCATATCCAAACAATGATTCAAGCACAATGCTCACAACCATCATTACAAGACAAAGACCAAAGTTCACGGCATCGTGAAAGCGACTTGTAAAGAAGTACATAATCTCGATAGCAAAGAGACAGGGAATGAACCATAGCGGACTATTATAGACAAAGAACTGACCGCTACCTTGAGCAAGTATGGTTTGCAGGAGTGGTTTGAAATAACTTTCCACGTCAATACCTCTTACATAGTTAAATACAGCCCACACTGCCCATGTGGCTATTGAATAAAGTAAGTATGGCATGAAGAGTCGTTTGATGCGCTTACCAGCAAAATCAGTAAAGCCATTGAACTTGCTTCTTTTGAACAGCATTCCAGATATGATGAAAAATAGAGGCATGTGGAATGTATAAAGGAAACTACCTGTCCAATGCGTTGTGATATGTCCCCATACCACGAGTAAGATGCCAATTCCTTTAGCTACATCTATATAATCAAATCTTTTCATACGCCCTTCTTTGCTTTTTTGAAATCCGGATTGAAGAGTTTCTTTACGTTATTCCATGTACCTGTGAGGAATGGCATAGGGTCAAGCCATCCATTCATATCCTGATAACAGATCTTTCGGCCAAAGAAATGGAACCATCCTGGACGAGTATGCCAACGATTTTCAGCATGAAGGAACCACAGTATGTCAAGGCCGAGGTGACGAAGTACCATTCCTTCCTCGTATTCATACTGCTTCTGTGGAAGACCTAATGCACCATTAACGAGTATCTCTCCCCAATCGACTCCCGCTACTATTGAGCCCTTGATGCAAGCCGGCAAACGAGGGTTGATTTCCATAATGAGAAGTTCACCTGTATCAGGATCTTCTATTGTGTCAAAATCGGCAAAGCCAATCCAGTTAATATCTTTCAAAACATTGTAGCAGATGCCAACAATATGATCGTCAGTGATGGAACGCGCACAACAATTACTACCGGCCTTGTTAGGATACCAACGCATCTTATGCTGAACAGAATGTGCAATCAAATGCTGCTGTTCATCCACATAGAGTTGTACCTTCACCTGACGGCCACCAGCCTTGATGAATCGCTGGAGGTGGTAGGCACCATATTCCTTATGTAAATCAGGATATACGCTTACAAACTCATCGTAGTTTTTCACCTCCACCATACCTCTGCCACCTGTTGTACAGTTGGGTTTCAGCATAGCCGGAAATGGGAATGATTTTAGTTCGTCACTCGGGTAATCCACTTTACTGAGATCTGCTGTTTGTGGATGAGGGTATCCTTGCTCTTTGCAAAGTGTCAGCAGCTGGTTCTTATCATATCCTTTGAGGAAAGTAGCATAATCAGGTATCACGAAATGCTGACCGGCAAAGTTATCTTTATACTTACTCAAAAGCTCTGCACTAACATCCCCCATTGGAATGATAACATCAATCCGTTCTTTGGAGATAGTTTGCAGGACAGCATTCAGCATTTTCGACTCACTTCCCGCCTCACAGCGCACGACCTTATGCACATAACGCGATTTATCTCCATAGTTGGTATGCGTCTCTGTTAGAATAGCAATCCTGTGTCCATGACGATGAAGCGAGGGTATTATTGCAAGACTCTGCGTTCCTGCTCCTAATAAAAGTATGTTACTCATCTAATCTAACGATTTCATGAAGTTAAAAATTCGTTCACGAAAAACCGTGTGTTCAAAATTCCCGTGTACAAACTTTCGAGCTTGTTTTCCGAAGATTCGACATCTGTCAGAATCAAAGTATCTGGTAAGCTCTTCGCATACGGATTCACCATTCAGATTGATATAATTACCCGTAACGTTCTCGACAATGGTCTCTTTGCAACCGGTTATCTTTGTAACAAGAGCAGGAATACCCATTGACTCTGCTTCAAGAGGAACGAGGCCGAGGCCATCTCGATGAGAAGGCAGGATGAACACGCTCATTAGGAGATAGTATTTCTGTATCTCATCAAACGGTACGCGACCAGTAAAGATAACCCTTGGATTTTCGTTTAAAACCTCAAAGACCTCTGGAGCTACGGCATCTCGCTTTTCGGGTTCACCTATAATTAAAAGTTTGATACTTTTTTCAGGATTACGTTCACAAAGCAAGCGAAAACCTTCTGCTAATTCTGCTACACCTTTATCCTTCACCAAGCGTCCACAAAATCCAACAACGAAGTCACCATCATTTATACCAAATTTCTGCATGAGCAACATCACCTCTTCGGGTGAAACCAATTCGGGATTAAACTTACCAATGGTGTCAATACCATTGCACGATCCTTTGCCTATGATTGTTTGTTTCTCAGGACTATCGATACCATCATTCACACGAGCATTCATAACATGATGGCTCACACAGATAACCTTTGTTGCCATACGCGAAAGCATACGGTCGTTGCTCAACACAAGCAGGCGTTTCAATCCGTGCATTGTTTCGTGCAATACTCCATGCGAGAAGATGATCCTATGTTTCACTCCCATAAACCATGCCGCAGGAATGCCCACGGTGCGTGCTTTTGCCTGATGACACAAGATAATGTCTATCTTATGTTTGCGTATATATTTGCAGATAGCAAAAAATGCTTTGATATCCTGCCATGGAGATAGTTGTCGCGAAAGGTTCAATGGCATATACTCAACTTTCTGCTCTTTTGCAAAACGTGTGAGATTGCCCATGTCAGAACAAACGAGATGCATCTTAAAATCTCCATTCTCCTGAAAGTATGACAACTGATCACCAATGAAGTTCTCTGCCGACGATGAAAGATTTATAAGTTGTAGAACGTTTTTCATTTCATATTTTCAATTGGAAAAACTATATATTTTTTTGTAGGGGATGTTTTGCGCTGAATGATTTTTCCTGGATTGCCCATCACAATGCAATTGTCGGGCACATCAAAATTGACAAAAGCCCCAGGAGCAATCAATACGTTATTTCCCAAAGAAACACCCCCCACTACGATAGAGTTGGCAAATATACAACAACTGTTGCCAATTGTAGGAACACCACAAACACCATGTACAAACGATTCACCGACAAGTACACCTTCAGCAATATTACAGTTATCGCCAATTACAACCCTTGGGTGTACAACTACATTACCGAAATGTAGCATACGGAAACCGCGTCCTATTCTTGTACCTGCAGGAATCTGGACGCCAGTTTTGAACTTTGCACGCAGAAGAAGCACTTTCCAAAAGAGTCGACAGAATTTATTGCTGGCAAATTGATGTTGGCGAAAATACCACATATAGCGAGTATGTGGCTTGTATAGGTATGACAACAAAACTGAGATCTTTGTGCAGTCCGTACCCTGGTAGCGGAAGAGATCTTCCTTTATAGCTTGTAACATAGATTATCTATTTAATTTCTTACGATGAAAATACTCGTACATGAATGTTGGCATGAGGTCTTTGATGAGAGCAGTTATCGCAAATATAATAAAGCCATGGAATGGAATATGAATAGTCCTATATGCAATCCACCGCGCATAAATGCCGTTCATACGACCACGAAAGTTTCTGCGCTTAGTAGCATTGCGATCGTCACGCATCATATAGAGATGTTCGGACATATTATAACCACGTAATCCCTTGGCGTACATCTTTGTCCAAAGGTTATAATCCTCATGACGAAGCAGTCGCTTGTCAACCGTATAGCCTTCAACAGCCATATATGCCTTTCTACGAACCATACATGGTGCATGACAAAAAGGTGTACCATTAACAAAAGCATCAAGCCCAGGTTCACCTTCACGGGCCTGTCCTCTACCAAACTCGCCATCCTCATCAAAATAAATCATAGGATTGCTGACAATGGCATATTCAGGATGCTCATCAAGGAATCTTGCCTGCTTCTCGAAACGAGTTGAATCACACTTGTCATCGCCATCCATACGGGCGATGTACTCACCTTTTGCAACAGCTAAACAATTGTTAAGCGTCTGGTTGAGCCCCATGTTGCGCGGGTTTTTTAGGAGAACGACATTTGAATGCTTCTGTTGATTCTCATACGCAATTTGGTACGTATTATCACTGGAACCATCATCGCACAAGATTATCTCAAAGTCCTGATAGGTTTGGGCATAGAGCGAATCCAAAGCCTCTTGAAGCGTTGTCGCACAATTGTAGATACCCATGATTACCGAAATTTTTGGCATATAGGTAAGTTTGTATTAAGCGTAAAAGACTAGTTCCATGAACAATGTAAACACAAGATGACCGTATGCGACTTTCTTTACCAATGAATATTGGTTGGGACCCCAATGTTCTTTTAGGAAAGGATAAATAAGAACTATAGGATACTGTAGCCAACTGAGATAGGCAATTCGATTGGTAAACTCTGCATACATGGAAAGCATCCAGATGGAGTTGGATATCAGATACAAACAGAGAATAATTTCGTATGGGCGAGACAGAATCTTTTTTTTGTAAATTGCATAATAACCAACCAAAACGGGCATAGCACTATATAGAATGAAGTCTATTCGAAATCCTTTACCAGATTTCTGTCCTGCAAGATACCTTTGACCAGATTCATCTGCCATTGAAAAAAAAAGCGATTGAAATACACTGATATGTAAGGCTGCAATTATCACGCTGAATACCCATAAACCAAAGAACCATTTTGGCTTATGGTAGAAATATACCATCAAGTAGCTTGCCACCACCATCACCATGGAATGATGGAACCCCCAGGATATCAACGACAGTACGATTGTCACAACAGGCTTGTCATGGTAAGCCAGTGCCACAAGGAACAAAGAAGCTGCCGCCCCTGCTTTAATACCATTAGTTCCATACGAAAAAGTCGAGAAGGCACCAAGAAACACAAGGTATGCAAACAATGTGTCTTTTGGAAATAGTTTTCGGCATGCAATGTATGACGCTCCAAAATAAATACAGGAAATTAAGAAAAAGAACGACTCTACTGACATTCTCGATGTTGACATAAACATACGAAGGTTATCAAACAACTTGTTCTCAACATTCCAAGTGAATGAATAGGTTCCCACATCCCACGTATACCATTCCGCAGCATAACCACCCATGTCCGCAAAGTAGCGTCCACTAATAGGGCGTATGCCGATAAAAACAATCATGAATACACACACCAGTAATGAAGGAAGAATTTGTTCTTTTGCTCCTACTGTTATTCTACTGGTGTTATATCTGCCATACCTTGATGCTGCAATCAATGTCAGTATCGTCACAAGAAACAGATACACATATTGATATAAAGCTGCTGTTATCATTCTCTTGTTTCTTTAAGTTTCATCATTGTACGTACCACCCACTTCTTTATACGCGCCAGTTTATAGTGAAGCGTATCATGATTCCTCCATGTTGCATCATAAAGATGGATGCTTACTGTATTGTTTGTTATCTTCATGTAGTTTCCCTTGGTATGATCCATCGGACAGAATACATCGGCTGGATAAATCCAGATACCGGCTACCTCTTCAACTTGATAATTGTTGTCCGTCAGTCCATATTTCAGTAATATTTCGGTTACATACCAGCAGATGGTCTTGGTATTCAATGTTCCATCCTCCAAGTGGAACTTGAGTGTCTTATACACATCAAGAAACTCTTTATACAATGGATTGCCTTCTTCTACACCCAGGGCAAGGCCAGGCGCTACGGCAAGACCGTTTGGTCGGCCATACGCTTTCATCCACGAGCCTGCCTCACGTCCCATAAAAGGCCCTTTGGCAATAATGTTATCCATCGGCTTGATAACTTGTACGTCAGTATCGAAGTAGATGCCGCCATGGTGGTAAAGTACCCAGAAACGGCAATAGTCACTCACGAATGCATACTTCTTTGCTTCGTATGCCTCCTTGGTATAAGCAATTGAGTTCACGTCAAACTCCATTACCCTATCTGCATAAAGTTCCCTTCCCTTCAGGAGAGGGTTGGGGAGAGGCTTCTCCACCCATGCCCATATCTCATATTCAGGAAAGAATCTTTTCCAACTTTCAATACATTTGATGGCAGATTTGGGTAGGGGATTACCTCCGAACCAACAATAATGAATTATTTTCGGTATCATTTTTTCTTCTTATATCCTATTATGTAATCTCCAAAGGGACACAAACTAAATCCCCAAGTAAGAACAAAACTTATAAAGAGAGTCCCGAGGAAACTTATTGCCAAAGAATACCACCCCGCAATCTGACATTTGTCAAAAATTGGCCATAGGCCATTTCGCATTATAAAAATGTGCATAAGGTATATGCCAAATGACAAGCAAGAGAATTTGGCTATCATGTTAAGCGCCTTTGGACTCCATGATACAATCTTTGATTCTATATTCTTTATTATCGTAAACCAACTCCATGCGGAAATGGCAGTAGGTAGGCTGAGGTACCAGAAATGACTGTTTAGTTCGAAGGGCACCCCCTTAGCCTTACTGATACCCAACAACACAAATGGTACAGGAAGCCAAAGGAGTGCAACCCACGTCTTTCCACAGCCATATTTCCTAAGGTAGTAGCCAAGGAGAAAGTAACCCACATATCCAGACAAGTAATAGAATGAACCGGTAATGCTATCATTGACAATCAAAACCATTTTCAAGTACGGGAAAGTCATAGTGACGAGCCACAGCAGGAGGTACATCTTTAGTTCCTTCCGGCTGCACCTCTCCAACCAAGGCGAGATGATTGGCGAAATTAAATAGAGTCCAATCAACACATACATAAACCATAATACTCCATGTCCCTGTGTTGAGAATGGTATGGAACATATCTTTTGAATCAAATGAAGCGATGAACCGAAGCCATTGGACAGTCCGTCCATTACAATGCCGACAACCGTCCATACCAACAATGGAATAAGTACTTTGGAAAGCCGTTTTTTCATAAAGTCGATGCCATTGTCTTCAGTAGGCAATAATAGTGCTCCACTAACCATGAAGAAAAGTCCTATACATGGAGCTGTAGCTAGACTTATAGGAACTACAACGAGGCCGCTTAAACCACTGTTAGGATATGGTGCATGCATTAGTACAACTAGCAGACAAGCAAAACATCTAACGACATCCAGGTAATAAATTCTCTGTTTCATTATTTTTCGTTATCGTTTTCGTTATCGTTGATGTTGACATTTAAAATATTATATATTTTCTCCACCTCTTCCACATTACCATAATCATGCGATTTGAGATATTCCACTATGCAGTTTTGCTTGTCGGTGTTAATGATGAACTCGGCTAGCCCTTTTGCACAACCTTCATTATCCATAGGTACAATAGCACCATCTATACCATCTTGTATCTGACTGCTGGCTGTGGGATAGTTTGTGACTACGACCGGTTTGCAAAGCATTTGGGCCTCCCGTACGGTAACACTTTTCCCTTCATAACGTGAAGGTTGCACATAGATGTCACAGGCTTTAATATAAGGATAAGGATTTTCTTTCTTGCCGAGAATGATGACATGTTCTTGCATACCAGCCTCTTCAATCTTTTGTCGGATGAGGGCTTCGTCACCACCAAAGCCTATGATATACCATTTGATGTCAAAAGTGAGAGGTGAGAGGTGAGAGGTGAGAGAACCATCTGGATGGATGTTTTCGTTTTGACCAGGATCTTGTGCTGAGCTTGTCGAAGTATTAAGTATTTGCAGCATTCGCCGGCAAATATCTGGCACGTTATCATAATTCTTCGCTTCACAGAAGCGACCGATAGATAAAAGTCTTAGATAATTGCTTTTCAAATCATGGGATATGACAGAATTTCTTGTTACTTTTTCATTATCCCATTTCACGATGAACTCATCTGCTCTATGTCTTACAAAATCAGATGATAGGATGTTCTCCAATACCACAATCTTTGACGCGAGTGAAGGGAATGTTTTTAAAAAAGTTTCGGTTACGTCAGACGAGATGCTAATAATATGGTCGAAACTATCCCATACGGGCAATTCCAGTTCTGCATTGATGTCAATGCGAGAATAGTCGGTATGAATCCAGCATATCTTCTTTTTGGCACATACATGGTCGCGTACAAAGTTATGGGGAGTTAGGAAAGAGATGGCGAGATCATACTCCACATTTGGATTGATATCGGGAACAACCTTGCTGACGTATTTACCAAGGTATCCCATACCTGCAGCACATGCCTTTGCAGGTTGAGTGTACTTTATGTATTGTTTCGTCTTAAACTTGCTCCATAGTCGAGCTACCAAAACGCCCCAATGTCCCTTTTTGAGCACTTCCACCATAGGACGCTCGAACATAGAGTATGCCTTGTTCTCCGGTAATAGGTTGACATACCCAGGAATGAGCTTCATCAATTCCCCCTCATGACTATACACAAAGAGGTCGATGTCCACCTTCTTTGGATCAAGCGCCTGTAATAGTCCGATAAGGGATATCTCAGCCCCTCCAAGGTGCATATAATGTATAGCGATGAATATTCGTGGTCTTGACATAATCACTTGATATGTAATTTTCGTTTCAATATACCCCAGAAGTTCCGGCGAGGTTAGAGGTTAAGGGTTAGAGTTGTCGTTGACGTTGATGTCAAAGAATCGCAACCACATTTTAGGTTCTATCCTGACATGTGGGAGTTCTTCAACCTCATTAACCGATCCTCCCATACTAGCTAATAAAAAGACCATACATACGATTCAAGGACAGACCTTCCCTAATGTGTGTGAGGCTTGCGCCTCCCCTTGTTATTGCAGAATCTGTGCACTTGCGTAACAGACACTCCGCGAAGTACAAATGTCACGCATCGTTCTACGCCTACGGTGTATGATATACTCAATGCTCCAGCTAAAAGCAAATCCTATATCATGTGAGTGGGTCGCATCTGCCCTCTACTCGTATGCAGGTCTATATTCTTTTTTCTTTAGATAGTTGTCAAGAGTGTTTTTATTCATATTCCAGTCAAAGAACCATCGATTCTTATGGTCTAAGAAATATTTTCTTTTCTCACTTCTAACTAAATTTCCATAATGTGTTTTAGCCCACAACTTCTTTTTATATTGATCAGGTAAGTCTGGGCAGGCAATCAAATCAAGGAACAACAAAGCCATTTCTGATTTCTTTTGCCACCCATCAGCAAATAATGTGAGGATATAGTTTTGCAAACTTATCTTTAATGCCTTATAATTTGGATCACTCTTTATGAGCATCAGCAAACTACATATCGCAAAATAGTTCAAAGCAGAGAAATCATAACCTTTCTCATTGGTCTTTATTCCAAAGAGGACTATCAATCGGTCATTATCATAAACCTCTAGGCCAAGACTCTTCAACGCAAGTAGGATATTGACCATCTCAACAGGCATATTTTCCTCACGGTCTGTGGCGAGATAAATCGAAAGAACTCTATTTGTTTCTTTATAAAGTTTCTCTATTACTTCTTGCCTGCAATTAGGCATAGTCATAGACTCTGCTATCTCATTGGCGATAAATATCACTCTACACATGCGCAATGATGCTGTGGTTGTAATATCAAACGAGAACAATAAGTATGCTATATCCAACAGACAGACGCATTGTAAGGTCTTTATCTCCTCAGCTGCTTCATTGCTTTTTACCAAGCGCATTGCCTTTGAAACAAAACTCAACAGCATTCTGTTTACATCTCCATAAGAAACATCATATTTGCTGACGATAAGCCTCAATTCTCGAAAGAATGACAATGCCACTTTATATGGTGCTCGTATAGGATGATCTGTGTTTAGGATGTACTCATCACGATACTTATTGAAGAGATTAATCACATCTTGTTTACAACAGGAGATAGGTGTACCGAAAGGACGAACCTGAGTAGTACGTTTTGATTTGTTCAAATCCAGTTTGTAGAAAGCCAGTTCTTTTTCAATCACCGACTCAACCACATCAAGGGTCTTCTCGTCATTGGCAAACACCATCATATCGTCCACATACCTACGAATCTCATAATGTACGCCAAATACACAACCTCTCTCCTTAAGCGAAGATAGTACATTCTGATCTATGCGATGAAATATCAACTCGGCAAAGATTCTGGACACCTCGGGTCCTACCACGATACCATTGGTTTCATTATAGTTGCAACGTTGCATTAGAATATCAAAATCATTCCCAAGAGTTTGATACCCAATGGATTTCTTTGCTACATCTTTTCCCATGATAGCCCACGAAACTGAATGAGTATAAATGTGGTAAAAACAGCCAGTAACATCCAGTTTACGCATCATTGCATATTTCTGTTCCAATCTAAACAATGGCATTCCATTGAAGAACTTATACATACGATCGATGCTCCTGTATGTAAAGTAACTAACATACTCCTTCGTTTGGTCATCATCTTCTGTATCCATATCTTTCTCAGGCTGTTTTCGCTCTATTATGAGCTCTTTGGAGGCATCATAGCGCAACTTGGCTACGGCATATATGTAGCGCATAGAAAAAGGACTATCATTTGTTGCCTGTAGAAGCGACAAATCGTAATTCCGATAGAAATCAACTATAGCTAATTGACTTATAGGATGTATTACCGATAGCGCACGGCTACCTTTACGAGCATTGCGCTGAACCTTGTAGTTAAAAGGTATTGAATAATCATCAGACTTCATCAAGAAGAGATCGTGCAAATCAGCTTCATTTACTCTTCCTGTAACAAGATGAGAATAGAATCCTACATTATCAAAAAATAATGGAGTCTCATATGGGAGTACTTCCGAGAGTAGCGTTCTGTATATATTTTTCATCTCCAACAATCCTTAAGTTCATGTATGCGTACTCCAGAGAATTTTCTTCTAATACGATGTTCGTAGCAATGGGCAAAACAAATACGTTTCAGTTTATCTCTATACAGAGTAGAAAGTGATGTTTGCAGTTTATGGCCAAAGGCCCCATTCTTACAATGCAAGATATTTTGATAATAACAATCTATCTCCTTAAAGGAATCACAACCAGTTGTTGCGGAGTAGTTTGCAGGTAATCCAACCTTTACTTTGTTCAAAGAACTACTCTTGACATACGAAATGCAAGCCAGAAATTGCATCCGGTCAAACAACATCTGTTCATCCCCTGTCTTTACAAAATCCTTGAATGCACGAGTAATGCATGTCTTTATTCGATTCAACTTTTTATCTGCAATCTTGACTTTGATTCCCTTGTCTGTATATACAAATGAGTAACCAAGATATTCAAATTCCATCCCTGAAGTCCATTCTTCATAAGTAAGCGAGTAATGCTTATCCTTATTCTCAACAAGGCCGACAGCCCCAAGAGACTCATCAACGAGTCTTTGTACGGCATCCATGTCGCATATATTGGTGCTTATCATTACGATGTCATCAACATATCGATTATAGAGTAGTGTATCAGGTAACTTTATGAATGTATGATCAAACTTATGCATCAAGAATTCTGTCAGAGCTGAGCTTATCGCCAACCCACGAGGCACTCCAACAGCTCCCAAATTAGTAGCACAATGCATTAATGTCTCACACAATTGTATAGTCTGACTACCGACTCTTCCATCTTTGCGCATTTTCATCAGAACTTCAGCCGGATTCACGCTTTCAAAGAAATGACGCACATCCTTGCGCATAATACACAAAGGAGTCTCTGTACCTAACAATTGCTTGATCTGACGTACGATTAAATTACGATTAGTTGGTTTTAGCCTATAAGAGTGCATAATGTTTGCACTCAACTTGCGGATTAGAAGATTTTGACAAAGATAATCGATACCACAGGTAGGATGAGCATTGATACAAAGTTCGTTATGCAATGCCAAGCAGAAGCGATAACTACCATCATATATTTTATCGACACATGTATTTTGTATCTCTGCCAGCATAGCATCCTTATCCCTTCCATGACAATAGTTGCGATGCTCCTCTTGCGTCATAACCGCATATAATGATTGTGCTGAGATTATCTGTGAGTACATAAATGTTTTCGGAATCTGCTTTGAATTTAATTATCCCCATCAAATCGCAATGTACGCTTCTTCTCTTTCGGAGTTAAGTCACGGTAATAGTTAATCGCATCAATACAGCTGACATGTATCTGCTTTTTCTCTGTTTCACTGAAAACCTCAAGATGCGCATCTGAGCCATAATGTAGATTGTCAACATACCACAACTCGTTCTCGCCTATTCTACGATAGATTCTTCGTCCTTGGTATGTATGGGGTGTAGATTCGAACAAGGTAGCATCCGATAGGACCGTCTCCGGATCACGTGGGGGAATAGAACTTGACTTGTCATACTGCCGTCCCAACCAGCCGTTGCTTGTTAGAAAATCACTCAAAACTTCAGCAGTGCAGAAAGAATGTACTGTTCGGGATTCTTGATTGAGGGTTATCACAACATCCGGCTCGGGGAATACAGAACATGTCCAATTCAGAATAGACGTGGGATATGCCGATTGGCTCTCGTACGCTTCACCAATAGAGGAAAACCTATAAATCTGCCCTTGACATTCATACTCTGAAGTGGGAGCCGCTGTCATTGGGCATGTCACAAAAAGATTCAATTTGTTACGAAACTGAGTTTTGTATTCTTTATGTTGCGAAAGGAAAGAGTGTAGGTTCGTCCTGTCCTCTAGGATTTCTCTCATATACAGAGCTTCCGGGATATAATAATGATTATGCCCATCGCCATTACATTGTTTGAGCAGATCTATGCAACGACATAACTCCTTAACACCTCTAACAGCCTCTTCGGAAGAGAACTGGGCATGAAGCGACTGTTCGTTCAAAAATACGTTGAATGCCATACGCTTGCTATTGATGTTACAATATTATGTCTAAATCCTTTTCCTCCTGGTCAAAGAAACGTGGGGGCCATGAATCAATTTTTCCTTTCTCATCTACAGGTATAACCCTTGCGTATTTGTCGAAATCCTTGTCGAAGAAAAGCATGTTAAGCTCTTGAGGAGACATATTTCCCTGAGCTATCAGCACCCTGAAAGAATTGACAATATGTTCACTATGGGTTTCGACAAAAACTTGGATTCCGTTGTGTAGTGATATCCATGCAAGAAATTTGCCCAATACGGATTGTGCCTGAGGATGAAGGTGTGCTTCGGGATTTTCCACGATAAGAACATCATCGCACTTTGCGAGAAGACCTGCTACAAGAATTGGAAGCACATACGAATAGCCGAATCCCACATTGGTTGGCTTACTTTCCCGGGTATTTCCACTGGTCGTGTAGTTCAAGACATAGATATTTGCAGAACTGACATACTCTGCATGTATTTTGGTCTCGTCAAACATTTTGCCGAGCCAAAACTCCAGAACTCCATTAAATGATGAATCCAGAAAATCTTCATTGGACATTCCTGGGAAGAAGTCGGGAAGAGTTTCAATCATCGTACTGTTTATCGAGTCGTGCTGATGATTATAAAACACACATGCGCAGCCTTTGCCTTTGGGATCAACAATGTCATTGTCAACCGCTGGTGAGTAATTCAGTTTAGGACCGATACGTTCTGCAGATATATAAAGGATGGAGTTAAACAGTTTTGTCAGTTCTTCGCTGATATTCTCAGCTTTTTCCGGCATGAGATTGTTCCACGCTCCATCTTCAGGTGAATACATAACAGAATCTATCGACAAGGAGTCGATCTGCAATTTTTGAGAAGCATCATTCGGCACAGACATCTTGAATTGTAGTGTATGGTCATATACACCATAACATATCTGTATCTGTTCAGACCGATTGGCACATTCGTTCTTGACATCCTTTGCATTACCTAATTCTACATACTCGCCATTGAGCGTAATATGTTGTGCGGTTTTGCTCTCAGCAAGTGACTGTTTGGGGAGTAGCAACGCATGGAGCAAAGTTGATTTACCCCGTCCATTGACACCTGTGAGGATATTTATATTCTTCAAGTTAGAGAATGTGGTATTTTCTCTGTACATCTTGAAGTTCTGTAAAGATATTGAGTGAAACATATTATTTACAATTTTGAAAAGTAAGACATAGCTTTGTCAAATCTGATTTTGACCTGACTTTTTGAATTTGTTGACCACCTCACTGCATTTAGGTAGCTTTCATCAGTCAACAGCTGCTTATATCTGAATTTATAGTTATCATGAGAGCCAACTTCGTCATCATGAAAATTGAAGAAATACCAGAATACCGTCTCCATCACAGCAATGTTTATTCGTCCTCGTGTACATTCGGTAGGTATTCGGAAATTGCGGTCTCCAAAGATGGATGTCGTCAGTTGGAGAACATTCAGTGTTTTTTGCTTCAATGCTTCTATCTCAGAGTCAGACATCCGGTTTAGTGTAATCATCGTCTGTTCAAGATATTCATCCATTGAACCATTATAGTCGGTATCATAATTCGACAGAACAAACGCCAGACACCTCAGAAGGACTTCTCTATCCTTCATTCTCCAATGCTTTATTCCATATCCTATTGACTCTTTGAAAATAATATTTTCAGATAATTCCTTAAGCAACCTTGTTGAATGACCTTGAAAAACGCAATTTCGAATTTCCTGACGAGTAAGCTGTGTGCCTCCTGTATTGATGCGATTGAACACGTCATACACTACTGCCATAGGTACAGACGGCTGCATAACGTACATATTGAGTTGCCTGTCTTCCAGTCTTGCAGACAGACCGTCACGTTTGGAGTCCAAATCACTGAATCTGCATCCATTCAAATCCTTGAGAGTATTGAGTCCTGAAAGTTCAAAGTCATTGTTGATAAAATCACGCAAAGCAGCAGATCGTTGCAAACCATCTACAACAATAAACCTCTTGTCAGAAATCTTCTTCAGGAAAATAGGAGGCAAAGGCAAACTCATCAAAGCTGATTCGATAAACTGACTTTTCTGATCTGGTTTCCACACCAGATTGCGCTGAAAATCCGGATTAAGTACAATATCATTTCGCTTAATCTTTCTCAGATATTCATACACAGAGTACTTATCTTCTTTGATATTAATCTCGTCTGATCCGACAGTCGTGTCTTCGGAATCAACTTCTTCCTCTGCATCTTCCACATACAAGGTGAAGGAGGTGCCCGACAAGGTCAAGATATGAAGATCCGTCAGCCACAACAAGATATTATTCACCGTACTTGACGGCATGGACGGAATTATCTCTTTAACGTGTTGCACAGATAGTACTCCATTTGTGGTAATTACATCTAGGATAACCCTACCTTCCACTGTTGTCTGCAATTGATCTGCAAATGCCTTTCTACGTTCCTCCCCTATCAGTTGACGCATAAATTCCCAAGAGTCACCAGCGTAAAACATTCCATCATGTCTACTGATTACCCCTAACTCTTCCAACGCATTCACATAATTGTTCTGATGCTGATTGTCCTGATATTGCGTATCGCATATATCATCAAACGCTTCAAACAATGCAGCTATGCTCGGTGCATAGGTTATATTCGCATATTCCATATTATACTAATGACTGATCTGTGCAATTTAATTTGCAAAATTAAATAAATCTTATAATATACACACGAAGAGGAAGGTTAAATCTTCATAAATCCCCGAAATTTAGAACTTTTCAGGTGTCTATCATGAGCAAATTCAACTGAAATTGGTTTCTCCACATCCCAATCTTACAGCAAATCGACAACAGAAATCTCCGCTCCACCAAGGTGCATGTAGTGGATGCCTAAGAATATTCGTGGTTTTGACATATTGTGTTACAAGTGTATTTTACGTTTCAATATACTCCAGAAGTTCTGGCGGTAATAGCGTATACGGCTTTCTTTCTGAGCCTTGTCAAAATCGAAGGTTAGGAACCAATCAACGAATTCCTTCTGCTCTAGAGTCATGCGGTCGTAGTTTGCCTTCATTCTTGGAATAATGTATGGCCAGTGTAGAACTTTCTCTGATTTGAAACTCATAAGGCCAGATTTGCGATACATTACATCTGCCCAATGGTCTTTCAGGGGCTTATTGAAATAGAAACCGAAGTCGGCCAAATTGGCGGCTTCACCTACGAGGCCGAGGACAGTACGGAAGCACTTTTCGCACTCGCAACAGTTGTGATCATTAAAAGAGCACACACGAATTGGATATGGCGTTCCAGATTTACGTTGGTAGTCAACTACAACCTGCACCTTTCCCTGACGTACCAATTCGCTACCGTCATGCACACACTTACCTATGCCTGCAAAGCGGAACTCACTATCAGTGGTGACGTGAGAGGCGCACATGCAAAATTCACCCATCGGTACAGAACTGGCAATATAGATGTTCTTGATGCCATGTTTATAAGCAATGGGCATTGCGATGGTAATGAAAGCCATAGAGTGCTGGAATCCATGCCACCATGAATCGCCGAACTTAGGACGGATATTTTTAGTCCAGAGTTCCTCGCGCACTATAACGGCAAAGTTGCTCTTTGCGTATGTGAAATCACGTCCTTCACGCTTTGCAAAATCGCTACAATCACGAATATCGGCATCGGCAGCATTATCTACTTCTGTCAGTTTCTTGTACCACCCCTGAATGTTGAAGAGCATAGGGTTCTGCTCATGGATGCGGACATACGAGCAGTTGGCATCGAGTCCCCCGCTAAAGAGCAGCAAAGCGTCTCGCTTAACATCAAGCTGATTATCCACAAATCGGGCAGCGATGATATTTCCTTGAAGTGGGTAATGGCTATAAAGACGTTGGTAGGCATCACGCACACGATGAATGCTGTCGTAGAACGTCTGGTCAATTTCTTCCACCCACATTACGGTATTTGTAACCCACATGAGAGGGATGATACTTGCTACAAAGGGAGTGACAAGAATTGATTCAGGCACCATGCTGACATCTTCGGCATAGTTAATGAATAAGGTATCGGTGGTGAAATATGGTTTCAATGTGCCTGTGGCCTTGAACTTATAATCCACATGATTGCCCGTAACTATTATCTTTTCTAATAATACACCGTCCATAGTTATCTATCGTTAAAGATGGTTGAGAAATGCGTGCGGAAATTGTAAGGATTGGTATCAAAATCGTCTTGAGGCAAGGTCTTAGCCACTTCGCACAATCGCTCATAATCGAGGGTAAGCTTATTTTCCTTGCTATAGGCAAGAATGAGTCGGAGAGGGTCTACATTCATGTCATCACAGCAATGGAAAATCTGCTTGAGGAATGCCGTATGGAATCCTGTATAACCACAAATGAGGTCGAGAGGGTGCATCACCCTCTGTCCCATGATGTCGCGCATTGCGACATAACCATATTCCAACAGGCGGGGGATGTCAATGCCTAGGCTCTTGCCATCATGCTCATGAGCACGTTCATACGCCATCACAAACATCTCGGTAGAGGCATTGCCGATACTTCTGCCCAATCCTTGGAAAGAGGTATCAATAAACTCAAAACCAAGATTTGCGCAATGCATACTATTGGCTACTGCATAACCGATGTTGTTATGGCCATGGAATCCGAGTTTTACCTGAGGACATGCTGCCTTTGTGGCATTGTAAAATGCAGTTATCTCCTCTGGCAACATATAGCCAGCGGAATCCACAAGATAAACGGTATCGGCACCTGCTTCGCAAGCGATTCGGGCACTCCGTGCAAAGTCTTCTGGGGTATTAGCATACGACTTCATGAAGTTAACCATCACTTCCATGCCCAATGCCTTTGCTTCATTGGCATAAGGAAGAGCCTCTGCAACCTTAGCTACAGGAACACCAATACGAATGAAAGCAATACCATGATCGGCTGCCATCTTAAGGTCTTCCATACGGGCAATGCCAGGAATGCAAAATACACCAATCTTAGCATCACCAGCAACCTCTTTAGCTGCACGTATATATTCCTCATCTGTACGAAGAGAAATACCTCTTTCTGGAGAACTGGCATTTAAGCCCATTCCGTGACCAATCTCTATATATTCGATACCAAGGCGAACGAGACGGGAAACAATATCTTTGACTTCAGCTCTAGAATATTTAAAATCTACTGCATAGCTTCCATCACGCACAGTAACGTCTAATATCTTCATAATTATGGAATAAACTAATTTAACATTGTTATTGCAGTATCATATGATGCTTGAGGTGGCCTTTTTCTAATCAACTTACGAACAAACTGACGAAAACGAAGATTTGCATCGCTGTATTTCATGACACGATTAAACTTTGCGAATTGGCCAGAAACCAATAACTGAAGCTTTTCGTCATTCTCATAAGTTTTACGCCAGTACTCATTATTTAACATCTCGTTATGCCAATTTATATCGAAGCATTCGTCCATTACAGATTGCTGAACTTTTTCAGTTTCTTTGCCACAGCCCAACTGATAGTAGGCACCCTCTGCAGATTCTGTAAGGAACTTCATAAGGTTACGCCATACTACGAACATGCCCTTTCCTTTCAGGGTATAAATCTTGCATAGCTCACGAATTTCTTTATTCAGGACTTTTTGTCTGAGAATATAGTTCTCTACTGGGTGTTTCTTATGTTTAAGCGTTGTAGGCGAGAAACTTCCGTAAAAATAACCAATAGTAGCAGTAGTTGCAATACCTCTCAAATATTTCATATACTCATAATTGAAAGGTCTGTCTTCTGTAGCTACTTTTGTATCATACCATATGTTATTATCAAGGATGACACTTCTTCTATATAACCGAGCCCATGCACAACACCTTGTTAACAGATTGGTGTTACTAAAGGCATTACTAATTTCACGCTTGCCAATATAAGAAGCATTATTGAATAACATAATCGGTGTGCGAATATTCTCTATTATGGCATAGCTACAAAGAACTAAATCTATCTGATCGGATACGCTTGCTGCAGACAACATAGATGATAGATATGTTGCCGACACAAGATCATCTGCATCTATAAATGCAATCCATTCCCCCCTTGCAAGCTTTATTCCACTATTCCGTGCACCACTCAACCCTTGATTTTCTTGATGTATAACCTTGATACGTTTGTCACGAAGAGCGGCTTCATCACATACTTTGCCAGTATTATCTCTGCTTCCATCATCTACAAGAATCATTTCCCACGATTGCTCATCTTGTGATATGATACAATCAACTAATCGCGGAAGGTACTTCTCTACATTGTATGAAGGTACTACAACCGAAACCTTTATATCTTCCATATCTATTATTTTATACCAAATTGCGCTTTCCAACGATTAATATCGTTGAAAGACATGATGATGCTTGTTGCAAATTCACTATTAATCATTGCGTCCAACTGCTGGATGTCTGCCTTTTCGATGCAGTTGAGGTGATTGCGTTCGTTAATGGCACGCGCACGCTCATCGATGGCAATGATGATGGCTCTACGCTTATGACGCATAGCATACACACCTCCATGCAAACGAGTGCCAACATAGTCGGTGTCATTGTCCGTCAGATAGCGGTCATATGCTTCCTTTGTGGCTTGCAGAACGTGAACAGTGTCAGTATTTTTTAGCGAGCGGAAATATTCATAATCTCCAAGGCTTTGGGGCCAGAAATACACTTCGCTATAGTTCTTCAACAATGTATCAAGGAGTATCTGGCCGTTTTCGTCTGCATCATATGCTGTAAGCGTGAAAACAACCTTGTCTGCCTTCTTTGTCGGAATTTGTGCACAATGTTCTGGCGTAAGCATCCACATGGTGACACAACCGGTATTGATGGCTTTAAGACCGAGGCTCTCCATATAGAGTTTGCTCCGCTCATCACGTGCGCTATGATAAAACTCACGATTGAGCATGTGCTGATATATATAACGTGTGTACCAATTGCTTCCAGCCTCAGCTCCTGCACCAGCTCCTACTCCAACCATAATAGTCCCTTTCAATGCCTGATAATTAAAGATGTTAATGTTCCATTGGGCATAGTGTGTCAGAAGATTAGGGACAAGAATATTGCTGCCTCCGACAAATTTGTATTTACACTCTGCATATGTACGGTAAGCATTGGAGCTTTTCCACACTTGATACCAATGAAATGACGAAACATGGGTCGGAAGATTGATCTCGAAATTAGGTTCGAGCAATGGAGCAAGTTCTTTGCGGGTGCACTCCATAATAATGTCATCCCCCTTGTTGAAGGAGGCAAAACCTGTATCGAGAAGAAGGATGTTTTCCATTATCGTTTGATGATGTTATATAATATTATTCTTTACGATAGTAATAATACGTTTACGTTGCGAAGAATTGAGAACAAAAGTGAACGAAAGTACGGATAGTATCACAATTGCAATTGCTGAGTCAACAGCTATACTCAATATAGTGTTTTGTATCTGTAGTTTGGGGATTACAACACAAATGCCATAGGTCGCAAAAACAGCTATCGTAACAGACATTAAAGACATCAAATAACTGGTGACAGGCACATTCTTAATTTCATGTTTCATAATAGCCACATCACAGAAACCAACCAGCATGTGCATAAAAATGGCAGAAATGTATGCGTATGATGCAGGCAGATCCATCCTGAAGCAAATGTAAATAACCGCCGGATTGATGCAGTACATTGTACCTGACAATAAGCTAACGACACGTACGCGACCACAAGCATGAATGCCCATTACTATAAGTTGTTTGAATATCTCCCAATACAACGAGACAAGCATCAGCTGGCAGAATATGACGGCATAAGGAGGAACTTCAACAAGCCAGATTTGTAGCAATCGGTCTGTGGTAAGACATACAGGAATAGCTATGAGAGAATAAACGATAAGAATGGCCTTTATAGCCCAATTGAGTAGGTTTTCAAACTCGTTGTAATCTTCATTTGCGAATGCTTTGGTTACAGGTGGACGAAATGCTGTCATAATGTTTGAAGCAAAGCCATTGACAACTCCACTAACTGTTGAAGCGACTGCCGCACCTGCATTTAATGTAACACCAAAGAACATATTGATAATAAAGTTTGTTCCTTGATTGTTAATAACCCAACCCATATTACCCAAAAGATTATATAATGAGAATGATGTGATTGACTTCAATATCGGTTTGTCAACAATCCAATGGAAATGTGTCTCCTCGTAATGCTTCAGACAATAGATGCGATAGGTCATAGCAATTATAACACTCACCCCCAACATAAGGAATGCATAGAGAATAAGTTTGTCGAAGTTGCCAATCAACAAGAGGTAAACGATTCCGAGTTTGAGGAACACATTGAGTAGCTCCACATAGGCGTAAACATCCATCTTCTCGTGTGCTATAATGGCTGCATTGTAAGGCACCTGTGTAACACTAACAAACATGCCAAGGATGCTGCAGATGTAAACCCAATAGGCAGCCGTCATACGACCTTCGGGTATCACCAGCTTGTTGTTAAGAAACCAGAGCCCGATGGTAATAGCGAGCATAAAGACGATCAACGCAATGCCAATATGAATAATCATGGCAGACGAGAAAATCTTCTGGAGGGTTGATAAAGCCTCTCCCCCCGCCCTCTCCTTTAGAGAGGGAGCCTTAGCGATATCAGGACAATCGCTGTCGTTATGAGCCTGTCCTGAGCTTGTCGAAAGATTATCGTTAGAAATTTTCTTCTCCTTTCCCATCTCGAACGTAAGGAAGCGGCTGGTGGCTCCCGACATGGCGGCATTGAGGAAACTGAACATAGCCACAACGCCACCCACTACACCATAGATACCGTAATCCTCCACACCGAGTGTCTGCAACACGACACGAGAGGTATAGAGACTCGCCACTATGCTCAATAGCATTCGCACATAGAGCATTATGGTATTCTTCGCTATTCGTTTGTTGTTTGATGAGTTGTCAGACATTAATTATGATTCGATGATTATACGATGAATCGGCTCTTTTCGATAAAACGATTAACGATAAGCGATAAGCCTCTCTACGGCTAAAAGCCTACCCCCAACCCCTCCCCTAAAAAAAGCCTACCCCCAACCCCTCCCTGAAAAAAGCCTACCCCCAACCCCGCCCTAAAGGGAAGGGGGGATGGAAAAAGCCTCTCTACGGCTCTCCCCTGAAGGGAAGAGGGGAGATGGAGATGACTAACGATGCTTTTAGTCGGCTAAAGCCTTTGTATCACCTGCTTTTATTTCCTGATATGGGTGTGATATATTACGTAAGGTGGTTGCATAAATGCTATACTGGGTACGCATTTTTTGCTGCTATCCCCATTTTATCTAAAAAATCTTTCAACGGTTGCAATGCAGGCGAATCTAAATCCCAGTGGTTCGTGTCATCGTATCTGCGTCTTGCTTCTTTTATGTATTCCTTCTGACTTTTGCTTTCGCCCAATAGAGCTTCAAGGTAGGCGTAAACACGTGTCTTGATGGATGGTGTGGTGGGAGTTGTCGGATTCTTCCAAGGTATGGTCTGTTGCTTGAGGTCTTCCTCATATCGATCCCAGCATTCTGTAACGGGTGTGTTAACTGGATTAACAATACGCATCAATAAATCTTCGAGTGATCCTGATGTTCTGTTGTCTGGAAATAGGAAGATGTCATACGTAACTCCATTCCGTTTTGCCATCTCCTGCAATTCCTTTGTCCTTTTTGCTGAATCGACATCTGCATCAAAAAGGACTACATTGCGAAGGCCGTTATCAGAAGATTTTTTAAGTTGTGTTACAAATTCCGAATTCCCAATATTATTCCATCCATCAGTCTTTACAATATCTTCGGAAGTAAGCTCCTTGTTATAAATATGCTTGATATAATGTTTTAGAAAATGAATATCCGCAATGCCTTCTACAAAGATCTTTACCATGTACTATTTTCTGATTTCTATATTGTTAGACAATAAGTTCCTTACTCCTTCTAACTCATATCTGTAACTCTGAAGTCCCCTGAGACTTGTTTGTGAAATGGTATATACAGAGACTTCATTTCTGGTGGTTTCCTCTACGTCCTTAGAACTCAAATATTGGGAAAGGGCCATGATTGTCTCTAAGCTGTGTGTGGTAACCATAATCTGCAAGTCGTTCTTTTCTGCAAGGGCGATGATACTCTTCCACAGGTGAGGATAAATACTATAGTGTATTCCGTTTTCTATCTCATCGATTAACAGTATTGTCTGATTTGAATTGACAGCAGATACTATTATGTATAGGAATTTCTTAAACCCTTCGCCACAAAGTCCTATCGGAATAAGTTCGGATGTACCTTCGAATCCAATATAGAGAGAATCCGGTAAGACCTCAATATTATTAATCTTTTCGTCGAAGATGCGAGCCAAAGAGATGACCTCCTGTTTTTTATTCTTCCTAATGAGTGAAGACATTTCCTGATTTAAGGCCGTAGCATTAGTGTAGGAGGTAATGAATCGCGCAGTAAGAGATTCTATATAGTTGGCGGCTCTTTCTTCTTGTATCTCTCCATTGTTTAGAAAACAGACTTCGCTTTTCAGATACTTCTTGGATACAGTGTCTGGACCACAATAATACTTAAGAGAAAGACACTGTGCGGAAACGCCAGATTCGTCGGTAGTAGGTATAACTGGTGAATTTGCACCGGCAACACGCTTCATGCGGAGGTTTTCTTTCAAGTGGATTTCCAGGTTACGTACCATACCGTCATCCATATTCGCTTCAAAGGTGGGATGATTTTCCATATTGACATTATGATACAGATAGCGTAAACGCTTGAAACCGCCCTCTTCCCTTGAACGAAGACGGTTGATAGTCTCTGGTAATGTATGGTTGGATGCACCGGAAAGGAGAAATAAACTTTCGAGTACACTTGTCTTTCCTGAATTGTTTTTTCCCAGGAGCAGGTTTATACGCTTCAAGTCTGAGATATGAAGCTTGTCAATTCCGCGGAAGTGAAAGATGTTTAAATGCTGAAATTTCATATTGTTTGTATAAGAAATTCTATAATTATTTTGGAGCGAACACTTCTCTGAATTATTTTGGCAATTATATTTTTTTAGGCCTTATCATTACTCATTACTCATGCCCCTTTGCTCATGTCCCCTGACTCGTGACTCGTTACCCCGCAATTGCTTCTTTTATGCAATCAACGATGTAACGAACATCATCATCCGTTACGTATGGACCTGCGGGGAGACAGAAGAGCCTTCGGCACGAAAGACGAAATCACTACGTTACGAAAGACGAAAACTATTTTCTTATGGTTGACAATAAAGCAGAGAGTTGACGTTGGATTTCTACATCTTTCTGACGGAGAGTTGCGTATATGTCCTCTGCAATATAGCCAACGTTTTTTGCTATCAGCAACTGGGTCTCAACTTCAAAGGTAGATCCAAGTGAAGTGTCAAGGAACTTTGCAAATTCTGCATCGGAAGGTTTGGCTGCTCCCTCTGCAATATTGCTGCTGATGCTAACAGCAGCTCTTTGTAGTTGGTCGCACAATCCCTTTTTCTCGAACCATGGCATACCATTGGTTATCTTATAAACCTCGGTGGCATAATCAACGGCATCCTGCCATACTTTATAGTTTCGAAAGTTTCAGGCTTTTTTGTTATTGTCCATTTCTCATTTTGTTTTTCGTCTTCGAACACCTTTGGTACAAAAAACGAAAACACTTCGTTACGAAATCGTTGCACTACGAAAAATTCTTCCGTACAGCAGTTTCGTTTTCGTCTTCGTACTCGTTACGCGTCAAGAGCTTCTTTTATGCAGTCAACGATATACTTGACATCATCGTCTGAGACGTAAGGTCCTGCGGGCAGACAAAATCCCACTTTAAAAAGAGACTCGCATACTGGATTCTTATGCAAATATGCACTTGAATTAGATCCTTCGTAGCAAACCCAGTTTTCGTCTTCGTTTTCGTTGTGAAGTTCGTACAACGTGTTGTAAACAGGTTGACAATGCATGGGTTTCCAGAGGGGACGGCATTCTACCTTCTTGTCGAGCATGAAGACGCGAAGGGCTTCTACGTTCTCGTTGGGTTGGCAGTCGGTGGTGGCACTATCCACGGATTTGATAACGCCTGCGGCGCCACCTACGGCTGTCTTGATGACTTCCCGGTAGGCATTCTCTTGTCCTTTGACGTGTATTTCGGGATCGATGGTGGCGGCACAGAGCCAAAAGTTAGGCGAAGCCTCTCCCCGTCCCTCCCCTAAAGGGAAGGGGGATTTATGGATGTGAACGCCAGGAATATCCTCAAACAGTTCTTCGTACATCCTCTGGACGTGCTGATGATGTTTGATATGGTCTTCGAGGACGGTCATCTGGCCTCTGCCGATGCCGGCACAGACGTTACTCATGCGGTAATTGTAGCCGATGGCGGTATGCTGGTAATATGGGTAGGCATCACGGGCCTGGGTGGCGTACCACATGACGGTCTGGGCGAGCTCCGCACCGGAAGCCTCCTCTAAATCTCCCCCTGAGGGGAGAGACTTGCAGATCCGCTCAATTTCTGCCAAAGTGTTTTCTAAATTACCCATAACTTGTTCGTTGGTAAAGCGGATCTCTGTATAACCTAACTCTTTGAGGCGTGCAGTGCGCTCTGCATCAGTCTTCATTTGTTCGGGAACATTATGATAACCACCATCCAGCTCAATAGTCAGCTTCTTCTCATTGCAATAGAAATCAACGACGAAGTCTTCTATGATATGCTGCTGACGGAACTTAAATCCGATACTTTTAGCCTTCAAAGCATTCCACAATACACTCTCTGCCTCTGTAGGATTCTTCCTATTCTCTTCCGCAAATTTCTTTAGACTATCATACCACATAGGATCGGCTGTATGCACGCCAAAGGAGCCTATCTCCTTCCCTTCAGGGGAGGAGTTAGAGGAGTGGCTTTTAGGAGAGGCTTTTCCGTTACAGATGAGGGCACCACCGCCGGAGGTGGTTATCATCTTGTTGCCATTGAAGGAGAGAACACCGAACTTGCCGAAGGTGCCGAGAACCTGTCCGTTGAAGCGGGAGCCCATGCCTTCGGCGGCATCTTCGACGACGGGAATGCCGTACTTGTCGGCAATGGCCATGATCTTATCTATCTTGTAGGGCATACCGTAGAGGGCTACGGGTACGATGGCCTTGGGGTATCTGCTGGTCTTCTCCTTACGGTCGAGGATGGCTTTCTCCAGCAATTCCGGATCCATGTTCCAGGTGTCTTTCTCGGAATCGATGAATACGGGCTTTGCTCCAAGGTAGGTGATGGGGTGGGAGGATGCACAGAAGGTGAAGCTCTGGACGATGACTTCGTCGCCGGGACCGACACCACAAGCTAGAAGGGCAAGATGGACGGCGGCCGTACCTGCTGAGAGGCAGACGACCTTGGCCTCTCCTAAATCCTCCCCTGAAGGGAAGGACTTCTTATTCACGAAGGCTTCCAGATCCTTTTCGAAGGCATTGACGTTGGGGCCCATGGGGACTACCCAATTGGTGTCGAAGGCTTCTTTGACGTATTTCTGTTCTTCTCCGTTCTCGCTCATGTGGGCGAGGCAGAGATAGATCATTTTTCTTTCTTCACTCATATAATTTTCTTTTTTGTATAATACCCCTTTACGTTTACGCGTAAGCGCGTAATGAAAAGACGAGAAGGGAAGACAATGAAAATATTTTGACCTATTTCTCGTTGGCACTAGGAATCCAATACTTCGTATTTGGAGTTCTTACTCTTGTACTCAGGGACAATTCTTTGACCTCCGGTCGAGTCTCGGCTGGCACTCGGCAAAACAAGACCATGGTCTTTTACATCATAAAACAGGAAAAATAATTAATGCGAGCATCTTATTTTTTCTATTTCATGCTTTATGTTCTTCGAACTTTCGTTTTGCTCTCGTTGGCACGAGCCGTGACCTCTGGTCGAGCTTGCTCTCGCTCGGTAAAGC
>JAZLIY010000067.1:0-44465 GCA_045617645.1 Bacteroidaceae bacterium | reverse complement strand
CCCCGGGCTCTCGCACTGATCACATGAACAATGCATAATGCATAATTGAATTTTTGTGTGTTTTCATTATTAAGTGTCGCCCCCTTCTTCGTTGTAAAACGCGGACGGGGGATTTTCATTCTTTCGGCGAAGCCGGAATTTTTCTTTTTTTTTTTTTTTTTTTTTGGCGTAAAGCCCATGTCCCCTATTAGTTTAAATTGATTAAGGACGCGTACCTTATTTATTTTAATAAAAAAAAATATATCTCTTTTCTCTTTTAAATAATATATCTATAGGGTTGGGGGGTCAAAAAAAAAAAAAAAAAAAAAAATAATTGCTGACGCCCAGTAAACTTGTTCTTATACAATCTGATATGCATGAATTATGGAAATCGGAAAAAATTGCAAAATTTGTAAAATCCCGAAAAAATCGCTATTTTTGTAGTCGAAACATAAAATAAAACATAAAAGTTATGAAAAAAATTTGTATCGTATGGGCACTTCTGGCCATCATTTTGATGCCTGTCAATGCAGCCAAAAAGAAGAAAGTTGTAGAAAAAGATCCGGCTGGAAGCTGCATTTCCATCGGTGTGCTGACAAACGGAGACGATCTGGACAAGACATTCCAGACCCTGCAGGAAGGCAAGTTCACCACCTGCCAGATAGGATTTGCCGGCTACATGAACCAGGAATATGCCGACAAGCTGATTGCCGCACAGAAGAAATACGGCATACGCGTGACAACCCTGATGATCTGCCCCGGAAACTATGCCTGGGACTTCATAAAGGGTCCCTCCACCAACGGTCTGATACCCGTAGAGGGAATAGAAGCCAAGATGGATGCCTACCGCCGGGCTATCGACTTCTGCCAGATAGCTCATCTGCCCGCCATACACTCTCATTTCGGATTCATCCCCGAAGACCCCCTGTCTCCCGATTACCGTTTCTTTATCAACAACATAAAGGAACTGGCCGTCTATGCCAAGGAACGTGGCGTGGACATCTATTTCGAGACGGGCCAGGAAACGCCCATCACTCTGGTACGCACCATCAAGGACGTGGGCACGGGCAACCTGTTCATCAACTGCGACGTGGCCAACCTGATCCTGTACGGCAAGGCTAACCCCACCGATGCCGTGCGTATGTTCGGCCCGCTGATCAAGGACATGCACATCAAGGACGGTACCTATCCCGACCGCGAAGACCCCAGTCATCTGGGACACGAGAAACCCATCCCTGAGGGTGAGGTGGACTTTCCCGCCATCATCAAGATCCTGAAGGAAAACGGGTACCAGGGATCACTCACCATCGAGTACGAACTGGGCGACAAAAGCAAGGAGTACATGGAAAAGACCCGCCTCTACCTGCAGAACCTGCTCGACACCAAATATTGATCCGTATGAAGAACCTGAGACTGACATTTGTGATGACGTCCCTACTGCTGGGACTGAACACATGGGCACAGACGGGCAACGTGGAAACGACCGTCAAGGAGTGTCTGGAACTGTTGCCCACCCAGGACAGCAAAACATACAACCAGACGATGGAACGTCTGGTCACCTGTGGCGGAGAAGCCGTCGTACTGCTGTCCAGCCAGATGGACAAGGCCGGAAAGGCACAGGATGCCAAGTACGAATATGCCATTGGCGGTATCGTGGACTATACGATGACGAAGGGCATGGAGAAAGAGCGTGCCGGAATCATAAAGGGACTGACACAGGCACTGAAAGCCTGTACCGACAACCCCAACAAGGCATTCCTGATGTCCGAGCTGCAAAAATGCGGCACGGCACGCGAATTCCGGGTTTACTGCAACTATCTGAACGATGCCTACCTGCAAGACTATGCCATCAGCGGCATAGCCAAGCTGCCAGGGGTGGACAAGAAGACCGTCAAGCTGATAAAGTCTGCCAAGGCTCCACGCGAGAAACTGGCCTACCTGGCATATTTCAAGAAGCTGAAGGGAGCCGAGAAGACGCTCCTGAGCTGGTTGCCGGAGGCGGACGAGAAGACGAAGGCCTCCATCTATATGGCCCTCACCACCTGTGGTTCCAGCAAGTCTTTGACAATACTGGAAGAGGCTGCCCGCAACGTGGACTACAAGGTAGATGCCACAGGAGCCATGGATGCCTGTCTGCAACTGAAAGAGAACCTTGGAAAATAGAAAGACATACTTAATTGATATAATAATTTTGACAGATGAAGACAGACAGACGTACCTTCCTGAAAACGATGGGCAGCATCGGTCTCTTTACCATAGTACCACGCCATGTGCTGGGCGGAAACGGATTCATAGCACCAAGTGACCAACTGACAAAGGGAATCATAGGCAGCGGAGGCATCGGCAGAACCTCCTACCATTTCACCAGCAACGAGCGTTGCCGGCTGGTGGCCCTGTGCGACGTGGACGCAAAGCATCTGGAACTGGGCAAGAACATGGCACTGGAACAGTTCCAGGAGAACGTAAGCACATACCACGATTTCCACGACCTGATAAACGACCCGAACGTGGACATCGTGCACATAGCCACCCCACCCCACTGGCACGGCATAATGGCGGTGGAGGCCGCCAAGGCCGGCAAGGACATCTGGTGCGAGAAGCCGATGACACGTACCATCGGCGAGGGCCGTCGCGTGGTGGAGGCCGTGGCTCGCTACAAGCGCATCTTCCGACTGAACACATGGTTCCGATTCCAGGACGACTTCTATCACTTCGGCACCACGGTGGAACCCATCAAGAAGCTGGTGGACAGCGGCCTGTTGGGATGGCCCCTGAAATTCAACGTGTCGAACGTCACAGGATTCCCCTGGGGACTCTACGCCATAGGCAAGGACGACCTGGAACCCCAGAACGTACCGGCAGAACTGGACTACGACTTCTGGCTGGGTCCGGCTCCCTACAAGCCCTACAACGCACATCGCGTCCATGGCACATTCCGCTCCTACTGGGACTACGACGGCGGCGTGCTGGGCGATATGGGACAGCACTACTTCGACCCCATCCAATACATGCTGGGCAAGGACGATGAGTTCCCCGTAAAGGTGGAGGTGGACGCTCCGCAGCAGCACCCCGATGCCATAAAAATGTGGAGGCACATGACCTGGACCTACGAGGACGGCTGCCAGATAAGGGCCGACTGGTCGGGCCACGAACCACAGGGTAAGGTACCCTACATAGAAGGTCCCAAGGGCAAGCTGTACCCGGGATTCGAATGTACGATTCCCGACATCTGGGAGAAACTGAAGGAATATCCCGACCCGGCTCCGCAACGGACGGATTTCCTCGACTGCGTCAAGGACCGCCAGAAATTCGCCCTGAACGAGGTGAACGGCTTCCACAGTTGCACCATCGTGAACATCGGCGTCACCGCCCTGAGGCTGAACCGCACGGAACTGCGCTTCGACCCGGCAACCATGACGTTCGTGAACGACGACGAGGCAAATGCCATGATCGACCAGCCGATGAGGGCACCTTGGCGTATTTAAAAAGAGACAGAATAAACTTAAAATATAAAAAAAATGAAGAAAAAACAGCTCCGACTGGCAATCGGACTTCTTGCCATGATGGGTATTGCTTCATGTCAGGAAAACATCAACGAATCAGCACGCTATGTGTTCAAGGAACGTACCATTGGCGACTACCTGTCCACGCATGAACAATACAGCGAATACGTGAAACTGCTGAAGGAAAGCCCTATCAGCAGCATTTCATCGACAACGCTATATCAGCTGATGACGGCATACGGAGCCTATACTGTCTTCGCCCCCACAAACGAGGCCATTCAGGCATTCCTGGACGGACAGGTGGCACAAGGAGTAATTCCAGAAGCCAGCTGGGACGCAATAACCAATCAGACAAAACGCGACTCGCTGCGCGAGATCATCGTGTTCAACAGTATATTGGACGGAACATCGATAGACCGCTACTTCTTGTTCTACGATTTCCCAAACAACAACGAAGAGTTCCTGATAAACACTTTGGATGACAAGAAAATCAGCGTAGTATTTTCCCCTGATGACCCGGAGTGCTGCATGGTGGACGGGACTTGCCCCATAGATGTCAACAACCGTGACATAGAGGCTATCAACGGATGCATCCATCAGATACATGCCTGCATCAATCCCAGCACCACAACGCTTGGAGAAATCATGCACGAAGCGTCCTACGATCCGGAATCAGGTCTTATGGTCATGGGCAAGCTACTGGACGCCTGTCAACTGAGAGACACGCTGAACAAGGTGAAGGACGAAACGTATGAGTACCTGTACAAGACGGGGGCCATCGATCCCACCTTCGATTCTCCCTCCAGCCACTTCCATGGAGTCCCCAATCCAGAGCATCGCAAATACGGCTTCACCCTGTTTGCAGAAACGGATGAGTTCTGGACGAAAACGCTGGGCAAGGACGTGAACGACATTACCCCAGAGGACGTAAAGGAATGGGTGATAGGCGAAGGGTTCTACCCGGATGCCCAGGACAACGGCGACTACACCTCGGAGGATAACGTACTTAACCAGTTCGTCACTTACCACCTGACGCCCTACCGTCTGCCACCCGACAAGCTCGTTATCCACTACAACGAGAAGGGGTACAACTACCAAACCAGCCAAAGCCCCACCATACCTGTATGGGAGCATCATACGTCCATGGGCAAGCGCCGTCTCATACGCTTCTGGGAAAGCCTGGAGAGCAACGGAGTATATCTGAACAGATTCCCACAACTGGACAATGGTCGGCACGGCACCTACCACGAGGTGGGATGCAGTCCGGAGAACGAGGGAATCTACCTCAATACCACACCGGAATCCAAGCTACAGAAACTCATCAATGCAGTCATCTACCCCATCGACCGTGTCATGGTCTATGACACACATGTGCGCCGCGAACTGCACAAATGCCGCATACGCTACGACATCTTGGATTTCACCGAAGAGATGTGGAACAACGACATGCGCAACATGGGATACCAAAAAAGTTTCCATTTTCCCTCCAACAACATATACAAATACTTCAACAACCTGGACGTAAATGCTAAAGACACCTATTTCTACGTGCTGAACGGATGGAGTTGTGATTGGCCCAACTATCAGGCAGACGAGGTTTGTACCGAGGGAATGTACGATTGCACATGGAAGGTTCCTCCCGTACCCGAAAACGGTATATATGAAATACGTATGGGTGTATCTACCGAAAGCGGCTGGAGAGGCATCTGCCAGATATATTTCGGTACGGACAAGGAGAAACTGGTACCACAGGGTATCCCCGTGGACATGGCTCTGGGAGGCGAGAAACGTAACCTGGACGGACAGATTTTCAAGAGCATCGTAGGTTGGATTTACGATACGGAGGATGACGACTACAATGCAGAGGTTGACAAGAAGATGCGAAACAACGGTTTCATGAAGGGACCGGAATACATCGTGGAAGACCCTGGCTCAAGCGTGACAAACCGTATGCAGGAAAAATCCACCCGACGCATCATCGTACGCCAATGGATGGATGCCGACAAGGAATACTACCTGCGGTTCAAGACCGTACAGGATCGGCTCGACAAACAACTCTTCATCGACTACGTAGAATGGTGTCCCAAGGAAGTCTATGACAGCCCGTCGGAACCGGAAGACATCTGGTAATGCATAATCAATCGTTCGATACTCCGAACACATAAGAAAAAGAGTGGGAAAACCGATTGGCGTTCCCACTCTTTCCCTTTTTTATACGCCTCCCTTGTCAATAGGGGAAGGAATAATCATAATCGCTGCCTCCGGCTCCGATACGGAAAGTTTTAACTTGCTTGGATTTAAGTTTCAGGACTACGACATCGCAGCAAAGTGAGTTATGGAAATCATACAGGGCATGCTTGTGCGTAGGAAGCATTTCCTTGGGATCTACCCAACCCAGTCCCTGCGAGATGTAATAGTTGACACCATCCTCGTGCAGGAAGTCGTTGTCGTGAGTATCGCCACAGAACAGACCAACCAGACGGCCTTTGGCTCGGCTGAAGTTCCATTTCATCCCCAGCTCGCCGCCCTTGCGACGATTGGCGAAATCGGCCAGCAGATGATCCAGCACCTCGCAAGTAGGACGGTCTGCGTCCTTGACACACGTCCAACGGCCTATGGGGTGAGGCATGTAGTGGGCAAAGGTGACGATATCAGTACCCTTGGGTGTCTTCAGAAGCAGGTCGGCAAGCCAAGTCAGCTGTTCGTTGTCGAACGTATAATAGTTCTCTCCTAACGTCTCCGTACCGCTGCTGTTGAGCATGATAACACGCACGTTCTTCTCCGGAATGTCATAGTAACCGTATGCCTTACCGGGAACGATGTGCAGGTTGCCGTGAGCGTGACGCTCGTTGGGGCGCTGGAACACGTCCTCCAGGAAGTTGCTGGTATTGTGCGTTCCCTCGCTGCCGTCCCAGTCGTGGTTGCCCGGTACATATAGAAACACGCCGTTGAACTTACCCATCTCGGCACGAGTCTTCAGGATGATGTCGCGGGCATGGGCCTTGTTGGTATGCGACTCACCTATGTTCAAGCCTATGTCACCCAGGTTTATCATAAAATCGTAGCCGAAGAGACGATCCGTCTCCACCAGGTAGCCGATATGCTTGTACGAATCCCTGTCGTGGGCATGATAGTCGGTAACGATGGGAAAGGTAAGCGTTTCCTCGCCGTCCTTCCACTCCACATAACGCTGAAAGGTCTCGCCAGCCTGTTTCATGACGAAATCAGGGATTTCCTCTGCCCACAGTCCTACGGTGGACAAAAGTACGAACAAAAACAATATTATCTTTTTCATTTCTCTAAATTTTAATTATTTTTTCAAAAAGAGCCATTCATCTGGTATGGGGGCATCAGGCATCGTGCGAGTGCCAATGAACAGGCGCAGATGCTGACCACAATATTCCTCGTAATAGTTGACATGAAGGTGATGGAAACCCTTTTTCAGTCCTATATAGCGATGAAGGGTCTCGTTGCCTGGAATATCGATGAGTAGTTTATCGTCCACATAGAGGGCACTGCCGTCGTCGGAACCAAGAGTGAAACGGTAACAATCGTCCTCAGGTATCTGGATATACGTATCGAAGGAGTAACCGAAATAATCCTCGACAGCCGCCTGACTGATATCGAAATTCTTGAATACGCCTTCCCCTTTCTTGGTGCCCGTAGTCAGCATAGCCTCGGTACTGGTTTGGTCGGTACCCTCGTAATAAACGTATTTCACGCCATTCTCGCCGGGCTGGATATCCAGGGCGGGATTACCGTTATCCTTCATTTCGGAATTCGTGCCGGAGGGATAGTAATAGGTACCGGCGCAACCATCTATGTCGCACGTATAGGTCGTGAACTCGCGCTTGCCCTCTACCAAGTCGATGATACGGGCACCCTCCTTCACCTCGAAGTCATAACCTTCGGCACCGGACTGACGGCCATAAGCCAAGGCAATGCCTTGATAGATACCAATGTAGTCATCACCATGGTCATGTCCTACGAACATTGCCATGATGTCGCCACACAGGAGCGACTGTCCAAAGAAGCCCAGGTTGATGTTGGACGGGCAGCAATGCTCCAGGAAACGCCCGTATTTGTTGGGGTCGCGTGCCACTTCCCAGAACTCGGGAACACAGATATGATAGAAAGCAACGGCAGGCAGGGGCGTACCGCCGTTCTGCTGTGTGAATTTCTCGCTCTGTTGACGATACCAGGCAATCTGGTCGGGGTGGATAAAGTCGTAATAGCTCTTTTTCCGGACTTCGGGATCCTGAGGATAGTCGTTGGAATCGATGCAATAGACCAGGGCTGCCGTAGAGTCATTGTCGGAGTGCAGAAGTGGCAAGGTCTTGTAGCCATAGCCAGAAACACCTTTGTCGTAGAAAGCATTGACACAGAGCGGACTCTGCTGCAACCAGGAAAAGATGGAGTCGCCCTTGATACCTTCGGTACATTCGGCATCGTGGTTACCCATGGTAACGGCGTAAGGCAGACCAATTTCCTCGAACATATTCATCACCTGCTGCCACCCAGTCTTGCTGTCACCCTCCGTAACAACGTCACCGGTAAGCACAATCAGGTCGGGTTTCTCGCGTGCTACGATGGTCTTTACCATGTTGGTAAGGCGCTCCACACCTTCTGGATCGTCATTTCCCCAATGGAAATCGGTAAACTGTGCAATGCGAAACTTGCCGTCGTGAAAACGCAACTGAATGCTGTTTTCTTCGTTCATGTTATCTTCGGCCTTAGGCGAACACGAGCCCAGCATCAGAGCGACAAGGCACATTGTGAAAAAGATCTTTTTCTTTGACATAACTGATTTATTTTGATTTATATATTTCATTCACTTGTCCGCCCACAGGGGTACGGACGATCTTCCATCCCAAAGCAGCCACCAAGATAGTGGTCAGAGGGCTCAGGTAACAGAAGAAACAATAAGGAGCATAGCACAGGGTGGACACGCCAAGCACGGTGCTCTGCGTCATGCCACAGGTGTTCCAGGGTATCAGCACGCTTGTTACGGTGGCACCGTCCTCGCAGGTACGACTCAGCAAACGGTCCTCGTGGCCACTGTCTTGATACAGCTTATGGAACATATTGGCAGTCAGTACGATACTTAGGTACTGGTCAGCACAGACAATATTCAGGAAGATGCCAGAAAAAGCAGAACTGGCAACCAGGGAAGCCGTACCACGAACCAGACGGAGTACGGAACGAATGATACTGTCCACCATGCGCGTAGCGGTCATCGCAGCCCCGAAAAGCGTAGCACACAGAATAAGCCAAATGGTGTCCATCATACCACTCATGCCACGGGTGGCAACCAGGTCATTCAGGGTGGACAATCCCGTATCGATGTCCGTAGCACCGAACACCTGTATCATGGCTCCGCGGAAAATTCGGGCGACTCCCGAAAACGTATCACCGGCTATCTGTATCAGCAATTCCGACTGGAACAGAATCGAGGCCACGACACCCAACAAAGTAGCCAGGAACAGTACGACCAACGAAGGTACCCTCTTGGCTATCAGCACAATCGTCAGCACGGGTACCAGAAAAAGCCACAGGGACAAGTGAAATGTATGTTGCAATGCGTCCTGAACCAGTACTATCTGCGTGGAATCCATCCCGTCGTGTCGCAATCCTACGACCAAGAAGATTACCAAGGTTATCAGGAACGTGGGAATGGTCGTGAACATCATATAGCGAATGTGAGTGAACAAAGGAACGCCAACCGTACTGCTTGCCAAAACCGTCGTATCACTCAGGGGCGACACCTTGTCACCAAAATACGCACCACTGATAATGGCACCCGCTATCCATCCGTCGCTGAAACCCATCGCCCTGCCAATGCCCATAATGGCAACCCCCATCGTGGCAATAGTGGTCCAGGAAGAACCGGTCATCACACTTACCATGGCACACACCAGACATGCAGTAATCAGGAACCACTGCGGGTTCATCACCTCCATGCCATAGTAGATGAACATAGGCACGATGCCGCTCACCATCCAGGCTCCGCTCAGAGCTCCTATCAGCAACAGGACGAAAACAGCCTCCCCTATGCCGCCTATCTTCTGCGAGATATGAAACTGCACATCCTGCCAAGAAACCAGGTGCAAGGCCAAACCCAGTCCCAGGCAAACCGCAGTGGCACACAGTAGGGAAATCTGACTGGCACCGCTCAGGGTAGCATCGCCGAACACATGCACAGCGCATGAGATGAAGGCCACCAGAAAAACCAGAGGCAGGCACGACACCCAGAGAGACGGAAGTTGTTTCAAAACAAGAGAAGGTTTATGCCACCTTGTTTAGTTTCTTGATAATGGAGAAGATAAACAGGGCAGCCACCAGACAGATAGCCATCAGCGTACCCCATACGATGGTCAGGTCCATTCCCCACATGTGGCCGGGAATACTAACCAACTTGTTGCCTATGGCCGTAGCCACGAACCATCCACCCATCATCATACCTTTGTATTTAGCAGGAGCTACCTTGGTAACGAAAGAGATACCGATGGGACTCAAAAGCAATTCGGCAAACGTCAGGATAAGGTAGGTTGTAACCAACAGGTTCGGCGTAACATCTGCCACATGGTTGGGATGATCCGTTGTGGGCAAGCCAAAACAGGCACACGTCATCAACAAATAGGCAGCTGCAGCTACCAACATACCCAATCCTATTTTCACAGGTGCCTTGGGTTCCTTTCCTTTCTTGGCCAACCAGCCGAACAAAGCAATGCTCACGGGAGTCAACATCACAACAAAGCAGGGGTTGAACTGCTGGAAAATGGGAGCCGCAATGCTTACTTCTCCCACATTCTGATATTTATACACCAGAATTCCGGCCGAGGCAGCCATCACAAGTCCCCATATCGCCTTACCACGTGTAGAGGCACCACCGATGTTGAACAGGCCAAAGACCAGAATAATGCATAGCAACAGATTTGTCACATCGAACATCATCGACTGCAAACCAGTAGCAGAAGTTGCCGTAAACTCGTCGGCGAACCAGGTCAGTGTCAGTCCGTTCTGGTGGAAAGCCATCCAGAAGAAGATGACTACCGCATAGACCAGCACCAGACAGATGATGCGTTCTCTTGTGTCCGAGGGAGAAGACTCCTCGGTCTCCGTCTGTTCGTTTTTCACTTCCTTCTTTACCGTCAGCACCTGACGGAAAGTCGGTTTGCCCAGATAGTAAATCAGGATAGAAACGATGACACTCACACAAGCCACAGCAAAGGCGAAATGATAGGAATCAGCCTTGGAATATCCGAGAGAGTCCTGTGCCCACTCCATGATTTTCACAGCCGCCGTTGGAGCAAAGAGTGCTCCAACATTGATCAGCATGTAGAAGAGAGAGAATCCAGCATCGCGCTTCTGGGCATATTGGGGATCATTGTATAGGTCTCCCACCATCACTTGCAGGTTACCCTTGAACAAACCCGTACCGAAGCTTACCAGCAACAAGGCAGCTCCCATGGCAATGGCTGCCACGGTACCGCCACCCATAGGAACGGACAACAACAGGTAGCCCAGGAACATTATCAGGATGCCCACAACCACCATCTTGCTGTATCCCCACTTGTCGGCAGCCATACCACCTACCAACGGCAGAAAATAGACCAGCGTTAAAAACCACGTGTATATCTCGGAAGCCGTACCAGCGGCAAAACCGAAGTTCTCGCCCAGAAAAAGGGCAAATACAGCCAGCATCGTGTAATAGCCGAAACGCTCTCCCGTGTTGGCAAAAGCAAGGGCCCAAAGCCCCTTAGGTTGACCTTCAAACATAATTAGAATCGTTTTTATATATAATTTGTCTGCAAAGATACGAATAAGCGAGAGAAAAATCAAACTTGTTTGAATTTTTCCGAGCGTAAGTATCTTCGACCAAAGGTCAAAGTACGAAATGAGTGAGCAGCGAGAGCAATAGCAAACAGTTGTTTGAATATTGCCGAGTCGCGAACGAAGAAGAGGCAAAGCCTCAATAAGCGAGAGAAAAATCAAACTTGCTTGAATATATCTCCAGCAACTATGTCTCTTGTCCTGATAACAGGTACGTTTTGCTTACATTTATCTCGACTTCAACGTTCCATTCATCTGGCTATCGCTTGTACTTAACATAAAAGTACGGATAATTTCTTTATCAGCAAAGAAATGGAATGAAAATTTAAATTTTTGTCCTTATATCTCCGATAAACGAGAGAGTTTTGGCAATATTCGCTTAAACTCATTCGTACTTCCCCTTGCATACGACCGTGGAAATATTTTTCAAGAAAATGTTTTTTGCAAAAGACCTGCCACCTGCCATAAACTAACAGCCATCCAACATCCCTTCAAGACTTATCTGGTTCTGGAAACTGTGTTATTTTTCGTTTAACATAAACCTTTGTGAAATCCTCGGAGCGAAGGTTGCTGTAAGTCTTGATCTTGTAGTAAGCCTTTCGCTCTCCTGTGCCGTTCATGTCCGGCATTTCTCTTTTGATGTATTCTGCCATACTATATATGGTTTCTTAATCCTGGTCCTTTAGTCTTATAACCTTATTCAATCGTGTTTACAACCTTTTCTGCCTAATGCTACGATCCGAATGCAACTTGAAATGATGGTATCATGACTTGAAATGACGATATCGCAACTTGAAACAATCATCTTATGCCGCAATTCAACGAATAATTATCGATGACACGATTATTTCCTTACGCTGAGCTTTACGGGACCCAACAATCCGGTTTCACGGAGTTCGGAATCGGCACTGGGACCTACTATGACCCATGTCTTACGGGCGGCCTCGGGCTGTCCTTCATCGTAAACCAGACGGTTGAACCATGTACTGGTAACCTCTACCTCCAATTGGTTGTTGCCTTTCTTTAATGCATCTGTCACATCCACCTGATAGGGTTCTGTCCACAACGTGCCCAGCTCCTTGCCGTTCAACCGTACCACTGCCACCATATCCACCTTGCCCAGTTGCAGTACGTAACGAACGGCCTTGTCTTTCTTGTCGGTACGGAAGGTTGTGGTATAGGTTGCCGTTCCGCTGAATGACTTGCCTTCGTCCGAGAGGGGCAACTGGCACCAAGGTTTCAGTTCACGTGTGCTGACAGGTGCATCAATGCCCCATCCTGAGGGGAAGTTTATCGTCCACTCGTTTCCGGAGATTTCCTGTGTGGCAACCTCTTGCGTTGGCATGGGTTTTCCTGCCTTGCGACCATCATGGTTGAAGACAACAAACAGACACTCTGCACGCTGCAAATTCAGGTGCAATGTGGTATAACCGCCTTCCTGATTTGAAGCAACCTCCTCGATAGTTCCGTTTACGGGATTCCAAATTTCTACACGACCAGTATTATGGAATCGCACATCGTTCTCGAAAGATTTCTCTTCATCAGAAGATACAAAATACCAATCGGCTCCCTCCGTCTGACGATGAATCCAGTTATTGCCGGCACCGATGACATCGGGCAGGATATTACTGAGCGACAGGGCTTCACCCACGGATATACCGGAAATAACCTTACCCTTGCCTATTTCACGGACACCGGTCTTGCTATCGGGCCATAAGGCAGAAACAGCAGAAACGTAGCGGGCAGCTTTATCGTGACTATTATCCAGGGTGGCAATACCCGTTGGTGCGTCTGCCACCAAGATTCCACCTTCCTTGACCAATGCAAGCAGTCGTTCAGCCGTTTCGGGCAACATACGTCCACGCTCTGGAATCCACATCAGAGGATAGCGGATGCCTTCGGGTGTCACCCACTGGCCATCCTTAACGGACATACGGTTCACAAGGGCATCACGATTACAATACTCATAATGATATCCCACAGGGAATGGGGCGAACTGGTCGGGTTTCTGCTGAGGCTCATCGCCCAGGTACCAAAGGACTCCGTTCACAGGATAACCACGTTCGAGCATGTAGCTCATACGTGCCAGATAGGTAGTGAAGGCGGGCATGTGCTTCCACCAGGTCTGCCCCCGCAGGAACGGCGAACCAATACCGGCACCGAAAGAAGTACCTGGGAAATACTCCGTTGCACCAGGGTTGTGGGTATAGGTATGGAATACGAAGTGCGTCATACCATCGCGCAGATTACTGTTGGCAATGTCCTTCAACATCTGAAAATGTTCGTCCCATGTAAGCACGAACGAGGTAAATGCCTCGGCTGATACACGGGGCTTTCCGTACATGTGAGCAGCAGAAACAGTTGGGCGGATGGGTTTGAAGTTACGGTCAGCCAAATACTGATGGAAGGGTTGCCATATCTCACACATCGGCACATCGGCATACTTGTAGTACTCCATGGCATCAGCAGGTGCAATATCACCGGCTGCCGTCTCGTAGGAAACGGTCAAGCCATTCTGGTGAGCATTCTCTGCCATACGACCAAAAAACTTGTTTACATAGAGGTCGTTAAGCGTCATACGCCAATCCATGTGGAAGCGCGAGGTGGTCTCCGGATCATCGAGTACATAGCCGAAGAGGGCAGGCATCCATTTCGTCAAGGAGTAACCGGCTACACGCTGAAATTCCTGTGGCATGGCAGACGTCCACGTCTGACTGAAACATTCCCAACTGTCCAGCAGCATATTACTGAGCAAACCATTCAAGGGACCTTTGTTCAGACGCCCCACGTAGTTGTTGAATTGCAGGTCGGCGGCTTCCGTGGAGAATTTGTCACACTCCCATCCAGTAGCCTCCTTGGGGGCTGGACCGTTCTGGCATTTCGTATTCACATGACCAATACGTAGGATAGTCCAGTTGCCATGGGGGACATCCCAACAAAGTTTTCCATCGGCCTTCATCTTGTCCGTTATGTCCAATACGGATGAGCTCTTCACCCATGTGGCGGGTGACTGGCATACCTGTTTTTCCGGATTCAGGAGGCTGCGTAATGCCCAACCGGATTCACACTCCCAGTTTGCCTGCCGAGCAGCCGAATAAAGTCTAAACCAGTCGAACTTCAAGTTCTCGTCATGGTTGACAAGGTAGATACGATAATGGTGTGCTCCGGGACATTCCGACAAGGCAAAAGTCATGCTATATTGATAATCCTGCCAGTTGGTGAACGGCATACGGGAAGAAAGGACTTCGTGGGCGTGTCCATTAATGTCGATGGCTTCCATACGGATGTCTATTCTGGGACTAAGACCAGCAGCCCCCATGCTCTTTATAGGACATAATTCCAACGTACGTACAGGCTGAGAGCCTTTTTCCAACTGAATGTCAATAATATGAGGTTTTTCGGCTGTGGTAGGAGGCACATTGTCCAGACGGCCTTCGTAGAGGGGTTTGTCCGTATCATCCATGGGAGTTGGCATGGCCAGCACCATCAGGTCGCGATAGTCAGTCGGATCCGGTTGCGATGGTTCTGCCTGAGGCAATTCCACCTCCACATGTTTACCACCCTGAATATCGGTACGGGAATATTTCAAATGACGCATCGTATGATCGAGATCTATCCAGGGTCCACCGCTCATAGACCAACCGGGACAGTTTTCCATCGTAAAACGGAGGCCGAGTCGCTTGGCTTCTGAAGCCGTAAACGTAACCAGATTCTCCCATTTGTCCGTCAGACAGTAAATGGGTTCCTTCACACCCTTCCATTCGCTGCTACCCATGCCTCCATGGAAGAACTGAACACCGGCGATACCGGCTTCAGCTATGGCTTCCAGATCTTTGGTGATACCGTCCTTGTCCACATTGCCATTAACATAATGGAACCAGGTTTCGGGATAGAAACTCTTGGCTGGTTTCTGGAAAAGTTCCGCATCACGACCATCAAAAGACCGGTAAAGCAAAGCCGTATCCGGAACTGCTTTTACGATTTCTTCTGTGGGAAAAGCCTGCGTTGTCATGCTGACGGCTGACAAACATATAAAAATGGATTCTTTTTTCATAATTGCTATATTTTTATATTTATTCATATTCACTCAATTCCAACCAGCGCATGGACTTTTCGTCCAGTTCCTCGGTCAGCAAAGGCAGACGTTTGCTCATAGTCGTTATCTGTTCCACATCCAGGGTGCCACCACAAAGTCCGGCCTCAATCTCAACCTTTTCCTGTTCCAACTGGGCGATATCGAGTTCCAACTGCTGAAATTCCTGTCGCTCCTTGAATGAGAGGCGACGTTTTTTCTCATCACGATTTCGCCGGGTTTCCTCGCTGGCAGACACACTTTTGGCAGAATCACGCTGGACGGGACGGGGGTCCAGCTTTTCCCATTCTCTGAACTGGGTATAATTGCCCGGAAAATCCTTGATATCACCCTCGCCATGAAACACCAGAAGATGATCTACGACCTTATCCATAAAATAGCGGTCGTGACTGACCACAATGACGCATCCACGGAAATCCTGCAAATATTGTTCAAGTATCTGCAAGGTAATGATATCCAAATCGTTCGTAGGCTCATCAAGCACCAAAAAATTGGGATTTTGCATCAGTACGGTACAGAGGTAAAGACGACGTTTCTCGCCACCGGACAATTTGTAGATGTAACTTTGCTGTTGAAGAGGAGAAAACATGAAATGTTGCAGGAACTGCATGGCACTAAGATGCCTGCCACCGCCCAGATCCACATATTCGGCAATCCTGCGTACGGCATCAATGACCTTCATTTGTTCATCGAACTGCATACCGTCCTGACTGAAATAGCCGAATCGAACCGTTTCGCCTATAACGAATCGACCGCTGTCGGGTTTTACCAAACCCAGCAACATCTTTATGAAGGTACTTTTACCAGAACCGTTGGGACCCACGATGCCCATTTTCTCGAATCGGGCGAAATTGTAATAAAAATCTTTCAGGATAACCTTTTCTCCAAACGACTTACCAACGTAGGCCGCCTCGAAAATCTTGCTTCCGATGTAGGTGGATTTCATTTCCAGGCGTACTTGTTGCTCTTCCAGACGCTGTTTGGCAACTTTCTCCAGTTCATAGAAAGCCTCTTCCCTATACCGTGCCTTATGACCGCGGGCCTGTGGCATCCTACGCATCCAATCAAGTTCTGTGCGATAGAGATTGTTGGCGCGGGCCACTTCGGCACGGGCAACGTTAATGCGTTCCTGCCGCTTTTCCAGATAATAGCTATAATTACCATGGTAGGAATACAATGTCTCGTCATCTAATTCAAGGATGACGGAACAAACACGATCCAGGAAATAACGGTCGTGGGTTACCATCAACAAAGTCAGGTTGCCACGATTCAGATATTCCTCCAACCACTCAATCATTTGCAGATCCAGATGGTTGGTGGGTTCATCCAAGATAAGAAAATCAGGCTCAGTTATCAGCACATTGGCCAAGGCAACACGTTTCAGCTGTCCACCGGACAACTGAGAAAGCGGCTTCTGGAATTCTTTGATTTTCAACTGACTCAGAATGGTCTTGCTTCTATTCTCGTAATCCCATGCCTTCTCATGCTCCATTCTGTCAAGAATCTCTTGCAAACCGGGATTACCGGGAGTTGCCAGACAAGACTCGTACTCACGAATCAAGTTGGTTGTATCATTGCCATGCCAGAAACAAGCTTCTATTACCGTCAGGTCCATAGGGTAATAGGGGGTTTGCTCCAAATATCCTATACGTAAGCCATTGTGGTAGATTACCAGACCGCTGTCCGGGACATCCTTGCCACCTAATATATTTAATAAGGAACTTTTTCCTGTACCGTTCTGTGCGATGAGACCTACACGCTGACCACGCGCTATACCAAACGACAGATTTCGGAACAACATCCGATCTCCCACACCCTTTGTCAGTTCCTGAACTTGCAGATATGATGTCATTTCATCTAAATTTTGAACAAAAGTAGCAAAAAACATCAAATTTTCCGAGAATAGAGGAAAAAAGTTTGCCAAGTTTGTAGAATTAGCCTATCTTTGCATTAACAAAAATCAAGAGTACGGAAAATCCCCGTTCTTTTTATTTCCATTTGAACTTTATTTTTCAAGACAATGCATACAAAAAGCGAATTAGAAAGCATGAGTATGGACGAATTGAAGGGTTTGGCCAAAACCCTGAACGCCCAGCTAACCGATGATCAGACAATCCTTATCTACAATATTATCGATGCCGAGTCCGAAATAGGTGCCAAAAAGACAGTAGCAGAGCCCAAGAAACGGACAAAGAAAACGGCAGAGAAAGCCGCCACGACCACGGAGGCTGTCGATAAGCCCAAGAAAAAGACGACAAAGAAGAAGGCTGAGGCTGAAAACGAGAAACAACCGTCAGAAAAAAAGCAGGCTTCACAAAAGGAAGAAAAGCCGAAGGCAGAGGAGCCAAAGGCCGAAGCAACGGTAAAAACGGCAGAAGAAACGACCGAGCAAACAGAAGTCGCTGCACCTGCCGAGAAAAAAAAGCGCAAGAGAATAAGCGAGGTACGTGCCGAGGCCGAAAATGCGCTACAACAAGCCAAGGCCGAGGAGAAGGCCAAAAAGATCACAAAGAAGCAAGAAACTGCAATCTCCGATGCCGTAAAGACGGAAATGGAACCTACCCCCGAGATCAGCAACACGAACGAACCGGAGCCTACGGATAAGACAGCTGAGGAGGAATTTCTGCACACTGAACCCGTTTTCATCATTACCAAGGACATTCCTGACGCAGAAGAACAAGTGGATGATTTCCAGAACAAGCAGGAAGAAAGCATGAGGGCTTCAAGCGTGGAAATGTCACCCCTTGTAAACGAAGACGAACCGATGCCAGAGATCAGGAGGAAACCGGAACCTGTCGAGAACTATGACTTCGGCGACAAGATAAAGGGCGAAGGTGTACTGGAAGTCATGAACGAAGGGTATGGATTCCTTCGCAGCAGCGATTACAACTACCTGAGCAGTCCCGACGACATTTATGTGAACGCCCAGACCGTTCGCCAATACGGGCTGAAAACAGGCGATGTGGTGGAAGGACCTATCCGTCCACCACGCGAAGGCGAAAAATATTTCCCACTCATCAAGGTGACAAGCATAAATGGATGTCGTCCGGAAATCGTACGGGACAGGAGTCCGTTCGAGAACCTAACCCCTCTGTTCCCCGACGAAAAATTCTCGTTATGCAACGGACAGAACGACAGCCTAAGTACTCGAGTCGTTGATTTGTTTGCCCCTATAGGCAAAGGACAACGAGCCCTAATCGTGGCACAGCCCAAAACGGGTAAGACATTGCTGATGAAGGACATTGCCAATGCCATCGCAGCCAATCATCCCGAAGCCTATCTGATGATGCTTCTCATAGACGAACGTCCAGAGGAAGTAACGGACATGGCCCGTACCGTAAAGGCAGAAGTCATTGCCAGCACCTTCGATGAACCGGCCGAGCGCCATGTGAAGATTGCCGGTATCGTACTGGAAAAAGCAAAGAGAATGGTGGAATGCGGACACGATGTCGTCATCTTCCTGGATTCTATTACCCGTCTGGCACGAGCCTACAACACCGTTTCACCGGCCAGCGGCAAGGTTCTTTCCGGTGGTGTCGATGCCAATGCACTCCACAAGCCCAAACGGTTCTTTGGCGCTGCCAGAAACATAGAAAACGGGGGAAGCCTCACCATCATAGCCACAGCACTGATTGATACGGGCAGCAAAATGGATGAAGTCATCTTCGAGGAATTCAAGGGCACAGGAAACATGGAACTGCAGCTCGACCGCATATTGAGCAACAAGCGAATCTTCCCGGCAGTCAACATTATAGCCAGCAGTACCCGCAGGGATGATCTGCTCCAAGACAAGATGACACTTGACCGCATGTGGATCCTCAGGAAATACCTCAGCGACATGAATCCTTTAGAGGCCATGACATTCGTAAAGGAAAGATTGGAATCAACAAAGACAAACGAAGAGTTTCTGCTTAGTATGAACTCATGAAAAAGCTAAAAACTATACTTTTCCTTCTATGCACATGCTTTTTGGCATCAGCACAGAAACAGGTGAAACTGGATTTGAACATCCGGGGACTCGACGATAAAGACTCCCTCACCATTTCATGGGGTGCAAACAACAAAAGTACGGACCCGCTCATCATACAAATCAACGCAAAGGACAACCAGGCCATAGAGATACCCCTGAGCGAACCCCGGTTAATCATCGTTGGCGTAAAAGGATTCCAGGGGGGGTATGAGCTTCTCCTCTGTCCGGGAGAAAACGTGGAAGTATCCGGTAGAGCTAGGACCGATGACTCTGGCAAAAAGCCGGAGGTCTATTTCGGACACATCCGTGTAAAGGGTGCTTCGTTCCAGGAGAAGTACGACGATGCGATAAAGGCCTACCATGCCCATCTGGACAGTGTAGACAAAAGCCTGTTCGATGAATACAAAGACATCAACAAACTGATGGAAAAGGCCAAGGAACACGGAGACGAACAGGCCATTGCCACGATGTACAAGACACAGGACGGACAAAGCTATGTCGAACGTGTAATGAGTACCTACAAGGAGAGAACCGATTACCTGAAAGCAACCGTCCTGACCTATAAGGATACCTTTATGGGTCCCATGATGCTGCTTCGACTGGCGGGCCGACTGGACAAGGAATACCGACCCATATACGATCAGATGAGCGAAGAAGCGAAACAAAGCTATTATGGACGGGAAGTTAAGGACGAAGTCTATCCTCCCTCGTTGGTCGGTGATGCCGCCCCTACCCTACAACTGCTGAACGTAAAAGGCGAGGAAGAACTGATTTCCCTGGCACAACACGGGCATCGATACCTGTTGATTGATTTTTGGGCCAGCTGGTGCAGCCCTTGCATCAAAGAGATTCCCAATCTGAAACGACTGTATGGTAAATATCACGAAAAGGGACTCGATATCGTAAGCATCAGTGCCGACCACAATACAGAAGATTGGAAACAAGCTCTAAAGGAATACGATATTTTCTGGACAAACTACTTAGACATCAACCGCCACGGCATTACGGAATATAAAGTACAATTCATTCCCAGCATTTTCGTTGTGGATGAAAAAGGCAAACTCATCGGAGAGAAACTTCGGGGCAAGGAACTGGAAGGCATGTTAGAAAAACTTTTCCAATAGTTCCTGCTGTTGCCTTACGTTTCCGTACCGTTCGACAATACAAAGGTACGACAATCACCCCACATGACAATGGATTGTCACCGAGTACGTACACATCTGTCCCCGACTTTGTGAAACATGCCCATTTAACGAAAAGGTTTGTTAGATAACACAATGTCCATAAAAACATGTGGAAAATTGAACTCTTAGGCAGTGTCCACATCTGCCCCATTTATTACAAGTCCCAAACTGGGGAAAAACATCCGGATACTTCGATTACTTCTCCTTAGTATATTTGCTTTTCATTGTGGCTAAAAGCCTTTTGTTCATTTTTTGACCATTAAAAGTCGTTAAAAATTACTAAAAAGGGGATTTTATATCCCAAAAAGAACAACACGAGAACCTTTTTGACAAACCACAAAGGGGGAAATCTGCGTTTTTTTTTGTACCTTTGCACCCGAATTCTACCTATATTAAGTAAAAATTAAAATAAAGTAAATAAAAATGTACATGAAAATGAGATTTAAGAGCATGTTGACGATGACTGTCATTGCCGGTGCTATGCTGTCATCCTGTGGCAAAAAGCAGCAAGGTGCTGCGCCGTCTGCCAACTTTGAAACGATGAAGGTGGCTACAAAGACACTTACGTTGGACAACAAGTACAGTGCGACAATCCGTGGTCGCCAGGACATTGAGGTTTATCCTCAGGTAGGTGGTACATTACAGAAACTTTGCGTGACGGAAGGCCAGAAGGTAACTGCCGGCCAAACCATGTTCATCATAGATCAGGTACCTTACAAGGCTGCACTCAATACGGCAGAAGCTGCATTGCAGGCAGCACAGGCAGCACAGGCCACAGCGCAACTGAACTATGATAGCCGCAAACAATTGTTCGACCAACAGGTCGTTAGTGAATTCGATATGCAGACAGCCCACAACAGTCTGCTGACAGCCAAGGCTCAGGTGGCTCAATGCGAAGCACAGGTAGTGAACGCCAGAAACAACTTGAGCTACACGGTAGTGAAAAGCCCCGCAAACGGTGTCGTAGGTACACTTCCCTATCGCCAGGGTGCACTGGTAGGTCCCTCCATGCCACAGTCTCTGACAACCGTGAGCGACAACAACCAGATGTATGTCTATTTCTCCATGAACGAAACGGAACTGCTGAATATGACACGCAACAACGGTGGTCTGGATTCCGCATTGGCAGCTATTCCACAAGTGAAACTGTTACTTGTGGACGGAAGCGAGTACAATCTGCCCGGTAAGGTAGAAAGCATTAGCGGCGTTGTGGACCGCAATACCGGCAGTGTACAGGTACGTGCCGTCTTCGACAACCCTGACAAGCTGTTGCATTCAGGCAGCACGGGTCAGATATTGTTGCCCGTTACCTACAACGACATTATCGTGATTCCCGCTACAGCTGCCGTACAGACACAAGACCAATTCAACGTATTTACCGTGGACAACGAAAACATTGCCCACACACGTCTTATCAAGATCTCCAACCAGAATGCCGGAAGCGAATTTATCGTAACCGAGGGCGTTCAGGTGGGCGAAACCATTGTGGCAAAAGGTGCCGGTATGATTCGCGACGGACAAAACATAAAGCCGAACGCCGAATAGATGCATAACGCATAATTATTTATAAAAGGAAATAATAATGAAAGGAAATATATTTATTAAACGTCCAGTGATGGCGATGTCCATTGCCATCATGATCGTGCTGGTGGGTGTGATTTCCTACTTCACCCTACCACTGGAATCATATCCCGATATTGCCCCTCCAACCGTTTCCGTCTATACCACCTATATCGGTGCCAGTGCGGAATCCGTGATGAAGGCTGTCATTCAGCCGCTGGAGGAAGGCATCAATGGCGTGGAGGACATGACATACATGACATCCAATGCCACCAATGCCGGAAGTGCAACCATAACCGTTTACTTCAAACAAGGTACAGACCCCGATATGGCAGCCGTGAACGTGCAGAACCGTGTGGCACGTGCCCAGGGTCTGCTGCCGCAGGAGGTTACAAAAATTGGTGTGACAACCCAGAAAAGACAAACGTCCTTCCTGCAGATCGATGCCCTTCAGAGCTATGATGACACATACAGTGAAGACTTCATTTCCAACTACTTGGACATCAACGTTATTCCACAAATCAAACGTATTCCGGGTGTAGGAGACGTTACGGAACTGGGCGGTACATACTCACTGCGTATCTGGCTGAAGCCAGACATCATGGCACAGTACAACCTGGTGCCGAACGACCTGACCTACGCGCTGGCAGAACAGAACCTGGAAGCCCCTGCCGGACAACTGGGTGAAAAGCCCGTGAACGGTACGCACGGAGAGGGTATCGACAACGTATATCAATATACGATGAAATATACCGGTCGTCTTCAGGAAATTTCAGAGTTCGAAGACATTGTCATCAAGGCACTGCCCGACGGCAACATACTGAGACTGAAGGATGTTGCCGATATTGAGCTGGGTGCTGCAAGCTATTCTTACCATGGTGGATGCAATGGCCACAATGCAACCTGTTTCCTGACATTCCAAGTGGCTGGTGCCAATGCCAAGGACACCAACGATGCCATCACAGCCAAGTTGGAAGAACTGAGCAAAGATTTACCTAAGGGTCTGCAATTCGTAACACTGCAAACATCAAATGATTTCCTGTTGGCCTCCATCGCCAACGTAAAGGAGACACTGATCGTTGCCATTCTGCTGGTGGTTCTGGTGGTTTATTTCTTCTTGCAGGACTTCAAGGCTACGCTGATTCCTGCCATCTCCATCATCGTGTCGTTGGTGGGAACCTTTGCCTGTCTCACCATTGCCGGATTTACCTTGAACCTGCTTACGCTATTCGCCCTTGTACTGGCCATCGGTACGGTCGTGGACGATGCCATCGTGGTGGTAGAGGCTGTTCAAGCCAAGTTCGATGCGGGGTACACCAGTCCTTACGAGGCCACCAAGGATGCCATGAGTGATGTGTCCATGGCCGTAATCTCCTGTACCTTTGTATTCATGGCCGTATTTATCCCCGTGAGCTTCATGGGCGGTACGAGCGGTATTTTCTATACCCAGTTCGGCGTAACGCTGGCCACCTCGGTAGGTCTGTCCTGTGTAAGTGCCCTCATCCTGTGCCCAGCCCTGTGTGCCATGTTGATGAAACCGGCTAAAGACGGCCGTAGAAAAGGTTTCTTCGGAAATATCAACTACTACACGAAAAAGGCGTATGAGGCAAGCTACGAAGCCATGATAAAGAAATACACCAACGTACTGAAACATTGCGTAAACCGTAAGGCACGCTTTATGGCCTTTGTGACCGTACTGATTGCCTTTGCCGGTATCCTCTTCTTTGCCAGTCACCTGAGTACCGGTCTGGTACCACAGGAGGACCAAGGAACATTCATGGTCAACGTATCCGCTGTCCCAGGAAGCAACCTGGCCAATACTTGCGAAACGATGGACAAGGTGGAAGAATATCTGAAAAACACGCCAGAAGTGGCCGACTACAACCGTGTAGCCGGATATAGCTTCATGGGTGGCCAGGGTACAGCCAACGGTATGTTCGTCGTACGTCTGAAACCATGGGCAGAAAGAAGGTACGGCGTCCTTCACCCCATAGACAATTTCATGAGCACCAGCAGTATGGTAAGCACCATGTTTATGGTGAAGATGATGAAGGAAATTCCCGAAGCATCCGTCTTGGCATTCGAACCTGGTATGATTCCAGGTTACGGTATGGGTTCAATCGAACTACAATTACAGGACAAGATGGGTGGTGACAAAGGTCAGTTCCTAGCTTATACCCAGGAGTTCCTGCAAAAGGTCGGTGAACATCCCGAAGTGGCCCGCGCCATGACAACCTATTCACGCAACTACCCTCAGTACAAGGTTGAGGTGGATGCCGCACAATGCAAGCGTGCCGGCCTCAGTCCTTCCGATGTATTGAGCGCGTTGGGAAGTTACTGCGGTGGTGCATACGTGAGCAACATGAACCAGTTCGGTAAGGTGTACCGCGTTATGTTACAGGCAAGCGAGAAAACCCGTCTGGGAGAGGAAGACCTGAATAACATGTTCGTGCGCAACGGCTCCGAAATGGCTCCTTTGGCCCAGTTTGTCAAACTGACCCGCATCCTGGGTCCCGAAGTAGATACACGTTTCAACCTGTTCTCCAGCATTACGGCCAACCTGGCTCCTAATGCGGGTTACAGCAGTACCGATGTCATGAAGGTCGTCGAGGAAGAGTTCCGTGCCGTATTCCCTTCTGGTTACGATTACGAATACGGAGGTATCAGCCGTGAGGAACATGCCACCATCGGCAGTATGGACACCTATATCATCTATGGTGTCTGCGTCATCCTGATTTTCCTTATCCTAAGCTGTCTGTACGAGAGCTTCCTGATTCCTTTCTCCGTCATCCTGTCCGTACCTGCCGGTCTGCTCGGTGCCTTCGGATTTGCATGGGCATGGAACGAATGTTACAAGGCATTGCCTATCATATTCCTTGGAAAGATTGAGAACAACATCTATCTGCAAACAGCCGTCATCATGCTGATCGGTCTGTTGGCTAAGACTGCCATCCTGATTACCGAGTTCGCCTTGGAGCGCCGTCGCAAGGGTATGGGAATCGTTGAGGCCGCATACGCAGCTGCCGAAGCGCGTCTTCGTCCTATCCTGATGACCGTCCTCACCATGATTTTCGGTATGATTCCATTGGTATTTGCCACAGGTGCAGGAGCCAACAGCAATAGAACCATCGGTATCAGTGTCATCGGAGGTATGATCGTAGGTACCATAGCTATTCTCTTCACAGTACCAGTGTTCTTCATCTTCTTTGAATGGTTGCAGGAAAAGATACGTCCTGTAATGACGGAAGAGGCTGACCAGCAATTCCTAAAAGAGCGTGAACGCAGCCTGCGCCAAAAAGAGGATGCAAACAAGAATAACGAGTAATTTAACGTAAGAATACAAAATATGAAAAAAATAATGACCGTAGCCCTGTCTGCCATCGTAATGAGCAGCTGTGGTATATACAAGAACTACGAAAGGCCGGCTGATATTTCCGCACAAGGAATATACGGAGATGCACAAAGTGGTGATTCCCTCGGTCTTGGTGACATCCAGTGGAAGGATATGTTTACCGATCCCACCTTGCAGTCACTTATCGGTAAGGCACTAACTCAAAATACCAGCATGAGGCAGGCCGACCTCAGAATCCAAGAGGCACAAAACAACCTAAAAGCAGCCAAACTGGCATTCTTGCCCTCTTTGGCATTTGCTCCCAGCGGTACGATAAGCGGTGCCATCGACCCTTATAATAGAGAAGAGTACAAGGATCAGATGGGTGGTGGTGCTTCCAAGACCTACTCCTTCCCCCTCTCCCTAAACTGGCAGCTTGACTGCTTTGCCACCTTGCGAAACGCGAAGAAAGGACAGGAAGTGGCCGTAGAGAACATGAAGACCGTACGACAGGCCGTACAGACGGCTCTCGTTTCCAACGTTGCCACTATGTACTACACCCTGGCTATGCTTGACCAACAGTTGGGCATAGCAACCCAAACAGCCGAGAACTGGAAAAAGAACCTGGAAGTAACCAAGCTACTTATGCAGGCCGGCCAAAGCAACAAGGCCGCCGTTGCCAGCACAGAAGCAAATTACTGGAGTATTTGCAGCAGTGTCGTTGAACTGGAACAGAGCATACGCGAAATAGAAAACGTCCTGTCTGCACTCATCGGTGAAAAGCCCGGTCATGTCAGCCGTCAAGCACTCACCACATTTCAGACACCAGCAATCTGTACCACAGGCTTCCCTATCGGTATTCTTAACCGTCGTCCTGATGTCAAGCAAGCAGAACTGGCACTGGCCAGTACGTTCTATAACAAGAACATCGCAAAGGCTGCCTTTTACCCCAACATCAATCTGTCGGCCAATGGTCAGTTTGCCAATAGCATGACCGGTGTAGGCATCGTAAATCCCGGAGGATTCATCTTGGCTGCGGTAGCCAGCCTTACACAACCAATCTTCGCCAATGGAAAGATACGTGCTGCCTACAAGAACAGTCAGGCTGAAATGGAAGTTGCCACCATCGGATTTCAGCAGACACTGCTGGATGCCGGTGCCGAAGTGAATACAGCTATGTCTGCCATCAATACGTCCAAGGCAAAAAAAGAGCTTATCGCCAACCAGGTGAAAAGTCTGGAGGATGCCGTATATGCCACCGAACAACTTATGAAACTTTCCAGCACAAACTACTTGCAGGTATTGACAGCACAAAGCAGTTTGCTCAGCGCACAACTGAATCAGGTGGCAAATGACTACAATGTCATCGCCAACACCATTAGCCTGTATCAGGCACTCGGTGGTGGAGCTGAATAACAAGATCAATTTCACAAACAAGACAGAATTCCCGGGAGCATCGCACTCTTGGGAAAACTGTTTTAAAAAATAACAAATATGAAAATTCAAAACTATATTAAATGCTTGTTTTTATCCACCGCCTTAATACCGGCAACCGGTTTGGCCGAGGTAAAGGTATTGGACGACATCCCATTCGAGGGAATAAGCAACAGCAATTATGTGAGCAACAAGGCTCCCCTTACTCCTCAACGCTTGATCAAACTGCCCGTAGGCAGCATCGCCCCCAAAGGATGGATCCTGACACAATTGCAATTACAGCAACATGGCCTGTGCGGTGAATTAGGCAATATTAGTGCCTGGCTGCAAAAGGAGAACAATGCGTGGCTCAACGAAAAAGGCGAATGGGGATGGGAGGAAGTCCCCTACTGGCTGCGTGGATTCAGCAACATGGCCTACATTCTGAACGACAAGGAGAATATAGAGGAAAGCAAATACTGGATAGAAGCAATCCTGAACAGTCAGCGGGAAGATGGTAATTTCGGGCCTGTAGTAATGCGTTCAAAAGGTCAGGATCTATGGCCGAACATGTTGGCTCTTTGGATTCTGCAAGACTACTACGAGTTTACGAACGATGAGCGCGTCCTGGACTTCATGACGAAATACTTCAACTACCAGATGACCATAAAGGATGAAGTATTCATGGAAGACTACTGGGAGAACAGCCGTGCAGGAGACAACCTGTGGAGTGTGGCATGGCTATACAACCGCACGGGAAATACAGAACTACTGAAACTGGCTGAAAAACTGCACAAAAACACAGCAGACTGGACACAGCCACAAGCTTTACCCAATTGGCATAACGTAAACATTGCCCAGTGTTTCCGTGAGCCGGCCATCTACTATCTGTTCAACGGCAAAAAAGAAATGCTGAATGCAAGCTATGCCGTCCAACGCCATATCCGCCGTGCTTTCGGTCAGGTTCCGGGCGGCATGTTCGGTGCCGATGAAAATGCGCGTATGGGCTATTTCGACCCTCGCCAAGGTACTGAGACCTGTGGTTTTGCCGAGCAGATGGCCAGCGATGAGATTATGATGATGATTAGCGGCGATGACTTCTGGGCTGAAAACTGCGAAGATATTGCCTTCAACAGCTATCCCGCTGCCTTCACGCCCGACTACCGTGCATTACGCTACATTACCTCTCCCAATATGGTATTGAGTGATACGGAAAACCATAGTCCCGGCATTCAGAACCCAGGACCGTTCCTGGCAATGAATCCATTCAGCAGCCGATGCTGCCAGCACAACCACGGCTTTGCCTGGCCATACTATAACAACCACCTGATGTTTGCCACTCCAGACAACGGACTGGCCGTATTGCTATACAACAGTTGCGAAGTGAATGCAAAGGTAGCAGATGGCGTGGAAGTTACTGTAAAGGAAACAACGAACTATCCCTTCGGCTCAGGCATCGCATTTGAAATAACACCAAAGAAGAAAGCAGAATTCCCGTTCTACCTGCGTATCCCTGCATGGACAAAGGACGCTACGGTGAAAGTGAACGGCGAAAACGTGGAAACGGCTCCGGTTGAGGGCAAATACTTTTGCATAAACAGGAAATGGAGCAAGGGCGACCGCATTGAACTGAATTTGCCAATGCACATCTCGATGAGGACATGGGCCGTAAACAAGAACAGCGTAAGTGTTGATTATGGACCATTGACGCTATCGCTGGAAATTCAGGAAAAACTGGAAAAGAAGAACAGTGCTAAAACAGCCATAGGAGATTCCCAATGGCAAAAAACAGCCAATCCAGATGAATGGTCTACGACTAACATCGCCCCGGCTTCTGCATGGAACTATGCCTTGTGTACCGATGCACCTATCACCATGAAGGAGGCTCGTGCCGTAAAAGAGGGTGAAACGCCTTTCACTCTGGAAAACGTACCCTTTGTCTTCACGGCAAAAGGTCGTTTGATTCCATCGTGGACAATTGATCAATACGGTCTGTGTGGTGTTTTACCAGAACCCGAAGCCACTCAATCGGAAGAAGTGTATGACATCAGACTCGTGCCAATGGGTGCGGCCAGACTGAGAATATCTGCATTCCCACAGGCTGAAAAATAACTGTTCTACAATTATCGAAACACACATTTTTTGTCATATAATGCAACTTCGTGTCATTAGGAACATCCTGATCTCTCTACTGCTGATGTCAGTAACGCAAATTTATGGACAGGAAAAACTCTTACAGGAAAAATTCCACAATCCTAATGACAACTATGGTTTGGACATTTGGTGGCATTGGCAGAATGGCAACATCAGTCGCGAAGCTATCTGGAAGGACCTCAACAGTATGCATAACAATGGCATAAAGCGTGCCACGATACTGAATGTCAACGGAGAAGAGCAATACATTCCCAGGGTGTCCTTTGCATCCCCGAAATGGTTCGAGATGTTCCGATATGCCCTGGATGTGGCCGACAGCTTAGGGATGACCATCGGGGTGCACAACTGTGACGGGTGGAGCGAGAGCGGAGGCCCATGGATACCTGTGGAAAAATCGATGAAGACATACACCTGGAGCGACAGTTACGTGAAAGGTGGAAGTGAAATCAATCTGGTTTTACCACAGCCGAAAACCAACCTTGACTATTACCGCGACTGGAAAGTGGTGGCATTCCCGGACAAAAAGAAAGAAGAACCGGATTTTCTGAATTTCCGCGAATTATTCTCTCATATTCCCAATACGGGAATCCGGGATATTACTCCTCGCTATGCAGAGAAAGCCGTTGCGGTAAAAAGTTGCGATGTGATGGATCTGACATCACTCATGCAGCCAGATGGCCGTATAGTATGGAATGCACCCAAAGGAAAATGGCGCATCGTGCGCATTGGTTATACGACTACAGGGCAAACCAACGGACCGGCCACAGAAGAAGGACGAGGATTGGAATGTGACAAAATGGACGAATCGGCGGTTAAACTGCATTTCAGGAATTTCCCTTCCAAACTGATTGAGGCTGCAGGAAATCATCGGGGGAAAACGTTCGAGTTTCTTCTCATAGACAGTTGGGAATGCAAATATACAAACTGGACAGCGGATTTTCCGAAAGAATTTGAAGCCCTGAACGGATACCCCCTCGTTTCATGGATTCCCGCCATGTGCGGTTGTGTGGTAAACAACCAGGAACAGACATCTGCGTTCCTTCATGATTACCAAAAAACCATCGCCACCCTTATCGAGAACAACTATTATAGGACGTTCGCCGATATGACGCACAAAGAGGGACTAGACTTGCACGCCGAACCGATATATGGCAATTCCCTGGAATATCCACCGGCCTTCGGCCTTAGAGCGAACGGATACTGCGACTTGCCCATGACGGAATTCTGGGCATATCCGGGAAAGGACGGACAGCCGGCCTTTGACTGGAAAGAATTTCTGTTCGATGAATTTGCCATTGATGCGACACTCGTCTGCAAGAAACAGGTTATCGGAGCAGAAGCTTATACCGGAGACGGCAATTTCTGCGAAACTCCCCAATTATTACGACCATTTGGAGATGCAGCTTTCTGTGCAGGTATCAACCAACTGATACTGCACTCATACGTCATGCAACCTTTGGATTACACGCCAAACCTGAAACTATTGGACTTTTTCGGTGCGCATTTCAACCGCAACAATCCCTGGTGGACAATGGCATCTGGATGGTGCCTATATCAGAAACGCATTCAGTACATGCTTCAGCATGGCAGCCCTGTAATAGACGCATTATATTATCTGGGTGACCAATTGCCAGAAAATTTTCCTCTCCAACTTACGCATCACGACATACCCTTCGGATACCGTGCTTGTTGTTGTGACTATGATTATCTGGAACACATGGAAGAGGACGGATTCACCCGGTTAATAATACCTGAGGGCGTTATGTTGGAACCACGTACACGGAAGAAATTGGAACAACTGAAGACATCTGGCATTGAAATTCACTATGCAAAAAATGGCAAAGTAATCCCTTTCAATCAAAAACCGGATTTGGAAATTGAGGAGGAGAATACGAAACCGTTCCGATTCCTGCACAAGCACAACGAGACGCAAGAGGTATATTTCCTGTTCAATCAACACGAGGAAGCATTCTGTGGCAATTTCATTTTCAGAACCGCAGGAATGATTCCCGAAATATGGGATGCTGAAACAGGAGCCGTATATGCACCTATAGAATGGAAGGAACTGGAAGACGGAAGGACATCGGTAAATCTCTACTTCAAACCCTACCAAACGATGTTTGTGGTTTTCGGCAACTCGTCATCTGCAAAAAAAATCCCTCAGAAAAAAGCCTCATTCAATTTGGACAAATACACGGCAACGATAAGTTTCGAGCCGTTTTACGATGCTAAAATAAGCCCCTATCAATGCAATCAACTGCAATCATTGACCCTACATCCTGATGAGCAGGTACGCGACTTCGGAGGTTTCGTAAACTATCGTATCGTATTTGATGCCCTCCATATACCAAACGGAAATCTATTAGCTCTCAACCTAGGACGACTGAGCGCAACGGCCAGCGTAAAACTGAACGGGAAGTCACTGGCAGATGTTTGGCATGATGATACAGATTTGTTTATTAGCGAATTGCTTCCGAGAGGAAATATACTGGAAGTGAAAGTTGCAACCACACTTCATAACCGGATGGCCGCAGATGTCAAGGAATACGGAAAGCCCAAACACATCTCCACCGTGATGAACCCAGCAACACTCAAATACTTCAAGGAAACGGAACGGTTCGACTCGGGGCTGATGGGTCCACTAAGTATTTCCATCTATTAACGCCCTTTATTTTGATAAAAAAGAAAGTAGCTCACCCTCCGTTGTCAAGACATATTTATAAACCAGCGAGTGACTCTTATTATACATCTCCTCTATGTAATGCAAAACCTCGTCACTCTCATTGCTTTTAAGACGTTCAAACGTAGAATCGCTTATGACAATAATATCGGTTAGTTCATCGATATAACTATTGGCATAAACACCTTTGTCGCCCAATATCTGATATAGTTTCTGCCAAGGAGTTTGCAGATCAGGAGCCAAATACAACTCATGGGTATAAAGGGGATTGTTCGGTAGGGAATAATCTACACGGTAAGAAGCATAGTGTTCATACGACAGGTGAAGGTCCTTCTGTATCTCCTTCGGCACCCAATAGGGAGAATAGTGACCAGCAAACAAGTCATCCAAATCTCTTTGTGTAAGAACTCTGGGTTGATATCCATGAAACGCTAAAACGGACAGTTGTTCCAAGGCATCTGATGGCGCATCCTTGCCGACAAGGACATAATGCACGTTTCGGCTTGGTCGGACCGAGGATTTGAAGTCCGCTCCCATCTCTTTTAGTTTCTGCTGCAAGGTGCGTGTTGAGGGTGTAAAGGAGCCTAACAAGCATACCACCCTATCGTGAAAAGGTGTTTCGAAGACAAAATCCGTATCAGAAAACAGGTCGAACTGTTCTGCCATAGCAAATAAGGGAATAGTTTATTTTTCTTCTACGACCTTACCATATTGTTTCACCACAATATCGTTGGAAATACCGCTGCTGATAAGTCGGAGCGTTGCCTGACGATCTTCGGTAGAAATGTTAGGAGTGAACTCCAACTGAACAGAATTGGCACCTGCACCACCCTTCTCGGAAGACAAAGTTATCCAGTCCACCTCATTTTCCACAAGCGACAACTTCCATGAATCACGTACATTGAAACAAATTGAATCAAGTTCGACTGATGCGCTGTCCGCCAAAGTGAAGGAAACAGAATCTGGCAAAGATTGGTTCGTATTCGGGAAGTAACTTTCAACCTGACCTGCAGGTTTATAGATATTCAGGAACGAATACTGGAAATACATGGCAACGGCCGAATATTCGTATGAATCCACCACAACACTACCATAACGGTTCTTTCCGGTATCGTTCTTTTTGATGTCCAGATACGAGACGCAGAAATAGTATTTATTAGGATCGTATGTCAATTGACGGGAACTCTCATCGGGCAAAGTTATCCAATCTGCAGATGAACGGATCTTATAACTATCAAAAGTAAAAAAAGAAAGAGAGTCGCGGACATCATCTGCAAACAGAACAGATATACCATTTGGATATTCAATCCTAAGTTCATGATTTTCTGCGTCCTTGATACATGACTGAAACATTAGGCCAACAAAAAGAAGGCATAAAGGAAGAATGACTTTTTTCATTTTATCGTTATTATTTATGATTTTCAATGCAAAGATAGTTATAATAATGCATAATTCATAATGCACAATACATATTTTTTTCTTATTCGGATGGGATATGTTCAGATGGAATCAAAGCAGAAAAAATATTTGTTTCAAAGTTTGCAATCTAATAAATAATGCTTAACTTTGCCGTATGAAAAATATCTATCATAGAGATATCATAGAAATACTGCTGGCTTGTGGGCAACAAGGCATGAAACTTTGTCGTATAGCACGGAAGGTTTACAACAAACATGCCGATCTATTTGTACATGACATAAACTATGAAGATATTCATAAAACGTTGGGGATGTATATGTGGAAACAATCCAGGAAAAAAGAATCACCTATCCAACGCAACTCGTATGGTATCTATTCGATAAAAGATGATATGGCCATACAATTGGACCTGTTCTGGGACATCAAACAGACGGAAGAAGATCTAAAACCCGTACCTGAAAAAAAGGAAGATAAGAACCAGCTGAAATTTGAGTTTTTCTAAATTTTCTTTTGCCGTAATTAATACCAGTCGATATTACTGCTATAAGAACTCTGCTTTCTCCACTTCAGAGCATCTGTCAGCGTGCTGGCATTGGCGGCAAAGGTGAAATTGTAAGTCGTGTACGGACTAAGCACAATGCTACAATTCATAGAGAAGCAATGCAGGTCTCGTCCCAACGATGCTGTTGTCATACTCAACTTATGATAGTTGAAATCATATCCGGACGAAAAGTTGATATTCCAACCTTTAGACAAGGTAATATTACCGCTGAAATTGAGCGTATGGGTCAACTTGTACGGATACCGCATACGTTTGACATTGATTTTCCCGCTGGTATTCTCACGCATGGAAACACCATAGCTGACAGAGAAATTCCAGGGAAGGCTGAAATGCAGATAACCGTCTTCGTCCACATTTCCCGATTTACCGTCACCCTTTTCGCCTGCCCTACCCTTCTTTCTGTCCGGATCCACATTCTGCATAGTGGGGTCCGTCTCTTCTTCGTCCTCCTCATCTGTTTCCTCATCATCCTCTTTCTGGGAAGTCTTATCCTTTTTCTTCAGACCAAAAAGTTTCATGATGTCTTCGCTGGAGATGCTGCGGGAAATGTTCTGTGACATACCCTGAAAACGTCCGAAACGACCGTAAGACCATTCCGTGTTGTTTCCGACAAAGACTCGACCGTTCTCATCCATCTCGTATGCGTAGGTCGCAAAGACAGCATTCATGGAGAATGTATATTTCTTGGAAAGTTTCAATCGGATGCGGGTATTCAAATCACTCCACGGACGTGTCTTGGCAGCCATATTATAAGAAAGGGAACCACCCAGTTCGTCTATCAGGCTAATCTTTCTATATCCCGTACTATCCTTGTCCGTACGTACTTTCATTTCCACATTGTTCGCTACATCCAACTGTACACTTCCCGTCATACCCGAGGACACGGTGCCGTATGCACCATTGCTGTAGGGCGAATAGGACACCAGGGTAACATTACCTTCGGAATCAACTTTTGTATAAGAATCATAGAATCCATAGCGTTGGTTACTGAAATCGGGCGCATAACTGAAACTGACCGTCGGTGTAAAGACATGACGGACAGCCTGTATTTTCTTTCCGCCGAACCAGGGCATAGGACGATAGAAACCATACAACTTGGTATTGGCCGCCAGGCTTAGGTTGTAGTTATACACATTATAGAAACCGTTGATCGTATCTCGTACCAATGTCTGCCGTTGTGTATCCCACGACTGCATAATCTTGTTTGAATACGTACGGTCGGTAAAATTGAAACTTGGCGTAACGTTGATGTAGTTCAAGACAGAGAAAGAAGCAGAAACAGGAATCTGGTGCCGCATACCGTTCTTCCAATCTTTAATCAGACTGCTTTTCATCAACAGATTCTCTTTGGTATTGATGCTGTTTGTCAACGTTCCAGTGTAACTCATGGCAATCTTCTCGTACCATCGTTCCTTGCCGGCCATCTTCTTCCTTTTAAACGGATTAAATCGGTTCAGGGAGATGTTCAAAGTAGGCAAGGTGACCGAGATACTGCTGTCACGCATATTCTGGCTCAAGTTAAACGTTCCGCTTAATGTCAAGCCTAAATCCGTCAACGTTTTGCTATATGAAATACTGCTGGTACGTGTACTCTGGGTATAGCTCTCGGGATTGTACATACTCGACAGGTTATTGCGTTCGTAACTGCTGGTAGCGAAATTCACGCTCGAAGAGAACGTCTGCGTAGGATTCGCCTTGCTATCCTGACGGTGACTCCATGTAACCTTAAAACTGGTAGATTTGCTGAAGTCGGGCATGTTCTTCTCGCCCTCTTGTGTGTTCTGATAGCTAAAATAGAAATTACCGCTGAAACGATAACGTTTCTTGTAATTAGATTGGGCAGACAGTCCCCACGAGCCCTTCGTGTATAATTCACCCAACAGTTTCATGTCCATCTTGTCGTTGATGGCAAAATAGTAACCACCGTCACGAAGATAGAATCCTCGGGTTGACTCATCGCCGTATGAAGGCATGATAAAACCGCTGGAATAGCTACTGGAGAACGGGAAGAAACCGTATGGTATGGCCAACGGAAGGGGTACACCCTCGACCTCCAGATACGCAGGACCGAAAATAACATCCTTGCCTGGATGAACCTTGGCACGTGTCAGATTGATACAGAAATGAGGGTGTTTGGCATCGCAGGTCGTGTACTTCGCACGTTGGACATACATCGTACCCACGCTGTCGCGCTTTCCGTCTTCCGACAACATAAATCCTTCGCCCTGCTCGGTATAGACATTGGTAATGAACGCCTTTCTCGATTTGAAATTATAGCTTATCTTGTCCGGTTCATATTCATCATCACCTTGTTTGAAAGTAGGCTTGCCTTTTACCTCACCTGTCGAATCGGCAACACCCGTCGCATGGACCAAGCTACTGTCAATACTCATGGAAATCAATTCGGCATTCAGCTCCAGATTTTGATAATTCACCTTTCCAGCACCGAAAAGATTTGCGGCAGAATGCTCGTAGTCAAAAATAATTGAATCACTGGCTGTATATTCTACAGGATCCTCCAGGGCACTGTTGCTTATCTGGGAGGAGTCAATCTGCGAGGTATCCTTTTTCGTTGTATCCGGCAGAATCGTATAGGCTTTCGTTGGAACGGCCATGGCAGAATCTCCGTCTGGAGCTGACGTAGAAGGAACGGCCTTGGGCAGGGTATCTTCGGGAACTACATCCAACAAAGCCCAATCCAAATCACCGATGCTTCCCGCTGGACATCCAGGGGAAGATGCCAGTGCAACGATGGCACTGCATAACATCAGAAACAAGAAAATCTTTGCCTTCAAAAGATACTTTTTATATTTAAGTTGCAAAAATAGGCAAAATTTCCGAGATAATCCCCCTGTTGAGTGAAAAAACAAAGACATTCACCAGCAAAAAGCATAGAATGCCGTTGCGAGTACAAAAAGTTTAATAATTTGTCTATGTAAGTTGTTACATTTTGCCATTGAAGGTTTATGGCACGTAACCAACAATATATAAATCGAATAGACTTGCTTTTAGGAAAAGCTCAAATTTATTTGATTTTTCACTCGCTTATTCGTATCTTTGTGCCAGAGTTATAACCATAGTATCCATTGGCTCCCTCAACGAGCCCTATTTCAACAACAACCCGTCCCAATGTCAAAAATTAATGAAGACCTCCTGCAATTTATCATGCAACAGACTGGCATTTCTCGTAAAGAAGCAGAAAAAGTAATCACCAAGTCAATTGCCGAGATGACCAATGGACCAATCTTCAAGACGCGAACCTCGAAGAAGAATGGGAAAAAAGACACCAAACCCAAATACGATGAGGAGAACTACCCACATTTCCTTCCCTCGGACGATGTCCGGAAATATACCATTCGCGTCTCGCTCAAAGGCATCACACCTACTATCTGGCGCAAATTCGAGTGTCCGTCCAACATCTCCCTCCGCCATCTAACCGAACTGCTCCTATCACTCATGGGATGGGAGAACGAACATCTCAACCAGATCCAGCAGGGACAATACGACTTCTATGTCCCCTTCTACCAGCATGACCCCGATTATGATTGGGGCGATCATCGCTATCAGGAAGAGTACATGCTCTCCGACCTCCTCCACGAGAAAGGCAAAACCGTTCGTTGGGAATATGACTTCGGAGACTCTTGGCAGCATGAGATCCGCCTTTCCTCAATTGACGAATACGGGGCTGACGAACCACACAATATCGTCTTCAAGAGCGGCAAGCGCGTCTGTCCTCCCGAGGATTGTGGCGGCATCTGGGGCTATCAGGAACTTCTAGAACTTCACGAGAAGCGCAAGTCACGCAGGCATCTTACCTCAGAAGAAAAGGAGCGCCTTGAATGGTACGGCATTGATAAGAACTACGATCCCGATGAGGACTTTGACGAATACGAGTGCATGGACATCTGCGATGCTTTCTCGTGGGATGATGATAACGCCCCCAGAGTCACTCATGATAAAGGTGCTATCGAACTCACTGGCAAGGGCGATGAATTCCTCAAAGAACTCGAGGACGTTGAACCAATGACCACCTCTCCGCTTTACGATGAAGTCCTCAAGCTCGCTTTCCGTCTTCGTGAACTCGAACCATGGGAAGACCTCGATGATTCGGATGTCTATGCCATCCGCATGCAGGACGGTTCAGAGATGTACATCGCCACGATGGGCTATGCCGGTGGTATAAAAGACGTGCAGTTCTACGATGGCGCAGAAAGTTTTCAGCAATACCTATGCTTTCTGAGGGGGCAGGAAATGCTACATTACGAAATGTTGGATACTCATTCATGGGCAGACTACGTCTCCATTTTCTATCTCGACAACATGGAAAAAGCAATGGAGCCTAAAGACTATGTCCACATCAAACAATGGGCTGATAATCACGGCGAAGCCATCAACCCAGACTGTGGCTACCCATTCATCCGATGCTATCGTCCTCATCGCCACCACTCCCTGATGCTGAACGATGAGCAAGGCCTCACTCGCCTCCAGGAAGCCCTCGAAGCCGTCCTTTGGCTCAGTCAGCAGTTACTAGAGGCCGATGATCTCACCCCACTCGGTTTTGTCGATAGCGTGTACCCCACTGAAAAGGGTGGCAAGGTAGTCCCTCTTGTCATCAAGACTCCCGAAGGCTACCGACTGGAGCGCACTAAACTCCCAGGTCTCATCAAGGATTACCCCACAGTCACACTTCCTGTATCCGAACTCCAGCCGCTTCGTTTCCTTCAGAAGAGCGGCACCCAGTATTGCCGTTTGATCCATTTCCCAGGGTTCATTGGCAGCAAAGATGACATAGAGAATGCGTATTCAGCCCTCGTCATTGCCTGCGTCGAAAAGAATGATGAAAGTGGCAGTGTGACCGAACCTTCTGAGATGTCAGACGATTACGAATGCGACATCCTACGCCAATACATAAATAAGGTGCGAAAAGAATGCCGCATCCCACAGCGCATCGTCACCGACAATCCTCGTACCGAAGCCTTCTTGAGAGATTTCTGCCACACTCTCGGCATCATCCTTGAACTAAAGCGTACTCGCATCTCTCAGCTCAATTATTTCTGTGAGTACATATACGAAAGTAACTTGTAGTCTCTTACCTTCCAACGCCTCACAACGACATCCAATATATTTCATCTGGCAGATACAACCAATGATTGTTCTTTCGACCTTCTATGTTTAGCTTATTCCCGTTTTTTTGCAAAAATCTGCCATCTGCCATAAAGCATCCTCGCGACTTGCATGATTTCTATTGGGGGGACATGCCTCACAACTGGGGAAGCGCTGAGTTTATAAGACTCACGGTCCATCTGCTACAGATAGACCGCGGAACGGAACTTCATCTTCTGGAGGGAATCCCCGAAGAATGGCTTGAAGCAGGGATGACAACCTCTCTTCAAGGTATTGCAACCCCCTTCGGATTGCTCACGATGCAACTGACCGTGGCCAAGAACGGGAAGAAGGTCAAATTCACCGTTGAGCCTCTCAACGGCAAGTCATGCACGGCCCTGGTTGTTCATACCGGAAAATGGGGTAACAGCAAAAACGACGAAGTCATCACCCTCAACCCATCAAGAAAGAACACTCTGACAATTTCTCTGAAATAAGGACAATCCTTTCTTTTTCGTCAGTCACACATACAGTTTATTTTTGTTCCCTTTTTTCTTGTTTGATATATCGGCAAATACGATTAAAGACTTTTAAACTAAATATTTTAAGAGATCCGACATCTTCATAACGAATGGTCTTCCCAGAGGTTCACCCTCTTTAATGAAATCGCTCAGCAAGCGTGTCAAGTCGATTTTCTTTTCATCAGGGAACTTTTTCGGAATAGCTTCTAGCCTATAAAGCATATACATACGTTTCATGTATTGCCTGTCAACACGTGATTCATAGGTATCTGTTGGAAATCGGTTGACATTAAATGGATAGCGAAGTTCTTTCAATCTATCTAATCCTGCATATTCCAGAGGGTTGTCTGTGGCGACATCATAATACGTATTGGCAAACTTTCTGTCCTCCATATATAATAACAGGTGCTTGATATTAAAGAACATCCCATTTGGTACGACTGCACCCTCACGCTGGTCGCCCGTGTTTATGCGGATATTATACTTACGTTGGGCTAACACCCATTCTCTTTGATCTGTACTACGCATACAACCAACAAGGACAAGTGAATCGTCAAGGGCTGCTGCAGAATACTTATCGCCCTCCAATTCTATAATCTTTGCCATTGCAGGCTCTGGATTCTCGCCAATGCCATTCTCCACAACAAAGAAATGGTTGCGGAGTTCTGCAAGTAGCTCTTCGTTGTTTCCTTCAGGATCCTCTTTGTCGAGAGCCAGGGAGAAAATCTCATCATTACCAAAGGGCGTGAAGATTTTGCCAAGAGTCTGCTGAAAGTGCTCCTTCAGATAGGTTTTAGCATCTTCATTAGGATGGGCTTGCATAGCGTAGAAGTCGTATTGTTCGGTCAACATACTTTGTATTTCGGAACGGAACTTATCTCGTACTTTCTTTTTCCAGGCATCCTTCTGAAGACTGTTGTTACGAGCATACAAGGATATGACATAAAGGAAATTCACATCATAGTGGCAGACAAGAAGCGTGTCACGGTCAAAGAGCCGGTTGTCAAAGTGACTGTTTGTGAAATGAGTATTGTTTTTTTCAGTAATCTCAACTTCATCCTTATAGTTCAATTCCTTGTTGAGTCTTGCGCTGATGAAGAAGTTCGGAATCACATTGTAACCTTCAGTCACATCATCGCGCAATTTAGGCACGTTTCCAAAGTTCTTCTTGTCATACTGTAATTCTTTATCCTCCCTATCATCATTCATGAATAGGTTTAGATTCCACTGAATGACATTTTTTGCGTATGTGAACTGCTTATAGACGGACTCCTTACCTATTGGGTTGCCACGCTTGTAATACTTCGAGTCGCCGATGTAGTATATTGGTCGTTTATCCTCTTCGTATGTGGTTAATCCTTGATAACTATACATGTGGTCGACACGCTTTCCATCGTCCTGTTCCTTCAATCCTTCAGGGATGTTTTTGTCACCCACAAGTTCATCTATGATTGACTCAAAGACAATGTTGAAGTTCTTTACCAAGAGGTATTCCTTCTGATCCGAACTTACATATATCTGTCGTGCAGAATCAAAGAACGCATAACACAAACCCCATAATTCCAGTGCCTTGTCAGAGAAATACTTGTACTTTATCTGCTTCAGACGCATCTTGCCCATACCGTTCAAATAGACTTTGAACTGTTTACCAGTAATCAGATCAAAGTTGCAGTTGATGTCAACGGGAAATCCGTAATGGTCATGAATATAGTTCAGGATAGAAAAATAGATGACAAGTAACTCTTCATCGAAGTTGATCTGTCTCTTCTTGTTGACAGGACGCAGATACACAGAATTATCATCTTGGATGATAGCCGGAGTTGTCGCTATTGTTCGGTTCCAGTTAATCTTATTGAAGCCGGCATGAATATTGCGTAGAACATAGAAGAAGAAATCATGGTTGTCCTTGTTAAATTGTACCAAAGACAACAGAATGTCGAGGAAGGTGTTACTCAGATGCTTGCCACCCTTGCCAACCTCAGCAATCTTCTTGTGATAGACAATGGATGTCTTGTTGCGTTTGTCATTATGGAACACTACTATGGCTCGGTAAATCCATACGGCAAACTCATAGATGAAGTCCTTCTCCTGCTGGGTCAAAGGGTTATGCGCATCCAGATTGATAATCTCTTCTGGCGCATACTTACCAAAGACAAGTTCCTTACCATTCACATCTTCCAGAAGCACTTTTGGAAGGATAAACACGCAGTCACGAACATCCTTGTCGGTATTGTAGAAATATCCGACATAGTTCACGCTGACATAGCCTTCAACATTCTCCAAAGCATCAATGCCCTTTAGAACGTCCTTTACATCAGCTGCTGCATATTTATGTTCTTCTATGATGATGCGCATAACATACTTTTACTCGTTGTTACCCTTCTGGTTAAGAAGCAAATTCAATCGTGCTTGTAACTCCTCTCGTTTCGGAAGGTAAAGCTGGTATTTTGCTGCAAATAGTTGGTTAGATATGCCTTCAAGAGCATATTGCATGACCAAATCGTTCTTGGATGCTCCTAATACAATACCAATAGGTGGGTTGTCATCGGGTTGACATACTTCATTCTTGAAGAAATTAAGATATAGGTTCATCTGCCCAATATCCTCATGCTGAATTTCTCCACGTTTTAAGTCTATCAGTACATAGCACTTCAGTATGGCATGATAGAACACCAAGTCACAGTGGAAATGTCTTCCTGACAATGGAATGTGATATTGGCTTCGTATAAGGGCAAATCCTCTTCCTAACTCAAGAAGGAAGTCTCGCATATTATCAATAAGAGCTGTATGCAGATCTCCTTCTACATAACGTGGCTTAGCATCCAAACCAACAAACTCCAGCACATATGGATCCTTGATTATATCCGTTGCCTTTTCTACAATCTTTCCTTTATTCGCAAGGGTGATAACACCTTCTTTGTCTGTGCTTAGGGCAAGACGATGAAAAAGCATACTATCCATTTGTCGTTTTAGTTCCCTACAACTCCAATTCTCCATGCAGCATTGTTTCTCATAGAAGTTTCTTTCCATCTCATCACTACACTTCAGTAATTCGATATAATGACTCCACGACAATTGTCCAGACAGCGTCTGGATTTTTGGATATGTTAAATAAAACTGTCTGAATGTAAAAACATTGGAACGGCTAAAGCCTCTGCCATATTGTAACGTGAGGTCCCTTGAGAGTTTTTCCATCACCCCTTTTCCATACTCAGCGCGCAATTTGCCAGCTTGCTCGAAGTTTACGATATATTCACCTATATGCCAATAAGTCTCTGTCATTATAGAGTTGACATGAGAAGCTACGCGACCACGAGCAGATTCTATGAGATTACGAATGTTTTCAAACAGAGTTTGGTATTTTGTGCTATCTACTATTCCGTTGTCCATGTTTATGTTAAATGTCAAAGTTTAACATTGGAGCCTAAGAATTGACCTTATCAATTGTGATGCCCCAGCCCTTCACATCAGATGCTGCATATCTATGCTCTTCAATAACTATACGCATAGTTGTCCTTATTCAAAAGACACTTTTAACTCCAAGTGTAAACCTGTTGCAATTTCATTTAAGAGACGTTCCATATGTCGGTGTAGCTTAAAAGTTAAGACCTTATAGCCATTGACAGTTCTCCAAGCATAGTTACCAGGAGGTTCAATTCCTACAACAAATTGGTTATGGCACTTGATTTTCAATGGTTCAATCTTGTCAACACCAATCTTTTCGAGTGTTTTCACATAAGTTTCTAAGTCATTCTTTTCATGAATGACTTCTCCATTATAAAAGACAGACATACCAACGTTGTCATTACCATCAGGATCAGTACTCAACAAGTCATCCGACTCATCAACACCAAGATTCGTTAAGAACACCTCTACCTTATCCTTCTGTACGATGGCATTACCTTTAGAGTCTGATTTGTAGAATTTCGAGAATGACAATTCCGTTCCGTCAACATCCTTGAAGACAGGACCTTCGAAACCGTTATTCCTAAATACGTCATTCCATAGATAGAAGATGACCTTTCCTACGAATTTCTCTGCAGAGATAACTCCATCTGTCGCTTTGCAGAAGAAGAAACCTAGTTTCTTGTCTTCTGACTGGGTGGCTTCGCCTATCTGGGCATTTATTTTTTCGAGGAAAGACCACCAATCAAACTGTCTGGTTAAGCCTTCAATCGCCCACTTGATTTCCTGACCGTTGGCATCGTAGCCCTTATCAATAGGCATATACTGCCATTCCCATCTGCGCTTGAAAGCCGAGTCTATTGGGAACAGACTTTGGTCACTGGTATTCATCGTTGCCCAAATGTAAAGGTTGTCAGGCAAGACGAGAATCTCGCCTGCAAACACTTTACTTACCACGTCTTCACCACCTTTGTATAGCTTATTGATACGTTGTTTGTCTGCATCTTGCAAGAATATCTGTTTGTCAGGTTCATCAGTTCTTGCAAAAGCTTTCTTCAAGAACTTCTGCATATCTTTATCTGCATTGATAGGATAGTCAGAGAATCCCGCTGCATTTCTATCAAGCAGTTGGAACAAGTCACCGAATATCTGAGCGCAGTTACCACGGTTTATCTCTTCAATGACAAGGTATTGCTTCTTTCCTTCATTGAAGACCAAATGTTTCCAAGCTTTGACGTATGCCTGTAAGAAAGCCTGATCAACAAATTCATAGATGATCTGCTCTTTGTGAAGTACGGTGCTCCCTATCTTCATCGGCTGACCGAGTTCATCACAAATAGGGAGCAATCCCATAGTTGGCTTGTATGCGCCAACAAAGGTTGAATAGTCGCTATCAGGATGGAAAGTCGTACGAATCACGCTCTCGCCTTCTGTCAGTTCATTGATGGCATGAGACTTTCCCGTGCCAGGAGCACCATAGTAGATTTGCTGAAGAGTGAGCTTACCGTGATATACACTCACAAAATCGCTTACTTTTTCAAGCAATTCTTCCTGAATAATCGTTTGACGATGAGGGGTCAAGTCTAACATCGTAGAAACCATTTCTGCATAGGTTTGAAATTGTGCATTATGCATCAGATTTCCCTGGAATGTTTTTGATACATCGTTCAAATATGGGTGCATTCCAGATCCTATATATGATTTTAGAATACGATATGGACCAACAAGTTCTTTTGCATCTTCGCTAATAACGTC
>JAZLIY010000066.1:0-7173 GCA_045617645.1 Bacteroidaceae bacterium | reverse complement strand
TTGTTGTATTTTTGCGGTATGATAATGACATATAGTCATAAATTCGGGATTGTTTGCGTGCTGATGATGGGCATCCTGCTCGGTTGCCACCACCACGATGAGGCTTCTCGCCAGCTGGCAGAGATGGACAGCCTCATCTATACCAACCCGCGAGGGGTGCTCGCGCAACTGGACAGCATGGAGGGGGCCATGAACCTCTCCCGCCGCGACCGCATGCACCTGGAACTGCTGCGCGGAGCAGCCATGAACAAGGCCGACAGCCTATTCACCACCGACTCCGTCATGCTGATGGTGACCGACTATTACGACCGCCACGGTTCCGCCAACGAGCGGATGCAGGCCCACTACACCCTGGGCTGCGCCTACCGGGACATGGGCGATGCCCCCCGTGCCGTAGCCTGCTATCAGGAGGCAGCCCATTGCGCCGATACCCTGAGTCAGGATTGCGACTACCCCACCCTCATGAGGGTTCACTCCCAGATGGCACACCTCTATAAACTGCAGAAGCTGTTCGATGAGGCGATACAGGAAGAAACTATTGCCGAGAAATATTGCTGGCAGATGGGTGATACACTTTCTGCCATTGCCATAGAGGGGCAAATCTGTACTACCTTATATAATATAGGCGATTTTGATAAATGCATCCAGCAAGCCACACAATTATATGAGAAATGCAAAAAATTCGGATATGACGATAACGCTGCAATACAAAGTATTCATTTGGCGCGATGCTATCTCATAAAGGGAAAATATGACCTGGCCAAAACTTTTTTAGATAAATACGAAACATGCTCTTACCTTTATTCACATCCAGAATACGTAGAAGGAGGATTGTCACCTTTTTTATATTGTAAGGGGAATTATTTCCTTCATGTCGGAATGATCGATTCCGCAGAATATTATTTTAAAGAAGCTTTGCCTTATACGTATTCGTTAAACAACGATGCCATAATATATGGCGGATTGGAAGATGTTTATATACAATTGGAGCAGCCTGATTCTATCCAAAAATATGCAATCTTGTATGCGAAGAAAACAATTAGGGATTTTTATTCTACAAATGCAGAACAAACTCTGCGCATGAAATCCCTGTACAATTATAGTGTAGAACAGGAAATAGCGCAGAAAAAATCAGCAGAAATCCAACGACTGAAAATCATCATCCTAGGCGCTGCCTTCCTTCTTGTCCTAACCCTTCTCGCCTTGATTGTTGTTTACCACCTCCACTACCGCAGAAACAAGCAAAAGGCCCTGGAGATAAGTGACTTGAAATACCAGCTCCAAAGCAACCTCAGTGCCCTCCGCTCCGCAGAGGAACAACAGCTCTCCCTCTCACTGGAAAAGGCAGCACATGCCGACCTGCTCGCCAAAAAGGCACAGGAAGTGGAAGCCCTGAAAGAGAATGTGGCATACTACGAGAACCGCCTGAACGCACTGGGCTCCAGCAAGAAAGGTATCCTCTTGAGCAGTTGTCCCGTCATCAACCAACTGAAAACATGCCTAAGGCAACCAAACAAGCATCACGTAACGGACAACGACTGGCAAGAGCTGAAGGAAACCGTCGAACGGTTGTACCCCACCTTCTACCACGACACCAACACCCACTGCATCCTCTCCGAAAAGGACTACCGCACCTGCCTGCTGGTAAAGACCGGATTCACCCCCACCGAGATCGACCACCTGATGGGCCTTCCCATCAGCTCCACCTCCACCAATCGCCAGCGCCTCATGAAGAAAGTCTTCGGCACAGAAGGCAAAGCCAAGGAATTCGACCAGAAAATCCTATCCATCTAATCACTCTAATCATTTTATCCGTCTCCCCCCTCTCTACTTGTTAACAAGATAGACGAAAAGGCTCGACATATCATATCGTAAGGGTCGATAAAAAGCCTAAAGTACGCCATTTCTGCAACGATACCCTAAAAGGAAAACGTATATAGTTGCCTGGTTTTATGGTTTTAAACAGCCGATGGGAACAACACAAACACCATCCGAACGGCGATAAGCATACTGACCGATACCTGTCAAGACCATCATAAACGCAGGTGCGCTCATCTTGTCCGTGTCAATTTTAGCGGACAAAGTTTTGAGAGTAGTTGCTCCTTTTTCTATATTGTCCGCTCCACCCAATTTGATTTCAATAAGCCCGTATGAGCCATTGCGGCAATGGAGGACAGCATCACACTCCAAACCGATTTTATCGCGATAATGGAAAACCTCCCCATCTAAGGCATCAGCATAAACACGTAAATCGCGAACAGCTAAGGTCTCAAAATAAAAGCCAAAGTCTATCAAATTATTCAATAAATCTTTTGGTCCGATTCCCAGTGCCGATGTAGCGATACTGGGATCTACAAAATAGCGTGTGTCACTGGTTCGTATAGCCGTTTTACTACGCAAATTGGGATTCCAGGCCCGCATGTCTTCTTCTAAAAATATCTTATTCAGCACCCTTACATAATCCTCCACCGTATCTGTACTGATGGTAGTGTTTTCATTATTGATAATGTCTGCACGAATAGTAGTGCATGGTATCTGTTCGCCTTGGTTACGAGCCAAACTACGGATAATGCGCAACATCGTATTGGCATCGCGTCTCACATCATCCACCTTGGAAATATCCGAATTAAGCACGGCTTTTAGGTAGGCATGTGGAATATGAAGTGCGGCTCGTTCAGATAATGTCAGTGCTCCTGGCCATCCACCTCGGCAAGTCAGATATGCCAATTTATCTAAATCTATATCGGCAGCACCATCCGGCAACACTCCATTGAATAATGCCTGGAGGCTCACATCACCGGTACTGTCTCCTGACTCCCAAAGCGACATCGTGCGCATTGTAATCCAGTCGAAACGACCAGCACCACTATGAAAAATCTTTTTCTTATCTTTCTCCTTTGGAACGGCAGAACCTGTAAAAATAAATTGCCCAACATGCTCCGAGCGATGGTCAATCTCAAAACGAGCAGCATCCCACAATTGGGGTACCAACTCCCATTCATCAATTACTCGTGGAGTCTCCCCTTCCAATAAACGCTTTATATTGGTTTGCGCCAGTGAAAGATTTTGTTCCATTTGCATCGGATCATCCATGTATAGAACGCTTCTGGCATGATGGACAGAAGTGGTGGTCTTACCACACCACTTCGTTCCTTGCACAAGGACAGCTCCCAATGCCTCTAAACTTTCAGACAATAATTGGTCTGCAATTCGTGTTTTATAATCTCCCATTTGTGTACTTTTGCGATTCAAGCGCAAAAGTACTAAAGATTAATGATATACACAAACAAATCTGCCGATTTTCTTCGTTTTGTTCACCCAGTTGGCCATATTTCGTTCACCCAGTTGGCCATACTTCGTTCACCCAGTTGGCCGAAATATGCGTTCCAAGGATACGATACATCATCTCTCGTCCCCTGTGGGGTCGTACTTTCGGCTTTGCGAATAATCCCTAAAGCCTCCAGAACACCCCTTCAACATCCCAAAAACGCCCTTCAACAAGCCCATAATGGCCTTGTTGGATTTTGTTGGATTATAGGGGGGGGTATCTTTCGCGTTGTCTATCAAGCAATTGCAAGGCTGTTGGAAATTGTTGGATTTTAGCTGTCTAAAAATTTGCTCATGTTTTTGCTTCTCCGTAACTTTGTGGCAACAAATATAAAATTTAATTGATATGGAAACAAAACATTTTGGATTAGCGTTTATGGGTTTTTGCAATTTGAAATTAAGAATAGACGCAATGTGTGACAGTCTAAAAATAAAGAAAATGGAAAGTAAAAAAATTCTTTTTTTTGTTATACAAGCCTTGTTCTTTACGGCATGCACCTCTACTGAATTCAATGGCAAGATAGTTGAATTTTCAGACAAGGCCGTGGAAGAGAAAACAATTCAGGCCGAAACAATCAGCTTCGCAGAGTATCATACGCCCCTCTTTGCCGTGTATGATTCGTTGATCGTCTTTTTCAACAACAATCCGGCAAGTACCTACAACTATAGTATATACAACCTTCATGACAAGACACTTGTAGGGGAATTCTTTTCAAAAGGTCATGGACATGATGAATTTCTATCCATGTCTCCCATCTCCAGCTTTTTTGTCGAGGACAACGATTTGAAGACATTTGTCTATGCCCCAAATGAAGCAAAACAGATGATATGGAACGTGACAAAATCTATAAATGAGAGACAAGCTGTCTATGAAAAGTCATCCTCCTATAAGTCAATGGATTCGTCTGGTGCCACATATACTAATTTCGAAATCATAGAAGGGGATAAAATCCTGTCACACACAAGCAGTCGTCCCTATTCGACAGAAGAGAACAACGAAGAGGTTACCTTGCCCGCATACCACGTTCACGATTTCTCAAATACGGAATTAGAGAGTTTCAGCCTATACAACAAACCCATTTATAAGGATTGTGAAATTGATAAGACATTGTTTTACGATGCCATTTTATGTGTAAGCCCAGACCGCAAGAAATTGGTGGAAGCACTCTATTTCGCTCCCCAGATAAACATTGTTGATTTGAAGTCGAAAAAGGTTAAAGGTTTTGCCTTAAAGGGAAGCGAGGGTATCTTCCGGTTCAAGCAGGAAAAAGTTCCCATGAATGTTTTCTATTTAGGGGTGCAAGCCAACGACAAGTACATTCTTGCGTTATATAACGAAAAGGACGAACCCACAGGCCAAAGCAATGTGATACATGTCTTTGACTGGAACGGTAGCCTTCTGCAAAAAATCAGATTATCGGAACCTGTCACGAATATATTCCTTGACCAAAAGAACCATATATTGTACGGGGCACATGCCGAAAAGAACGAAATTTATTGCTACAATCTGCTTGATATTGGCATAGAATAAAATGATAAAGGTAAAAACGATCTCCGCAATATGCATTATTCTGACAATATCGTTCAGCGGGTGTAAGCATGATATTGAGGATAAGATAAATGAAATGATGTCATCTCCCATCAATCTTTCAATGTTCTCAAATGTGAAACAAGCATGTGACTACAAGTTAATATCAGTTTATGATTCTACCGTATGTTCCCGTTGTGTCATAAATAGAATTCATGAATGGAACTATTGGGCAGATACGCTCAGTAAATATAACACATCTATTCATCTAATATTTTGTCCAAAGGTCAATGACAAAGACTTCATAAAAGCAACCATCGAAAAAGAAGATTTCGCTTGGTGTACCTATATTGACTCTTGTTACTCATTTTTTAAAGCAAATCCTCGTATTCCACAAGATCCAAGGTTCCATACGTTCTTAGTTAATGATAACGACAGTGTGATTTTAGTTGGCAATCCAACGAGAAATCAAAAAATAGAGGAATTAATGTTTACTATTTTGAGGAATTCTAAAGAAAAAAAGGGTAGTGGCATATAAGGCATTCATATTATATATTAGCTCTACATTAGGATTTGTCTTCATCCTTTCTGCAATGCTGAAGGCCGTGAATGTGTTCGCTTTCGGGAATACCATTGAGTCATTCTGTGGCTTATTGGGGATGAATGTCTTCTATGGGTACGGCAAGGTGCTTGCCGTACTCATTTGTGCAGGGGAGCTTTTTCTGGGACTTCTCTCCTTGCATCCAGGGTTCCAGAAACTGGTCTGTTGGATTTTTCCTGTCATGCTGGGATATTTTACCTACATCACATTCATCAACCACACGAGAATGTATGCTCAGATAGAATCCTGTGGCTGTTTCGGGGAGATTATCCATCTCTCCGCAGCAGCAACCTTCTATAAGAACGTAGTGCTGTTCCTCCTGTCCATCGGTCTGTGTCTCTTGTCTGTTAGGAACAGGGACAAGAAGACGAGGCTTAATCTGTCCTGCATCATTAAGAACGTGTATGTATGGCTCTGTCTGCTCATGTCCTTTATGTTGCCCTTATTTTCCTTGGCCTATATGAACCGGCTCGGACAGTCAGTCTATCTGATTCTTTATCTCTCCTTTTGTCTCGTAATTATTGCAGGTGCAAGTATTTGTTTGATGAAGCGATTGGGCTTGAACTCGTTTACAAAGGAAAAACATGGTTTAGCTAATGGGATTCAGAAGTGACATAGAACGGATTTATGCTTGCGGCATCTTCATCGTATGCCTCCTCATACTGTTGGTCATGGGGTGGTTCACGGTGAGGATGCTGTATGTGGATCAGTTCGTCATTCCCACCAATTCCATGTGCCCGACCTTGCAACCTGGTGACCGGGTGATTGTCGATAAGACGATTCTGGGGGCAAGAATCTACAAAGACCTGCATTTCGATCCGAAGGGGATAACGCTACAAAGCTGGCGTACCAGGGGACGGAGATCGATACGTCATAACGACATCCTGGTCTTCAACTATCCGCATCATGACGGTCACATCAACTTCGTCATCAACAACGTCTATTGCAAACGATGCATCGCCCTGCCCGGGGACAGCATAAGCGCCGTGGACGGAGTCTATTCAAACAACAACTACCGAGGTGTCTTAGGAGAAGAAGAGAACCAACGGGTCTTTTCGGACACGCCTGACTCCCTCATAGCATCCTGTGTGCTGAACACCATCCCCTTCAATGACCATGTTCCCTGGACGATAAAGAACTTCGGTCCCCTGTACGTGCCGAGGAAGGGCGATGTCATAGACATGACACCCCGTGAGGCAGCATGCTATCAGATCCTGCTGGAATGGGAAACGGGGAAACATATCACCTGGGACTGGGAGAGCGGAGAGGTGCTTGCCGACGGAAAACCGTACGTGCGGCATCTCTTCACTCATGACTATTACTATATGGCCGGGGACAACGTGATGGACTCCAACGATTCACGTTACTGGGGGCCTGTGCCGGAGGAATACATCGTGGGAGTAGTGACCTACATCACCTATTCCGTGAAAGACAAGAACAGGAGAATGGTAAAGGTGGGAGGATGAGAGAGATGAGAGAAACGAGAGAGATGAAAGAGATGAAAGAGATGAAAGAGACGGTGATGCATTTCCTGTATGACACAGTCATTCGGGCAAGGGCCGGAAGGAACCAGCTTCTTCTGCTCCTGCCCGTTGCCGTGCTCCTGTGGATTACCGTCCTGCCTACGGAGCCGAGGTGGAGCCGGGGGGACATGTACCTCTCCGTGCTGACGCTGGGGATATGCCTGACGGGCGGGATGTGGTGCCTCGTGAAAAAG
>JAZLIY010000065.1:0-23413 GCA_045617645.1 Bacteroidaceae bacterium | reverse complement strand
AGATACGACTTTTCTGCGAAACTCCTGTGTACTACAATTCGCTTTTGAAGGATGTACTTGCTGTAAAACAGATAGTTATGCCTACAACACCCCCTGAAAATTGTTGAAAAATAAATTTAGGGTATCAAACTTGGGTTAAATTCAAGTTATATTATGAAAACAGCTGCAAAAGTAGCAAATTTCTTTCATACCAAAAAGTTTTTTTTTGCGTAAAGCCCATGTCCCCTATTAATTTTAATAGATTAAGGACGCGAAACTTATTTATTTTAATAAAAAATATATATCTTTTTCTCTTTTAAATAATATATCTATAGGGTGGGGAGGTCAAAAAAAATATAACGCTGGCGCGGGAGGGGGCTGTCCTGAATCGTGCAGCGCGTGGGGTTGTTCCTCGCTGTTCGCAGAATTGGGCTTCGCTGCCAGAGAAATTGTCCTTTCTCTAAAAAAAATTTCTATCTTCTTTGAAAATTTCTTATAACATAGTTATAAGAGTTTGCCGTGTTAATCGTTAACAGCTATTAACAGGGCATTTATTTGACAACATGAAATACTTGCCGTACTTTTGCGGTGTCTTTCGAGAAAGCCACGCGAGCCTCGGCTGCGCTCGGAAGAGCAAAAACGCGTTTTGTTCTTCCCTCGCTTGCACGAGCCTTGCAGTGCAATTCAATGCACAATGCATCGCTCGACATCCCGTTAGGGTGGCACTTTCACAAAGCGCAGCGACTGAAAGAATGCATAATTGAACGATGATGAGGCGATGAGGCGATAACAGGCAAGCGTCTGGAAGACGCCATCTCTTTAACCGGGGGTGCCGAACGGAGTGACACCCTCGGACGGAGAGTCTCCCCAAAGAGAACGCGACTGGAAGTCGCTACCTTGCACACATCCGAGGTTTCGTCCTCCAGACGCCCTAATCTTCGAATCATCCGCTCGGCATAACTGATGCAAGCATCGTTCTGCTCTCGCTTACACGCAGCCTTGAGCTGTCGCTCGAGCCTGCTCTCGCTCGGCATAACTGATGCAAGCATCGTTCTGCTCTCGCTTACACGCAGCCTTGTCCTTTTGCCCCTATGGGGGGCGAACCTGTCATTTGGCTCGTCTTTTGGCTTCTGCCCTGTCGGGTTTCCCTGTGGCTGTAAAAGGGAGGGATGAAACGGGGATGATGTGCCGGGGTTTCCAGTAAGGGGGAAGGACATGGAAGACCGTTTCATCTACGGGACGGGTGGTCAGCATCACTACGGCTTCTCCGTACAGGGCATCGGGGCGACTGGTAATGAGGAAGGTGCCGCCAAGGTAAGGACGCAAGAGTGCCTCGGCCTGTTCTATCTGTACCTTGATGCCACCCGTACATATCACATTGTCCAAGCGGCCCAATATGCGGAAACGGCCATCGGGGAGCATCTCTGCCATGTCGTGCGTAACCAGCGTTTCGGCACAGACTCGGGGGGCGTCTATGACCAGACAGCCCTCGGCGTTCTGATGGAGACGGACTCCCGGAAGGGGCGTGTACCACGGGCTGACCTCGTCGGTGTCGATATTGCCTGCCGTGGCAGAGATTCTCCGCAGGGCTATGTGGGAGAGGGTTTCCGTCATTCCGTAGGTACTCCATACAGCACCGGGGAACGAGCGAAGCTCCTGTTCCAGAGAGGCATCTATGGCACCTCCACCAATGAGAAGGTGGCGGATGCCCCTGACCCATTCCCTGCCGGACGGACTTTGCAGAAGGCATGCCACCTGCAGGGGCACCATCGCAGAAAAAACAGGAGGATCACCCCCGGTTTCCGGGTGCTGGGGGCTGGCGGTCTGCAGGGTAAGCCCCCACTCCAACGACCGGACTACCATCATAATGCCGGCAATATACTGCAGGGGGAGACACAGCAGAGCCGTATCGCCCGGTTGCAGCCCCAGGAAACTGCACGTCATACGGGCAGAAGCCCTCATACGCTCCTTTTCCACCCACAACGGCTTCGGCTTGCCGGTACTGCCACTGGTATGCACCAACAAGCGAGGGTTCGGATCGTTCCACTGAGCAAGGAACGCGGACAGGGAATCATCTAATGCATAATTCATAATGCATAATGCATAATTAGGGGAACATCATTCATTGAACGAAAGTATTCCTGCACACGGACTGGTATGAGAGGGTGTGTTGTCGGTATAGAGAAGGCCCGTACCTAACCCCTGCGGGATAACAGGATCGTGACCAGCACACCACCTGGCGATGGCCGTTAGTCCCACATTGCTTTCCAGCGCACTGGTTGCCCACCAACCTATGCCACGTTCCTCGGCCAGGCGTATCCATTCCTCACATCCCTGTATTCCTCCGTGGAGAGAGGGTTTCAGGATGATATACTGCGGACGTATCGTATCCAGAAGCTGACGTTTGTCGTCCGGTTGGTTCACTCCTATCAGTTCCTCATCCAGGGCGATAGGCAAAGGTGTATCGGCACAGAGACGGGCCATTTCCTGCCACTGTCCCTGCCGGATAGGCTGCTCTATGGAATGAAGATCCAGTTCCGCCAGCTGACGAAGTCGCCGGGAGGCATCTGCAGCAGAAAAGGCTCCGTTGGCATCCACGCGAAGTGTCACCTTGTCCGAATCATATTCCCGGCGGATAAGTTGGAGCAAACGCAGTTCATCTGCAAAATCGATTGCACCTATTTTCAGCTTGATGCATCGATAGCCGTCGCGCAGCTTCGTTTCTATGCGCTGGCGCATCACCTCGTATGCCCCCATCCAGATGAGTCCGTTGATGGGGATCCCCGTCTTGCCCTGCAAGAAGAGTTGCTCCCCCCGGGGAAGTTCTGCCGGAGGATTCAGCATACGCATGGCACACTCCAGGCCGAAAAGGATACTGGGATAAGGGCGCAAGCGCTCGTAGTCGATTTCTCCCTTCTCGGCCGTCTCTCTGCACATCCGGTCCAGGATGGCCTCATAATCAGGCAGGTCATCGCAGGACAGGCGAGGCAACGGGGCACACTCCCCTATACCGACCCTGTCGCCGTGGCGCAAGGTTACGAACCACACGGTACGGATGGTATAGACACCACGACTGGTACCAGCCGGTTCGCGGAAATGCAGGACGCGTTTCTCTATGGAATATACGTATCTCCCCATTCCGGTTCTCTCTTTTCCAGGAAGGCACGACCGCCTTCTTGAGCCTCATCGCTGAAATAATACAGCATAGTGGCATCGCCTGCCAGCTCCTGAATACCGGCCTGCCCGTCGAGTTCTGCATTCAGCCCCCTCTTTATCATACGCAAGGCTATGGGACTGCGCTTCATCATAACCTGGGCCCATTCCACCACCGTATCTTCCAGCTGGCCGTAGGGAACGACCTTGTTCACCAGGCCCATGTCCAGAGCCTCCTGAGCCGAATAGAGCTGGCAGAGGAACCATATCTCCCGTGCCTTTTTCTGACCGACGATACGAGCCAGATAACTGCTGCCGAAGCCGGCATCAAAAGAGCCTACCTTGGGCCCTGTCTGACCGAAACGTGCATTCTGGCTGGCGATGGTCAGGTCGCAGACTACATGCAGTACGTGTCCGCCTCCTACGGCAAAGCCGTTGACCATGGCAATGACAGGCTTGGGAATGCTGCGTATCTGCTTCTGCACGTCCAGGACACTCAGACGGGGGACACCATCCTCGCCTATGTAACCGCCCCTACCCTTGACGTTCATGTCACCTCCGGAGCAGAATGCCTGTGTACGGAGCCATTCCTCCTCGGTCTGTCCCTCCCGGCGAGGTGTTTCGGCACCCGTCAGAACAACGATTCTTACGGAGGAAGATTCACGGCAGATACGCAAGGCATCGCTCATTTCCCAGGTAGTGAGGGGTGTAAAGGCATTGCGGACCTGTGGACGGTTGATGGTTATACGGGCTATGCCCTGCCATTCATCGAACAGGATTTCCCTGTATTCCTTTATTTGTTTCCAGTTTCTCATTATCATAATATCATGTTTACAGGCTACAGCTTTTCATCGCTGTTCGCCTATTGTATAATGCTTGACTTCCAGCAATACCGGTCCCTTTGCCTCCATGAACAACGGCAGTTGGTTGCCGATTTCTTTCTCGGAAGAAACGGACAGGTAACGCAGGCCGTAATGCTGACACAGGTGCTGCACCTCGGCCGTATGACTGCCACATATCAGTCTGCTGCTCTGCTCATCCTCCGGAATCGGCAAGGTATGGAAGATGTCACCACCCCCACTGTTGAGCATCAAGATATGCAGGTTCTCAGGGATGTGCTCGTTCCACAGGCCATTCTGGTCATATAGGAAAGCCAGGTCACCGATCAGAAGGTAGTTGGGAATATCTGGTTGGGCTGTCGCAAAGCCTACGGCAGTACTCAGGCAACCGTCTATGCCGTTGATACCACGGTTGCAACAGACCTTGATACCGGGTTGCAAGGGAAACCGTTCGGCATAGCGCACGGCACTGCTGTTGGCCAAATGCAGTACAGACGGACCGTTCAATGCCTCGATAAAGCACTTCACCACCTGCAAGGCCAGTGTGGGAGGCGAGGGCAATACACAATGCCTGGTGCATAGCGCATCAATTTCCTCTGTTATTCTATCATTCGACCTGCAAGCGGTCAGCCTTGCCATCCATTCCAGGAAGGCCTCCGGTTGTCCTTCAACTACGGTTGTCAGGCTATGGAACAAGTCCACCACCTCGCCTTCGGGACAAACATGCCAGTGGCTGACGGAACGTGTACGCAGGTACTGTTTCAGTTTCTTGTTTACGATATGACCACATAGCGTGATGACCAAGTCCGGGCACATCTGTTCCAGTTCTTCCCGGGAGCGTCCCTCGAACATCTCATCCGTTATGCGAAGTACGTTGGGGCAATCACCGATATTGGCCAGATGCTCAGCCAAAACAAGCACGCCATCGGGCAGCGTAACCATCGGTCCGCCATTTCTTTGCCCTACGATGAGCCAGCATTTCCTCGCTTTCTGCAAAAGCGGTACAAGTACCTGCATACTGTCGGTATCGTGCATCTCTACGCGCTGTATCCTTCGCACTTCCGGCAAGGCGGGTGTATCGAATGCATAGAGCGGTTCGCTGATGGGTACGTTGATATGCACCGGACCACCGGCACGATGCGTACATTCCAGCAATGCCTCGTTCACCAGGCGGTTTACATACCACTCGTCTTCCTGGTTCTGAATCTCCTGGATATTGACACTCTTGCACACCATCTGTCCCAGTGCTCCGTACTGAGGCATTGTCTGCCCGTCCATCTGTCCTATCCACGCAGCCGGACGGTCGGCACTTATCAGTACGAGGGGAACATGCTGGTAATAAGCCTCTGCAGCAGCAGGATACAGGTTGCAAAGAGCCGAACCGCTGGTAACGCACACAGCCACTGGCCTGCCCGTAGATAGACTCATCCCCAAGGCATAGAAACCGGCACTGCGCTCGTCCGTTACCGGATGCAGACGGAAGAGACCGCTGGCAGACAACGTATGTACGATAGGTGCATTCCTACTGCCGGGACAAAGGACGGCATCCTCTATACCGTGGGCATGGAGCAATGCAACCAGCTGTAATATATGTTTCTTATTTGTGAGCATCATCTGTATTTAATGCATAATAAAGTGGCCGCCTTGTCCTGTACTTCCGCCCACTCCTTTTCCTGCTGAGAATCCTCTACCAGACCACTACCGGCATAGAGTTCCGCAGTACCGTCGGGAGCAATGTTTCCACACCGTATGTTGACGTAGAGATGACTCTCCCCTTCTATTCCTACAGGTCCCAGGTAACCGGCATAGTAACGACGGTCGTACCCTTCGTTCTGCTGGATGAAATGCATGGCTTCCTCTTTGGGCAAACCACATACGGCAGGGGTAGGATGAAGCCGTTGAAGCAGGGGAAACAGTTCCCGTGCCTCCATACGGAAACGGAAATCGGTGCACAGGTGCTGCAACCGTCCGGCCTCCAACGTATGAGGTCCAGAGACAGAGAAAGGTGCAGGCAGCAGGGAGGCGATATAGTCGGCCACCAACTGTTGCTCATGACGGTTCTTGCTGTCCCATTCCTCATCGGGATGCTTGGTACCTGCCAATGCCATCGTATGCCACTCATCTGCATGGCCTTCCATCAGGACCTCCGGGGTAGCTCCCACCCATGTGCCGGTATAGGGCGTATCGAACAGGTAGGCCAGTCCGTGCGACAGACCGTTTGCCGCACGACGGAACCAGTCAACACAACCCGTCGTTGCTTCGGACAGTTCCGTTTCTTTTATATGGAAAGAAGTTGACAGTACCAGTTTGCCGAACTCTTTCCTGTGAAGAGCTTCCATAAAGAGCGGATAGGCCCGATGCCACGACTGGCTTTCTTCTACCAGGGACCGAGTCTCCGTATGGGCAGGTTCACAAACCGGATCATCCGACCACATTCGACCCGCTTCTTCCGGCTTGCAGGAACAGTATGCCGTCGGTCGTATCAGGACAACGGGGTGCTGATCATCTGCACGGAAGGGGGCTATCAGGAATCCCTGCACGTCATGGTCGAGGGAAGAAACAATCTCTGCTTCCCCCTCAATGCAGTGTACAAACGGCTCCCCACCCAGTTGATACAGTACCCGGCTCTTCTTCATCGGCTATGCATTAATCTTTTCTGATGTGGATGTCGCGCTGCGGGAATGGAATCTCGATGCCATTCTCGTTCAGGGCATTGTAGATAAGTTCCTTTATGCGACCTGTCAGTCCTATTTTCTCCTCGACGAGCATCCACACGCAGACGCACAGGTCAACACTGTTGTCGCCGAAGTTCACGAAGCTGACGGCTATCGACTGGCGCTCATCGGTTATCCGCTGACCGCTGGCGGTCCTCACCTTGCAGGCCGGGGTGATGGCCTCTATGATGATGCGGCGGACCTGTTCTATGTTGCTGCCGTATGCCACACCCACGGGTATCTTGATGAGTTCGTAACGGTGATTACGTGTCATATTCTTGAAGTTCTTGTTGAACAGGGCACTGTTCAGGAAGGCGATGACGCAACCGTCGGCCGTTACCAGCTGTGTACTCTGGTAGGTGATGCTCTCCACCTTGCCCTGGATACCGTCGCACTCTATGTAGTCCCCCACATGGACACGACCGGTCATCAGGCTGATGCCGTAGATGAAATTCTCTATCAGATCCTTCATGGCGAATCCGAGACCGGTAGCCAGACCTGCCGTAACGAGCGAGATGCCGCTGCTGGGAATCTTCAGCAGGTTGAGGACGATGATGAAGAACAGTCCCCATACCAGTATGCCTATGATGTTATTGGCCAGCGTACGGTTGTAGGTGCCGTCCGTCTTCATGACATTCTTCCTCAGGTGCCGGTAAAGGCTCGGCACCAGGTAATTGATGTAGCGGAACAGGCAGAACAGCATCATCACCACGCAGATCTGTGCCAGAGACAGCTGTATCAGGTTCTCCTGGTCGATGAACTTGTAACGGAAGATGTTGATACAGATGCTCGTCATCTCGAAGATGTCGGCAGCCTTGAAGATACTGAACAGGAAACTGCACACGATCAGGATAGGTATCACGGACAGCCGCATCAGGTCATAGAACCAGGTCTTGGTGATGAAGTCTCCGTCTTTCATGCGTGCGAGCAGGGCCTGTACCTCTTTGCCGACATCCTCGCCGGCCTCCTTCCTGGCTTTCAGTTCCGGATCAAGGGAATAGACCAGCTTATTGTTCTCGTAGCTCTGCATCAGGTCGTACAGGCAAGTGATGGTCTGGATGGCAGCCAGCTGGAACATCCACCACACCATGATTTCCACGGCCAACAGTGTATAGCCGATCCACGAAGCCACACAGGCCACCACCATGGCCACAGCACTCACGTTGCTGTACATCACGTCGCTTGCCGGCAAGGCACTACGGTCCTTGCGTATGGTGTGTACCTGCCAGATTGTGAACACCAGCAAGATGGGCGGATATATCAGGTTCACCAGACTGTTCGGTATCAGGATAATACGGAACAGTATGACGATGAGGGCCATGCAGATGAAGGGCAGGTAGATACGTACGGCGTGCTTCACCTGTTCTCCGTTCAGTCGGATGAGGAAGGAGGTGAAGATAACCAGCAGCAGCCATGCCAGCAGGATCATGAGCGACGTACCCATCAGCACAAAGTTACGGTCGATGAAGGTGCGTGCCACCATCACACAAACGGCAAAGATGAAGATACCCAGTGCCGCGTTCAGCATGTTGCGTTTCTGCTTGAACTGTTCGGTGCGGAAGCGCTTCGGAGTCAGCAACCGGATGATGACCGTACTGATAAGGGCCGCTATGCCCATATAGACGAAGATGAACACGCTGATGAACATCATATACATGCCGCGCCACTCGCTGTATCCCTCCTGGTGCTGCTCAAAGGTGCTGTACTTGCTGTGCACGTCGCTCACGGCACGCTTTATGTTCATGGGCAGTCCGGCCAGAATACTGAAGTAGTTGGAACCGCCGTTCTTGAAGATACTGTTCTGCATGATGTGATAGCGGCTCTGTGCAAAGTCATTCAGCTCGCTGGCCTTCTCACTCACGCTGGTGTAGTAGGCACGTTCGTTGGCCAGGTTGGCCAGAAAAGCCTCCAGGTTGTCCTTCATGGACTGGGCGTATGTCAGGCACTCCTCCCTGTCGGCCTGTTGCTCCTCGTTCAGCAGATAAGGTTCCTGTTCCTCGAGCATCCCGTCATCCTCCGGTTTCGGCTGTATCTGGCTCATCTGTTCTGCCATTTCGGCCTCCAGCGAGGTGGAATCCCCCTCTACCTGAGCTGCCAGCTTGGCAGCCTCCTTCTCGGCAATCCTCAGGCTGTCCATCGCCTCGGCTATCAGGGAGTCAGCTCCCGTCATCAGTTCTTTCTTGTCCTTCTCGGCTATAGGCGGCAGTTTTTTCAGCGAGCGGATAAGTTCCGTGTACCGCTCCACCTCCTGCTCCATGTGCGACATGATGCGGTCGTAGGGTTTGTTGGTCTTGCTGAGGTTCATGTACAGTTCGGTAGCCTCCTGACAAGCGTAGGCCATATCGAAGGTGTAATCTGCCTTCTGGCTGTACAGCATCAGCCCTATCTGCTCGCATTTCTGCATATAGCTGACCAGTTGTCTGTGCTGCGCCTGACTCTGCATCTCATAGTTCTCCATGAACACCTGCTGCTTCTCGTAGTCGGCTTTCAGTTCGGCTTTCAGCACGCCCAGCGTGTGTGCCAGATTCTTCTCCTTCAGTACGGCATGGGCCGGCAGGGTGCACAGCATACAGCCGAGGAAAAACATCGTATAATGCATAATGCGTAATGCATAATGCATAATTGGGTCTTTTTGATGTTTGCTCATATTATATTTTCTTTTTATTATTTCAATGTTAATCGCCCAACACGCATGACTATGAATTAAACGAGAGTTGGTGCAGTCGTGTACTATTGCTACCCTTTATCAGTATGGTGCAATCCTGCAGGGGGGAAGCCTGCAGGCATTCCATCACCTCCTCCACCACATGGAAGAAGCGGAAACGGCTGTCGTCCACCCGACAACGGGCAAACTCGTCACCCACCAACCAGATGCTTTCCATATCACTCTCCAGCAGACACTCCACGATGCGCTGATGCTCGGACAGACTGTCGGCACCCAGTTCGCGCATCTCTCCCAGGATGACCATCTTATGTTCCGCCTTCATCTGGGAGAAGTTGTCCAGTGCAGCTCCCATGCTGGTGGGGTTGGCATTGTAGGCATCCACTATCAGGCTGTTCGTGCCGGCCCGGCGGAACTCGCTCCGGCTGTTCGAGGGAACATACCCCCGTAGAGCTTCGTCTATCTCGTCGGGTTCCACACCGAAATGGAGGCCCACCGTGGCAGCTGCCAACAGGTTAGGCAGGTTGTAGCTGCCCACCAAGTGCGTCTGCACCTCGTGCCTTGTACCGTCGGGAGCCGTCCACGCCATCCGTAGGAAAGGACTGCACTCCACCACCTGACCCTGGACGTAGGGCAGCAGACGGGCATAATCGCCAGCCATTCCCTTCAAGTCCGCATCCGTGCCGTTAAGGAAGATTTGTCCTCCGCGGGCTTTCAGGTCGGCATAGAGTTCTCCCTTGGTCTTCTTCACGCCCTCGAAGGAGCCGAAGCCCTCCAGATGAGCACGTCCTACGTTCGTTATCAGGCCATAGTCGGCCTGCACCATCCGGCAGAGGAATGCTATCTCCCCAGGATGATTGGCGCCGGTCTCCACCACGGCCATCTCATGTTCCGGCCGTATGCGCAACAGAGTACGAGGCACTCCTATGTGGTTGTTCAGGTTGCCCAGCGTGCAGAGTGTCCTGTACTTGCGTGCCAGCACGGCGCTCACCAGTTCCTTGGTCGTAGTCTTTCCGTTCGTGCCGGTAATCTGCAGCACGGGAATCGTCAGCCGCCTGCGGTGATGTGCAGCCAGTTCCTGCAAGGTCTTCAGCACATCCTCCACCAGGACGAAACGGTCGTCCACGGCCACCTTCGGGTCATCCACGATAGCCCGTGCACACCCTGCCTCCAAAGCCTTGCCGGCATACCCGTTTCCGTCGAAGCGGTCTCCCTTCAGGGCAAAGAACAGGGAACCTGCGGGACAGTCCCTGCTATCCGTCGTTATGACCGGATGCTGCTCGTATATCTGATATAATTCTGTTATGTCCATTCGATGCTTACCTTATTATATAGTAACGTTCAAATGCGAAATCCATATTTGAAGAATATGAGGCAAAGAAATTAAATACTGCCATTTTGACCACAAAAATACTGCAAAATTTGGTCACCTCCAAATAGAAGGGGCGTTAAAGCCACAATATCTGCCATATTGTCAGCATAGCTGACATATATCGGGGGAAATGCTGAGTTTGGCACGATGTTTGTAGTGAAAGAAAACAGCGCGGTGTGCAGACCAAAAACTAAACCGTCAGTTGCCGCAGAGAGAATAAATTTGTGCCGTGGATACCATGAATTTGAAATCAACGAATTGAAGTTTCTGGAAGTCTGGTACGTAGTGAAGAACAAAAAAATAATGATTATGGCAGGAGAATATGCCGTGAGCATACAGGTGCATCCCCGTATGGATGTCAACAAGAGCTTTTGGAAGGATGCACCCATCCGGGCAGGACCCGGGCAGGAGGGGGAGCTTCGTCGGCTGTGCTTCCTAACCGACAGGAAGTGTACCGAGCAGACAGGGTGCAATGTATGTAAAGATATTTCGCACTCTTATTGAAAGGCCGATTTAGGCTCTGCTGAGCACCTTTCATGAATTCAGCTGAAAAGTAAATTAGAAATCAGCTGAAAAGTAAATTAGAAATCAGCTGAAATTATATTTATCATTCAGTAGAAAATAAAAAGACTTTATTTATAAATTAAAAATTATTACTATAATGAAAAGTAAGAGTACCATTCGCTACACCGTCCAGGATGGTGTAGTACCTGCAACGGGAACCCACTATGTGGCTGCCAAGAGTGTTTTAGCTGGAACACTGGATTTCCAGTACCTGTGCGAGGAGGCTTGCGACGGAAATAGCATCAAGCCGTCGGAGATGGTGAATGCCGTCAGTCTCTTTGTGGAAACGGTGAAGCGTAACCTGAAAAAGGGATTCCGCTGCAACGTGGGAGACCAGTTCCTGACAGTCTATCCCAAGATTCGCTGCACCGCAGTGGATGAGAAAGATCCAGTTACGGGTGCAGTGACGCATGTGGCAGAGCCTGAAGAGGTGAAAGCCAGCATGGCAACCTGCAAGAAGAGCATCGCATCCACCGTTTCCAGCGTGTTCTCGCAGGACTTTGCCAGCAGCGTCCAGTGGCAGAAGGTGAAGGCCAACGGTGAGCTGGTAGATGACGAGGAGGATGACGAGGAAAACGAGGACATCCCTGGCGGCTCCGGTGGTGACAACACAGGCGGTAACGGCGGCAGTGGCGGCGGCAACGACGACCTGCCGATGGGAAGCTGATTTATAATGCATAATGCATAATGCACAATGCATAATTATGGGTGAGCTGGACATTCCTATAACAGGAAGCTGATTTATAATGCACAATGCATAATTATGGGTGAGCTGGACATTCCTATAACATATAGGTGGCGAATAAGCGGACCGGGGGCAACTCCGGTCTGTTTTTTTGTGCTATGATAACGAGGAAAAAATAAAGAATTATGCATTATGAATTAAATTCACTATCTTTGTGGGCGAAATAAGACAACCGATGCAAGCATTCACTCCCTACTCTCTGAATATGGGCGGCAAACTGCTGGAAGTGAGCAGGCCGCTGGTGATGGGCATCCTGAACGTGACGCCGGATTCCTTCTATGCGGGCAGTCGAGCACAGACGGACGAGGAAACGAAACGCAGGGTGGCACAGCTGCTGGAAGAGGGGGCGGACATCATAGACGTGGGAGCCTGCTCCACACGTCCAGGTGCCGAGATGGTGACGGAAGAAGAGGAGAAGGAACGGCTGGAGGGTGCCCTGGGCATCATCCGCTCGATGGCTCCCGAAGCACTTGTCAGCGTGGACACTTTCCGTTCGGGAATAGTATGCTGGTCCGTCGGCCACTATGGTGTGCAGATGGTGAACGATGTGTCGGGAGGCGAATGGGACAAGGAGATGTTCCCTGCCGTGGCAGAGATGGGAGTTCCGTATGTACTGACACATTCACAGGGTATGCCCTCCACCATGCAGGTGGCCCCCCACTACGATGACCTGTTGGTGGAGATGATGCAGTACTTCGGCCGTAAGGTACAGCAACTGCACGAGATGGGCGTATGCGACATCGTACTGGACCCTGGTTTCGGCTTCGGCAAGACGCTGGACGACAACTATCTGCTGCTGAAGCGGCTGCACGACTTGCAGGCACTGGAGATGCCCATACTGGTGGGTCTGAGCCGGAAGAGTATGATATACAAGGTGCTGGACAAGGGACCAGTGGAGTGCCTGAACGGCACAACGGTACTGAACACGCTGGCATTGGCCCGAGGAGCAAGCATCCTGCGGGTACACGATGTAAGAGAAGCGGTGGAAACGGTTAAGTTAATGCATCACGCATTATGAATTAAAGAACTATGCTGAACGTTGGAGTAAAAGACCTGATTGACATAACCCTAGTGGCCATCATGCTGTTCTACTGCTACAAGGTGATGAAGCAGTCCAGAAGCGTGAACATCTTCTACGGCATCCTGATCTTTGTGGGAGGCTGGATTGTGATAAGCAAGTTTCTGGAAATGAAACTACTGGGGAACATACTGGACCAACTGGTAAGCGTGGGTGCCATAGCCCTCATCATCCTGTTCCAGGACGAGATACGACATTTCTTCTACTCCCTGGGTACGCACGAACGCGCCCATAAGCTGATGAAATGGCTGCGCAGCAGTCGCCATGACCAAGAGAACGGTCTGAGGCGGAACAAGGACACCATCTTCCCCATCGTGATGGCTTGCCTGAACATGAGCAAGCAGAAAATAGGGGCACTCATCATACTGCAGAACGACCTGCCCCTGAACGACTTCATACGCACTGGAGAAACGGTGGACGCACGCATCAGCCAGCGACTGATAGAGAACATCTTCTTCAAGAACAGCCCGCTGCACGATGGTGCCATGATCATCACAGGAAGCCGTATAACGGCAGCAGGATGCATCCTGCCCATCAGTCACGACCTGGACATCCCCAAGGAGTTCGGTCTGAGGCATCGGGCAGCCAAGGGCATAAGCCAAGAAACGGATGCACTGGCCATCGTGGTGAGCGAGGAGACAGGCAGCATAACGGCAGCCTACAACAACACCTTGCGCGGTCACCTGACAGCCGAAGCGCTGGAACAAATCCTGATGAAAGGCAAGTTCTAATTCAATGCGAGAAACAACGTGACAGTGATAAATATTCTTTAACAACATAAAACAAAGAACATGGACTTAATGCAGAAAATCATTGCCCGAGCCAAGAGCAACAAGCAGCGCATCGTACTTCCGGAAAGCATGGAAGAACGCACGCTGACAGCTGCCGATATGGCGCTGAAGGACAATCTGGCAGAGATTATCCTCATCGGTAATCCTGAAGAGATTAAAGCTCTGGCATCGAAGCTGGGATTGCAGAACATCGACAAGGCCATCATCATAGACCCTGCCACAAGCGAGAAGACGGAACAGTACGCACAGTTGCTGTTCGATTTGAGAAAAAAGAAAGGCATGACCATCGAGGAAGCTCGCCGCAAGGTACTGGACCCTCTCTATTTCGGTTGCCTCATCATCAAGAACGGTGATGCCGACGGACAGATAAGCGGTGCGCTGAGCACCACGGGCGACACCCTGCGTCCTGCCCTTCAGATCATAAAGTGTGCCCCCGGCATCAGTTGCGTCAGCGGTGCCATGCTGCTGATAACCCAGACTCCCCAGTACGGTGAGGAAGGCGTGCTGGTAGTGGGCGATGTGGCCGTAACGCCTATGCCCGATGCGTCCCAACTGGCACAGATTGCCGTCTGCACGGCTCAGACAGCCAAGAGCGTAGCGGGATTTGCAGAGCCCAGAGTGGCCATGCTGAGCTTCAGCACCAAGGGAAGTGCTTCGCACGAGGTTGTGGACAAGGTAGTAGAGGCTACCCGTCTGGCCAAGGAACTGGCTCCGGAACTGAAAATCGACGGTGAGTTGCAGGCCGATGCAGCCCTCGTTCCTTCGGTAGGACAGAAGAAGGCTCCGGGCAGCGAGATTGCCGGCAAGGCCAACGTACTGGTATATCCCTGTCTGGAAGTGGGCAACATCAGCTACAAGCTGGTACAGCGTCTGGGAAATGCCGATGCCATCGGTCCCATCCTGCAGGGTATTGCCCGTCCCGTAAACGACCTGTCGCGTGGCTGCTCGGTAGAGGACATCTACAAGATGGTAGCCATCACAGCCTGTCAGGCTCAGGATGCCGAATAACATTGTCTAAACAGAAAACATTCAACATAGTACATGAAAATATTAGTCTTGAACTGCGGTAGTAGCAGTATAAAATATGCGCTGTACAACATGGACGACCGCAGCGTCATTACCAGTGGTGGTATAGAGAAAATAGGTCTGCCCGACTCGTTCATCAAGATAAAGGTAAACGGTGAGAAGTACCAGATCAACCGTCCGATAGAAGAACACACGGCTGGCGTTCAGTTCATCTTCGAGGTGCTGACAACGGGTGAGCATGCCGTACTGAAAAACCTGAACGAACTGGATGCCGTGGGGCACCGCATGGTACACGGTGGCGAGAAGTTCAATGCTTCGGTACGTCTGACGCCACAGGTGATGGAGGCCTTCCAGGCTTGCAACGATCTGGCTCCCTTGCACAACCCTGCCAACATAAAAGGTGTGAATGCCGTCAGCGCATTGTTGCCCGACATCCCTCAGGTGGGTGTCTTCGATACGGCCTTCCACCAGACCATGCCGGACTATGCCTATATGTACGCCCTGCCCTATAATTTATATAAGGAGTATGGCGTCCGCCGTTATGGTTTCCACGGAACCAGCCACCGCTACGTCAGTCAGCGTGTCTGCGAATTCCTGGGAATCAAGGCCGAGGGCAAGAAGATCATCACCTGCCACATCGGCAACGGTGCCAGTATCGCTGCCGTAAAGGACGGGAAGTGTGTGGACACCAGTATGGGTCTGACTCCACTGGAGGGTCTCATCATGGGAACTCGCTGCGGTGACATAGATGCCGGAGCCGTAACATTCCTTATGGACAAGCTGAATCTGGACACCAAGGGGCTGTCCAACCTGCTGAACAAGCAGTCGGGACTGGCTGGCGTGAGCGAGCTGAGCAGCGACTTCCGCGACATTCTGGCCGGCATCGCCAATGGTAACGACAAAGCCCGACTGGCCAAGGAGATGTACACCTACCGCATAAAGAAATACATCGGCCAGTATGCTGCTGCCATGGGCGGAGTGGATGTAATCCTCTTCACTGGTGGTGCAGGCGAGAACCAGTGGGAGGTACGCGAGGGGGCTACCAAGGGACTGGAATTCATGGGAGTGAAGCTGGACAACACGAAGAACCGTGCCTGCCGTGCTACAGAGGCCGTGATCAGTTCCGACGACAGCCAAGTGACTGTCTGCGTCATTCCTACCGACGAAGAATTGATGATTGCATTGGATACCGAGGCTCTGGCTTAAACCAGAGTCTCGCCTTCCACATAGTTTTCCAGGAACATCTGCTCACCGTCGAATACGGCATAGGTACATTGACTTATCCAGTCGCCCACGATGAGCAAACGGCTTTGGTGCGTCAGCATCAGGTCTAGTTCTATATGCCTGTGTCCGAACAGGAAGTAGTTCACTTCGGAGTGCTGTTGCAAGTATTCCTTGGCATACCGTACCAGACATTCGTTCTCCTCGCCCTGATACGGTGGTTCGCCCACCCCATCACGTTTCATGCGGCTGTGCTTGGCCCATTCCAGACCAAAGTCCACCGCCCAACGGGGATGCACACAGGAGAACAGGGTACGGCACACCGAACTGTGGAAGAGCCTGCGCAGGATACGGAAGCGCCAGTCATTGTCCCCCAGCCCGTCACCGTGCCCAATGTAGAACAGCTTGTCGGCTATCTCCACCGTCACGGGACTGCGGTGCAAGATCACTCCACATTCCTTTTCCAGATAGTCGAGACACCAGATATCGTGATTGCCGGTGAAGTAGTGCACCTCCACCCCATTGTCTGTCAGTTCGCTCACCTTTCCCAGGAAACGGGTAAAGCCTCTGGGCACGACCATTCGGTATTCGTACCAGAAGTCGAACATATCCCCCAGCATATACACAGCCTGAGCCTTGTCCTTTATGTCGTCCAGAAAGCGCACCAACCGGCGTTCCTGATTGCGGCCATGGGGAATGGCACGCGAGCCCAGATGGGCATCGCTGATAAAATATACGTTCTTCATAGGAATCCTAATTCCATCTTGGCATCCTCGGAGAGCATGTCCTTGTTCCATTCAGGCTCGAAGACCAGATTCACATCCACCTTTTCCAATCCCTGTATCCCTTCCAGTTTCTGGCGCACGTCCTCCACGATGAAGTCCGCAGCAGGACAGTTCGGTGCCGTAAGAGTCATGTCCACGGCCAGTTCCGTACAGTCGTCATTCAGTTCGATACGGTAGATCAGTCCCAGATCGTAGATGTTCACGGGCAGCTCTGGGTCGAAGACCGTACGCAGTACTTCGATTACCCTTTCCTCTGTCTTCTGACACTTATTTAATTCATACTCCATAATTCAATTATTTTGTCTATGGCCAACAGTCAACGGCTTTTCATTTATGCATCGTGCATTACAAATCATAGCCGCTGGTTATCGGCATAGCTGTACCAGTTACCGTCCGTCAGGATTACATGATCCAGCAGACGTATGTTCATCATCTTGCAGGCTCGCAGCACGCCCTCCGTCATCTCATCGTCCTGCCGACTCGGTTTCAGGTTGCCACTGGGATGGTTGTGGCACAGCGCCACCACAGGAGCCTCGGCCAAGAGAGCCTCCCTCAGCATCATACGCACATCGAACGAGGAAGAGGTCAGCCCCCCGCTGCTTATCATCACGCTCCTGATTACCGTCAGATTCTGTTTCAGGAGCAACATACGACATTCCTCGTGCGACAAATCCTGCATAGAGGGCAGGAAATAGGCATAGATATCCTCGCTCGACGTGATGGTTTTCCGTTCCTCGGCCTGCTCCTTCAAGCGCATCTGTGCCAGTTGACAGGCAGCCAGTATCGTCACGGCCTTCGCCTCCCCTATCCCGTTGTAGGCACACAGGTCCTGAAGGGTGGCACGCCCCAGCTGTTTCAGGCTGTTGCCATAGTCGCCCAGCACCTTGCGCATCAGTTCCACCGCCGAGGTTCCTGGCACGCCACTACCTATCAGGATAGCCATCAGTTCCGCTTTGGAGAGAGCATCGGCCCCCTGTGCCATCATCTTCTCCCGAGGGCGGTCTTCCAATGCCCAGTCGGTTATTTTCAGTTGCGTATCCGTCATTTGTAAAATGTCTTTCTAAATGCCTGCTGTTCCTCGTCCTTTCCCCTGGCGCATCTGGTCCACCAAGCTTTCAGGAAGCCCAGTCCGTAACCTGTCAGTTGCACGAAGGAGGCCACGATGCTGAGCAGACCAATCTGCGCGCTCCCGTTCCGGCACGTAGCGTCCAGAAAGATGAGCAAGGCATAGAGAACCAGCGGAACGAGAGGCCACCAGCTGGGCAGCACGATGGCCAGCAGCAGCAGGAAGATAACACCCAGCGTGAAGGTCATCGGCAACAGGTGTACGATTTTCAGGCTGCCGGGATGCTTCTTGTGCAGGTTGATACGGGCCATCCCGCTGTTGAAGACCTGTCGGAAGAATTTCTTCAGGTCGGTTCGACGTTTGTGCCATACCCATGCTTCGAGGAACAGGCGGCAGCGTGCTCCGCTCTCGAAGATGCGGATGCTCAGGTCAATGTCCTCACCGAAGCGCATAGGGCTGAAGCCGCCCAGCCGGCGATAGAGCTGTGCCTGTATGCCCATGTTGAACGAACGTGGGTAGAACTTGTCCAGTTTCTTCTTGCCCCCTCGTATGCCTCCTGTCGTGAAGAAGGAGGTCATGCTGTAATTGATGGCCTTCTGTACGGGAGTGAAGGAAGCATGTGCCCTGTCGGGACCGCCGAACGCATCGCATGGGTTGCTGAGCAGTTCCTCATCCACCGCCTGCAGGTAGCCCTCGGGCAGCACACAGTCGCTGTCCAGCACAATCAGGTATTCCCCCTGACTATGGTCGGCACCGTAGTTCCTGGCCTGACCAGGTCCTCCGTTCTCCTTGCAGAAATATTTCAGGTTCAGTTGACCAGCATACCTGCCGGCCACCTCCTGACACGGTACGGTAGAGCCGTCCTCCACCACTATCACCTCAAAGTCGGTCAGCGTCTGTCTGGTCAGACTCTCCAACAATTCATCCACCTCATCGGGACGGTTATAAACGGGTATGATAACAGAGTATTTCATCTCGCTGCTCTTTTCTTTTCAGCGCAAAAATACACAAAACAAATCACATTTTATCCGTACCACAGAAAAAAAATGGCATGAAAGAGCGAAAAGAAGACGGAAAAGACGTATCTTTGTACCAATCCCTCGTTTTACAGGGGCGAAAACACCATCGGAATACAGATATGAAAAAGACCGTTTACGTTATCCTGCTGGTTCTTGCCGTATGTCTGGCCGCATACGCTGCCGGAAGCGCCATACAGCCCGACCAGCCCGACCAGCCCACCGAGTACCACCAGAAGAACAAACAGCATACATCGTACCAGCGACAGGAGAAAAGCACGGCTCCATCCCGTGCCTCCGGCATGGAAATACCTGCCTACCTGACCGACAGGGACGAGGAGATTGTCCAGCACGACGGCTTCACGCTCTCTTACAACAAGAAACTGCTCATACCGAACTGGGTGGCATGGGTGCTCACCTCGGGCCGTACAAGAGGCAACCAGAAACGTGCCAACAATTTCCAGCCCGACGAGACCATCAAGCAAGGTCCCATCGCCTACGATACCGACTACCGAGGTTCCGGATACAGTCGCGGACACATGTGCCCTGCCGCCGACTGCAAGTTCAGCCGCAATGCCATGAACGAATGTTTCCTGCTGAGCAATATCTGTCCGCAGACACATGCCCTGAACGGTGGCGACTGGCGAGAGCTGGAGGAACTGAGCCGCCGCTGGGCCCAGCGCTACGACTCCATCTATATCGTCTGCGGTCCGGTCATCGAGAAGGGTGTCCGCTATGCCACCATCGGCAGGAGTCACGTTACCGTACCCGACCGTTTCTTCAAGGTCTTCCTGCGGTGGACGGGCAGCAATCAGGCCGAGGCCATCGGTTTCCTCTACGACAACGATGACAGCAGTCAGCCCATGGTACGGTGTGCCGTATCCGTGGATGAGGTAGAGGAGCTCACCGGCATCAACTTCTTCTCCAAGCTGCCCAAGCAAGTAGAGCGACGGGCAGAGGCCGAGTTCAACGTCTCCCACTGGACGGGTATCCAGTCGAACAACAAGCATTACTAAAAAAAAGAGCCTGTAAGTAAACGAAACCGGCATGGAGGGTGCTCGTATCCTCCATGCCGATATACTGTCGTAAAGCCGTTTCCTATCCCTGTATCAGCACCATTTCGCCGGGAGCCAGAGAAAGGGTGACCTGATGCTTCTGTACGTCAATGGCATTGAACTCCTTACGGCCATTGGCATCGATGAGCCAAGCCTTTGCCTTACGCGAGAGCTTCACGCCGGCAGGTATGGTCCATGTCTTGTTCTCGCAGCCATTCTCGGAAAAGGCGATGACGGCATCTTCGCCCAACCATCCGGCAGGCACGAACACGTCCCCACCCTCTACAAGCGGCTGGCCGTCCTTGGCCACATGCATCTGTCCGTCGCGTACCATCGTGCGGACACCATCCTCCAGCACGCCGATGCTGCCGTTTTCGCCCTTCACGAGAGCCGTACGGCCAAAGGTGTTCAGATACTGGCATACGAGCGTCTGCTTGCAGAATTCCTTCTTGAAGAGAGCTAAAGCCTCGTCCGTTGACGGATGCTCGCGGAACAACGCCTCTGCGTTGATGTTCGTGCCGAAAGCCTGTACGTAGTTGTTGCCGCCGCAGGCCTGTGAGGCAGTCAGCGACATCACGTGCGCCTCTGAGCCATAGTGCCAGTACATCGGGAAGTAGCCTTCGGAGATGTCTCCGATATCCATGTTCCACACGCCCTCGGTGGTAACGTCGATTCCCTTGGAGTCAAAATACTTCACGATGTTCGCCCTGGCCTCCATGTCCTGCTCTGCCGTATAGCTGTGTCCGGGGCTGACCGGAGAAATGAACTGCACCTCATACGTACCGTCCTCCTTGATATGGGGTACTGGCGCAGTCTGGTGGAAAGCATCGATATGTATTGTTCCGGCATCCTGAACAGGCAGAATACGGCACAGGCTGTCGATTCTCTCCTGTGTAAGTCCCTTCTCCCATTCTGCCGGGTAGCATACCTTGTAGCCCCATTCAGACTGCATCAGCTTTCCGTCCTTGTCCTTTGCCAGCACGTCGGCCTGCCTGTACTTCTCGAAGAGAGGGCTGTCGGGGAAGGCATCGAACATGTTGATGTGCAGGCTTACGGACGTATTGTACTTCTTGGCCTCTTCCATCAGCCAGCGCAGGCTTTCCAGCGCATCGCTGTCCTGGGGGCGCCTGACGGCGGCATTTCCCTCGAAGAAGGCGGGATACTTGGAATCGTGTCCCAGATACTGCCAGCCCACGAGATAGACAATCTTGGGCAATCCCTGCGTGATGGCATCCATGCCCTTGATGATGTCGAGGGCCTGCTCACAGTTCATGTAGTTGGTCTGCTCCCCGTTGTCGCGCACCTTGCACTTCCCCAGAAATTCTTGCTCATACAAGGCCTGGCTCATAAAGAGCTTTGCTACGTACATCCTTGAATAGTCGTGCCGAGGGGTGACCTTCCATTCAAAGGGGGCCTGCTTGTAAAGCACCGTATCAAGTTTCCCCTCAAGCGTGTAGATGTCCGGGTCGGACACCGTTACATTTTGTCCGCATGCAGCCAACAGGCATGCTGCGACGAATAACAAGACTTTATTTTTCATACTTTTTTGTTTATTTGGTACAAAGATACACATTTAATTTTATTATCCATCATTTACGACTTATATTTCCCTTGATTTTCTTTCGCGACTCGGCATAATTAAAACAATGTATTCCTTATGCTCTCGCTGCTCAGAAAATTGTCACGTCGCAAGGAAACAAAATATCGGGTGTTTTTCTTTTGCGTAACGTAACGTTATGTTACGGTATCGTTCTGCTACGGGCAGACAGGCCGCACGGCTTGACCGTTGCTGCGGTCGTAGTAGTCCCAGCCGAGGCGACCGTCGCCGAAGTACAATACATACGCGTTGTGGTCGTTGCTGTCGTAGAGCGTCCCCGACCAGTAGTAGCCGTAAGAACCTGCGTCATCCAGGCCGTTGTTCCAGCGAACACCGGCAGCGGGGAGGAAAAAGGATTTTCCGTTCGATTTGCTTGTCACTTTATAGCCCCTTGTCCCATTCTGGCTCGTCCATGTCCAGGTGCATTTTTCTCTCAGTTCTGTCAGTTCCGCATTCGTGGGCATACGCCAGCTGCCGCCCCATTTCGCATGAGCAACATCGTCCTCTGGATCCAATACCGTCTTGTTATCGACTGTGCCATATCTACTGTCTGTGCAGTATTTGGTCACTGTAGCAAAATTACCGTTGCACCACTTATATGTACTCCAACCATAATAGTCTTTCGTTTCTGTCTCACCCCAGGCATAGTAATCACCACAGTCCTCGGGAGAGGATGCACCCACGTTGCAGGTTGCCCACTTCGTGCCACTTGGCAAGCCTAGATCCACGTATTCGTGTGCTCCCGGTTCTAATTCAGGATTTATCGGTTCAACCAATTTCTTCCACCTTACCTCTTTAACTTTTGAGGCCAGAAATTCTGACACACCACCTTCGTTCTGCATGACTTTCATTTTGTACTGGGCATTGGCAGAAACAATACTCCGCACAACAGCTATTGCCATGGCAATAAACTTTTTCATTTCTTTCTGGTTGTATAGGTTTGTGTTCCTTGTTTTAATCACCCTGATAAGTCACAACAGGCTTTTCACTCAACGCATAGCTTACCTCACTACCCGACTTGGCGTGTACAACAAGCTGTACGGATTTACTCCGGCCCTGTGTGCAGAAAGCAATCAGGAGTAACAAAAGACACATTTTCTTTTTCACACAAACGTATGTTATTACACAAAAATGTTTTCACCATACTCCCCCGAAAGGTACTCCATCAGATACAAGAAAAGCGTAGGGATTTGTCCTTACTCATCTTATAACTGGTATCGCCAAACACCACAACGGAAATGAATCTGAAACAACTACCCCACGCCCGTTATGCTCAAGCATGGGGCGTGGAGCCGCATGCATGCGAAACATACAGGTGGGCGTTGCCTTGTCAGTCATCCTTCCGTTTGAAATTGGCGATTTCGTTATAAAGGATGAAAGCGCGGAACGCTCTCTTGGTCAAATGGCTGGCATCCCACTTTATGGGTGGAAAGGTCCAAATGACAATGCAAATGTACGGATAAATTCATTATACACAAAAATATTAGGGCGAAAAATGTATCAGCAAGGACATCTTTGCCGTAACAGCAACGTAACCCATATCTTTACGATATGAAAACATCATACTTACGATGGCTAAACAGCATAGTTATGAAACGTAATGTGAAAAGAAAAAGGCGATTTGGATAGGGGGATGCCATAGGCATCAGACAATGGTAGCCAGCCATTCCTATGGCTGGACAATAAGGAACGACAAAACACCATGCCGTCAGGTATGGGACAACAACGGGGGAAATATCGCATACCTTAC
>JAZLIY010000064.1:0-27334 GCA_045617645.1 Bacteroidaceae bacterium | reverse complement strand
GAAACTTTATTCCAAAATGCATGCGCATTCGGGAAACCATCGGGTGTTAATCTTACTTTCGCAAGGCTATACCCGAGCGGAGGGTAGGTTGGATACGCGTTACGCACCCGTGCGCCGGTCGCCATCGGTCAAAGCAAGCTTCGACCATGCTGCCCCTCGACTTGCATGTGTTAAGCCTGTAGCTAGCGTTCATCCTGAGCCAGGATCAAACTCTTCATTGTATAGTATCTTACATCCCTTTGAAGGGATCTTGTTCCGATATGAAATCTATAAAGATATGATCAAATGACTCTTTTTCATTCTTTATTCAAGAAATGACGGTTTATTTCTTTTCTTGTACTACAATTCTCTGCTTATGGAATCAATTCAAAGAACTACGCCAAATGGCGAACAAACCTTAGTGGATCACCCCTCAGGGTGTCCCTCCCTGTTTGCGGCTGCAAAGGTACGACAACTTTATACAATGGCAAAAAATATTTGCTTTTTTTTATCTTATTCGATATATTTTTTTTCTTACACCTTATATATATAATAAAGAGATGGGAAATATCAAACTTTCATAAACAAAGGTGACGCGCAAAGAGGACCGACTTTTCATTCCCGTTTCTGTCATATAGTACATTCCATAAGACTTTATAGGCTGTTTTCGCTGAAATAAATTGAAAACTTTACACCCTATATTATATAATGTGCAAAAAAATTTGTGTGTGACGTAAAAAAGCACTAATTTTGCTTGAAAATTATAATTTTATCCTTTTTGTATGAAAGATTTTATTAAGTATACAATGGCCACAATCGTTGGCATTGTATTGTGTGGGATTATTTCAACGATAATCATGATTGTTTCCATCGCCGGGATGGCTGCAAGTGAAAACATGTCTTCCCCTATCAAAGACAAGTCTATCCTTCATATATCGTTGAACGGCACGATTGAAGAAAGAACGGAAGAAAACCCGCTGGCCATGTTCAATAACGAGCAGACCAACATCCTTGGCCTGGACGAAGCATTAACGGCATTGAAGAAAGCAAAAGACAACGACAAAATCCTGGGTGTTTATCTGGAAGGCGGCGTATTAAGTGCAACGCCTGCCGTTTTGACAGAACTTCGCCATGCGCTCCTTGATTTCAAGGAAAGTGGCAAATTCATCTATGCATATGCCGACACTTACAGTAAAGGGGCTTACTATCTTTGTTCTGTTGCCGATCAGGTCAACCTGAACAAAGTGGGAATGATGGATTGGAGCGGTATGGCCTCTGAACCCATATTCTTCAAAGACGTACTGGAAAAATTAGGGGTAAAAATGCAGGTGTTTAAAGTTGGAACATACAAAAGTGCAGTTGAGCCATTCATCTGCACAGAAATGAGCGAAGCGAACAGGGAACAAGTGACCAGTTTCCTGACAAGCATATGGAATAACTACCAAAAAGATGTTGCCGAAAGCCGGAAAATGGACGCAGCCGAATTAAATGCATTGGCCGACAGTATGACAATTCTGTCTGATCCCCAAATGGCGGTTGACTGCAAACTAATCGACAAGCTTTGTTATATCAGCGATGTAAAAAAAGATTTGAAAGAGTTGGCCGGGAAGGAAGAAGATGACGACCTGCTTTTTGTATCCCTTACCGACATGGCGAAAGCCGAAACATTAAAGAATAAAGAATCCGACGAGATTGCCGTATATTACGCTTTTGGAGACATTGTTGACAGCAACAACTCCGTTTATAACCAGAGCCATCAGATCGTAGGAACTGAAATGACAAAAGACCTTCAGAAACTGAGAGAAGATGATGACGTAAAAGCTGTCGTTATCAGAGTTAACTCTGGCGGTGGAAGCGCTTATGCGTCCGAACAAATATGGCACGAAGTTACTCTATTAAAGGAAAAGAAGCCCGTTGTCGTTTCAATGGGTGGTATGGCTGCCAGCGGCGGCTATTATATCTCATGTGCTGCAAATCAGATTTTTGCAGAGCCAACCACGTTGACCGGAAGCATCGGTATTTTCGGTATGATACCTGACATGAGCGAATTGCTGACGCAAAAGATCGGCTTCAAGTTCGATGTCGTGAAGACCAACGCCATGAGCGATTTCGGAACGACAAGCCGTCCATTTAACGAAACAGAAGCACGTTTCATGCAAGAACATGTAAATAAGGGGTACGAACTCTTTACCGGCCGTGTGGCCGACGGTCGCGGCATGAAGCAAGATGATGTAAAAGCAATTGCCGAAGGACGCGTATGGACTGGTGAGCAAGCTATCGGAATCGGCCTGGTAGATTCCCTGGGTGATTTGGACGATGCCGTAGATGCTGCTGCAAAATTGGCTGAAATCGAAAAATACAGTATTGGACAATACCCAGCACCTTCTCCTTGGTATGCAAACCTATTGGATAAGCAAAAAAGTTCTTACCTCGAAAGCGAAATGCGCACCATGCTGGGAGAATACTACACCACATTCAACCTTTTGAAGACCATAAGCAAACAAAATCCGATTCAGGCCCGTATGACATTCGATCCCAACTTAAAATAGGATCCGATATACATCATCTATCATGGAAGGAGATCTCATTCGAATAAACCCTTGGCTAAAGCCTCTGAGCTGGTTATATGAAACCGGCACAGAGTTTAGGAACGCGTTATTCGATCTGAGAATCCTGAAAGAGGTTAGTTTCCCTGTTCCGGTCATCAACGTAGGCAATATTACGGTTGGGGGTACCGGAAAGACGCCCCATGTAGAATACCTTATTCGCCAATTGCATCCCCGGTATAAAGTTGCAGTCCTGAGCCGAGGCTACAAACGCAAAAGCAAAGGGTTCCTATTGGCCGAAAAAGACACGCCGATGGAAATGATTGGTGATGAACCATGGTTGATGAAAAAGAAATTTCCTGACATATACGTTGCCGTAGATGCAAATCGGAGAAGAGGAATCACTCAACTTTGTCAGAATGAAAAGACAAAAGATGTTCAAGTGATACTTCTTGACGATGCGTATCAACACAGATATGTAAAACCGGGCATCAACATTCTTCTGATTGACTATCACAGGACTATAACCCGAGATGTCGTATTACCAGCTGGTCGTTTACGAGAAAACGCCCGAAATAAGAGACGTGCCGACATCGTAATTGTTACGAAGTGTCCCCGCAAAATAAAGCCCATGGAAATACGGGTTCTGGAAAAAGCCTTGGCACTACAACCATACCAGCAACTTTATTTCAGCACAATCTGCTATGGAACGATGTTTGGCCTATTTGAAAAGATGGAAAAGAATTTAAAGGAGACAAATGCTTCGAATATTCTATTGCTTACCGGAATCGGTTGCCCGAAACAAATGGAACGGGATTTAAGACAATACTGTCCAAATGTCGCAACTCTCTCTTTTCCAGACCATCATTTCTTCTCGACAGAAGATGCCGAGGAAATCAACCAAGCGTTTCGGAACCTTCCGCAGCCAGGCCTCGTCATTACTACGGAAAAAGATGCCACCCGTCTGCTTACACTTGAAGGACTAAGCGAAGATGTGAAGAAAAACATGTATGTATTGCCCATTGAGATAGAAATTTTGAAAAATGCAACAACTTTTAATGAAAATATAACTGATTATGTACATAAAAATTCAGGAAACAGCAGCTTGGCTTAAGAATAAAATGCCAAACAAGCCAAATACAGCAATCATCCTGGGTACAGGACTTGCCCATCTGGCCGATGATATACAGAAAGAATGCGTTATTCCTTATAACGAGATACCTAACTTCCCCGTTTCGACAGTCGAAGGTCACAACGGCAGACTTATTTTTGGAAAACTTGGCGGAAAGGACATCATGGCAATGGAAGGGCGTTTCCATTATTATGAAGGTTATTCCATGAAAGAAGTTACCTTTCCCATCCGTGTTATGTATGAATTAGGCATAAAGACCCTGTTCGTAAGCAACGCATCTGGCGGCACGAATCCCAGTTTCCGCATCGGGGATCTTATGATTATAACGGATCACATCAATTATATGCCCGAAAACCCACTTCGTGGCGAGAACATACCAACTGGGCCACGCTTCCCGGACATGAGCGAGGCATACAACTCAGAACTCATCGAACTGGCAGATTCCATTGCATTGGAAAAGGGTATCAAAGTACGCCATGGCGTGTATTTGGCCACACAAGGCCCCACATACGAAACACCAAGCGAATATCGAATGTTCGCCCACATGGGGGCTGATGCCGTTGGAATGAGTACCGTGCCAGAGGTGATTGTGGCACGCCATTGTGGCATACGTTGTTTTGGCATCAGTATTATCACAGACCTTGGCCTGCACGGCAAACAAGAAATTGTCACGCACGAAAGCGTACAAAAAGCGGCAAACGAAGCACAACCGCTTATGACTGCCATTATGAAAGAAATGATAGCACGATCATGAGTGAAATAGCAACAATAGGAGAGTTCGGCCTGATAAAAAGGCTTACAGAGGACATCAAACTGGTTTGTCCTACCACGAAAAAAGGCGTTGGAGATGACTGTGCTGTCATAGCTCCCGAAGAAGGTATGCAGACACTCGTAACAACCGATTTGCTGATGGAAGGGGTACACTTTGATCTGACATACATGCCGTTGGGCCACCTTGGCTATAAGGCCGTGATGGTAAATTTGAGCGACATCTATGCTATGAATGGCAAGCCTGAACAAATAACCGTCAGCCTTGCACTCAGCAAACGGTTCAGTATAGAAGATATGGAAGCACTCTATGAAGGGATGAAACTGGCATGCCAGCAACATAACGTGGACATTGTGGGTGGAGACACCACCAGCAGTCTTACGGGGCTCGCCATCAGCATCACGGCTATCGGCAAGGCACGTCCGGAAAACATCGCCTACCGCAATGGGGCACATGAAACAGACCTTATTTGTGTCAGCGGTAACCTGGGTGCGGCCTATATGGGATTACAATTACTTGAAAGGGAAAAGGCCATCTATAATCAACAACTTGCTGATGCACAAAAGACGGGAAACAAAGATGCTTTGGAACAATTGAAGGTTGCCCAACCTGATTTTTCCGGAAAAGAATATCTTTTGGAACGGCAATTAAAGCCCGAAGCCAGGAGGGACATCATCGAATCCCTGAAAAAAGAAGGCATAAAGCCTACATCTATGATAGATATAAGCGACGGGCTGAGCAGTGAGTTAATGCATATCTGCTCTCAGAGTCATATGGGATGCCGTGTATATGAAGAGAAAATCCCGCTTGATTACCAAACAGCTGTAATGGCAGAAGAACTGAATATGAACGTCAGCACGTGTGCCCTGAATGGGGGAGAGGATTATGAATTGCTCTTCACCGTACCCATCACGGATCATGAAAAGGTAAGCCAGATCGAAGATGTGCACGTAATTGGCTATATCACCAAAGAACAACTTGGTTGCGCTCTTATCACACGAGACGGTAACGAATTTGAACTAAAAGCACAGGGTTGGAATCCTTTGAAAAGCCAAAAGTAAGAAACAATATTTGTCGGCTTCGGAATGGAATTCAGCTGGGTTCGGACTGATGTCCAACCTAGTTCGGACTCCAGTCCAATCGGCTCTGAACTCCAGTCCAATCGGCTTCGAACTCCAGTCCAATCGGCTTTGGACTCCAGTACATCTGGTATCGGAATCCCTTTGCACTTTTATCTGAACCCAAGATAAGGGCGTAATTTTTCTAAATTTTCAGGTGTGAAGCCATCCAAATTCAGTAGTTCATCTGCTTTTTGTATCATACCATGCTCCTTCCGGTATTCTACGATGGCTTTGGCTTGATAAAAAGAAAGGTAAGGATGTCGCATCAACTTTTGAACGGAAAGATGATTGACGTCCAACGTTGCAAGCTGAAAAGACGAATCTACCGTGAGCCAGGATAAGACTTCGTCAGGCAGCTCGCAGGATTCCATGACTTGTTCTACGCAAGTAAATCCGCCTAATTTTGTCCTGTATTCAACAATCTTTCTGGCACGATAGGATGCAATACCTGGGATTTTCTTCAATTCGGAGGTATCTGCACTATTAACATCGACCAACGTTCCCTCCTTGTATTTAATCGGATATTTTATCGTATCTCGATTCTCCGTTTCTACCGATGTGGTCTTTATCGAATCGGTTGTTTTCGACACATTGGCAAATTCATTCTTTGATGCTTTTTCCTTCGGTTTCAGGTACTGATATTTGGGCGCAATCCGGATGTAGGGAGCCAAGCGTTCCCACAATTCGGATGTCATTCCAGGCAAGCGCCGAAAATCACTTGGTGTATGATAGCGGCCATGCTTCGCCCTATAATGATATACACTCTTTACTTGCCAGGGTGCCAATCCCAATCGGAGCAATGCCGTACTGTCTGCCGTGTTTGGATCAAAAAGGAAGGTCTCTATATGCTCTTCCTCCGCATACGAATAAACTTTCTTTTTTTTATTCTCCTGAAAAACTTTATTTGGGGAAACATTTGTACTATCCTTTTGAGAGGTTTCACCTCTGTCCGGCTGCCACCAGGAATGCACCCACACACCCATTATGACGAGAGCTATCACCCATTCCAATAGCAAGAGAGCACGTCTGTCCGAACGGCTGAAAAAAGGAATCGGCCTCATGAAAAGAGTTCGTTGACAAAAATCAGGGCAATGGCCAATGGAACGACATAACGGATCAGCATGATATATACGCGGAACATCTTGAATGGAACCCGCCCCTCATTTGTCACTTCGTTATACACCAACTTGCGATCCAATCGCCAACCGACAAAAAGGCAGATAAGTATGCCACCGATAGGCAATAGTATCTTGGACGAGATGAAATCAAACAGGTCGAAAATCGTCATACCGAAACAGGTTACGTTTTCCCAAGGGCCGAAAGAGAGGGAGCAAGCTGCGCCTAATGTTGCGCAAGCAATGGCAACCAACGCCGAAGCTGTCTTTCGTTTTATATGGGTAACCTCCAAAACATAAGCTGCAACCGATTCATGCAGAGACATGGCACTGGTCAATGCGGCCAATAAGAGAAGCAGATAGAACAAGCCGGAAAAGATATACCCCAGAATGGGATAGCTATGAAAAGCCATAGTAAAAACATTGGGTAGCGTGATAAATACCAAGCCCGGTCCTGCATCAGCAGCAACCCCGGAAACACTGAATACCGCAGGGAATATGATAAAACCGCTCAGCACCGCCACCATCGTATCTATACATCCAACGCTGGCAGCCGTCTTAACCAACTTTGCGTCTGATGAAAAATAGGAGGCGTATGTGCATAAACTCCCCATGGCCAAACTCAGGGAGAAAAAGGCCTGTCCCATAGCACTCAGTACGGCATTTGCCGTTACCTTGCTGAAATCTGGTTTCAACAAAAAGGATATACCATCTGATGCTCCTGGCATACGGAGTGCACAAACGACCAAGACACATAGGCAGACGAATAAGACGGGCATGAATATCTTGGAACAGCGTTCTATTCCGCTTTGTACACCATGCATAATGATGATGTGGGACAAAACCAATACCAGAACCAGGAAAACGATAGGGAGCCACGGATGCGACACAAATTCTGTAAAGAATGTCTGATAGTCTTGTTCTACGGTTAGCGCACCCACCAGGGATTCGGCCATATAGAACAATGTCCAACCAGATATTACTACATAGTAGGAAAGTATCAGAAACGCCACGAAGACTCCACCGACACCCTCAATACGCCACCAGGATCCGGGGGCCAGTTTCGAGAAAGCCGTAATGGCATTGGAGTGCGTACTGCGTCCTATGACAAACTCGCTCAACATTACCGGCAGGCCGATAAAGACTACACATAATATATATATAAGGATAAAGGCCGCCCCACCGTTGTTTCCTACTTCCGTGGGAAAGCGCCACACGTTACCCAGCCCAACGGCACCTCCTGCCGAAGCCAGTATGATACCGAGCTTGCTACGGAAATTCTTTCTTTCTTCCATATGCTAAAAAAACAATTCATTAATAAAAATCACGCTCACGCCTATAGGGGCAACCCATCGTAACAGGAAAATCAGGAAATCCACACCACGAACATACAACCTGTTTTCATTTGTCAGTTCATCCTTCACCCGTTTTCTGCTGAGTTTCCACCCAGCAAACAAGGAAATCAGAATTCCGCCCACCGGCATGAACAACTTTGCTGTCAGAAAATCGAAGAGGTCGAAAAAGCCCATCCCGCAACAAGTGACGTGCGCCCAAGGGCCAAACGACAGAGAACAACATGCCCCCAGGAACAAGCAGACGACCGTTACCATCGTAGCTGCCCGTCTGCGACTCTGACCGAACTTCTCACTTACGAAGGCCGTTCCTATCTCATGCATGGAGATACTACTTGTCAATGCCGCCAACAAAAGCAGCAAGTAAAAGAACGAAGAAAACAGATAACCAAGGAACGGAGTCTTCCCGAAAACCAGATTAAACACATTGGGCAACGTGATGAAGACCAGTCCTGGCCCTGCGTCTGCCTGGACACCCGACACGCTGAACACGGCAGGAAAAATGACAAAGCCGCTTAACACGGCCACCGTAGTATCCAGCACACAGACATTCAAGGCCGAGGACACAAGCGGTGTTTCCTTCTTGAAATAGGATGCATACGTAGCCATACAACCGATGCCCACACTCAACGAGAAGAAAGCCTGCCCCATAGCACTCAGCAGGACATCTGTCGTTATCTTGCTGAAATCCGGTTTCAACAGAAAGGCCATGCCCTTGGACGCACCTGGCATCATCAAGGAACATCCGGCTAAAAGAAGCATGATCAGGAACAATGCCGGCATCATCAACTTCGAAAACTTTTCAATTCCTTTCTGCACCCCTCTCGTAACTACTAAATGAGTCAGGAACAAGAAAACGGCCATATACAGAAGTGGTTTCCACGGATGAGAGACAAATTCAGCAAATACGTTTGTAAAGTTCTGATCTCCGGACAAGCCCCAACTCAGGGAGGAATAGAAATAATGCACGGTCCAACCGGCCACCACCGAATAGAACGACAGGATCAGAAAAGCCGACAAAACACCCAGATAACCTGCCATTTGCCAGAAACGACCCGGAGAAAGCACACGATAGGAATCCACCGTGTTGGCAGCCGATGCCCTTCCTATCACAAACTCACCCAGCATCACCGGCATAGCCACGAAAAAGACACAACACAGATATGCCAGGATAAAAGCGGCTCCGCCATTGTTGCCCACTTCCATCGGGAAACGCCATATATTGCCCAGACCTACCGCACTGCCTGCAGCCGCCAGTACAATGCCCAATTTACTTCCGAAACTGTCACGATTAGAATCACTCATATAAGAATTGTCCTCTTTTTACGCTATTTTTGCGCAAAAATAAGAAAAAAAAGGTAACTTTGCAACAAATCAGATAAGCAAGCCCATCAGATGAAAGCAAAAGCCCTTCGAACGTATCCTCTAAGTCTTTTACTGTCTGTCGTTATCATTCTCCTATCGCTCCTGCCGATACCGGAAATGCCTAAACTGGAAGATGTTCCCTTGATAGACAAATGGACACATTTCGTCATGTATGGTGCACTTTCCGTCATGCTTTGGTTCGAATCCCTACGACAGAAAGGCAACATGCCCAAACATCAGCTTTTCTGCCAGACGGTACTCTACCCTATTCTCCTGGGTGGTTTATTGGAACTGGCACAGGAGTATCTCACCTCTTGCCGAAGCGGAGAATGGCTCGACTTTCTGGCCGATTCCATCGGTGTTGTCATAGCCACCCTTTTCGGCTGCACCATACTCAGGTGGCTACTGAAAAAAGAAACCTGATTTTTGCTACATCACGAGGAAAAATTTGCTACATCTAGAGAAGATGAAAAAGTTCATATTTAACGACAATATGCACAATTATGGCACGAAATAACAACGTCGTCGGGAAAAAAGCACCTTTTTGCATTATTTTTTGTAAAAAATATATAGAAATCACATCTTGGATAAGAAATAAATCCATATCTTTGCAAAGTAAAAGTCAATGTATATCGGGCTTGTCGCAGAACGGTAAAACACCGTGATTGTGCCCAAATACAGCGATTTTAACAAAAATGAGAAAAAACGACAAAATGAGCGAAAAAAGGAGCGATGTTTTTTACAGACACATGCCTCGAAGTGGCGTTTGTGGCGCAAAAGTGTTAGCAAGTTGTTTACATGTTAATTTTTAGATTACACATAAATGTGTCCCACTAGCCAAAATATGCCTACCTTTGCGCAAGTCTTTATAAAAAAGCGTGGAATGCGCGATAACTTCTAACGGATAAAGGATATATGGAACAAGAGCCTTTGGCTAAAATAGGACAAGACATGGAATTTTCAAAAAGGGGATGAACTGAAAGGTTTATATATTTATACATATTATAAATAAAAAATAAAGAAAGAAAAAGATTGAAAGTACTACACAAGCAGCGAGAGAGAATTAAAAAGGAATTAACTAACATTATTTTTAATTTATAAATTAAAGTTTAACATTATGAGGAAAAGTTTTCTTAGTGCATGCCTGTTTGCAGCAGTCGCTGTAGCAACAGGTACATTTGTTTCCTGCGCAGATTACGATGACGACATCAAGAATCTGCAAGGACAAATCGATGCCAATGCGAAACAGATTGAGCTTAACAAAAGCGCAATCAACGACATTCAGGCATTGCTGCAAACAGGTGTTGTCATTACAAAGGTAACATCCAATGCAGATGGCTTGAAAATTGAGACCAGCAATGGCCAGGTTTACAGCCTTACCAATGGCAAGGATGGTAAGGACGGCGTTGACGGAAAAGACGCTACCGTTTGGACGATTGGTGCTGATGGCTATTGGTATCAGGATGGTTTAAAGACCAACTACAAAGCTCTTGGCAAGGACGGCGTTAACGGCGAAGTTGGTCCTCAAGGTCCTCAAGGTCCTCAAGGTCCTCAGGGTCCTCAAGGCCCCCAAGGTCCTCAGGGTCCTCAAGGTGAAGTTGGTCCTCAGGGCCCCCAGGGCGAAGTTGGTCCTCAGGGTCCTCAGGGCGAAGTTGGTCCTCAGGGTGAAGCTGGTCAGGACGGTGCTGTTTACGTACCAAAGAAGGATGGTTTCTTCTATCTGACCTCCTACAACGAGGATGGCACTATCGCAAGCGAAAAGAAGACAGACGTAGAGTGGTCTGCTGCTGTTTTGTCAGCTGCTGTTGCTGAGGACGGTGTTGTATTCTATGGCATCCCCGGTTTCGAGGAAGGTTTCAAGATTTCCACCGTTGTTGCTCTGAAGAGCCTGGTATTCCAGCCTCAGGCTGTTGTTGACGGCGTGAATGCAATTCTTGCAGGTGGTTTCAAATTCACTGGTAACACCGGTAAGACCGTTAGCTGCAACGGAACTACAACTGCATCATACTACATGAACCCCTCTGTTGTAAATGAAGCTGGCGTCAAGGATCTCAAGTACCAAGTCCTCACAAAGGATTATATTCAGACACGTGCCATCAGCGGTGTGACACCGATGTTCAAGAGCATTGATAGCAAGAAGGGTATCCTGACTGTTGACTTGACATTCAATGGCACACCTTCAGCTGGAACTAAGATTGATTTGCTGGCTTTGCAGGCAACAAACAGCGAGGGTGAAGTTATCACATCAGATTTTGCTACAGTCATTACAGATCCTCAGAAGATTACCTTGAACCTTGCAAGAAAGGAAATCATCACGAAGGAGGATTCTCACTTCTGGACAAGCCTCGGAAAAACAGACGAGGCCGGTACTGCTGAATTTATTGCAGCAAACGACGCTGCTGTACATCCAACAGCCACTCAGGATGCAAGAATCATTGTTGTAAATTACAACAAAGAACTTGATTTGAAAGACTATGTTGACGTTTGTAACTATGACGGTGCAAAGCACAAGAAGAATACATTCGACACAGATCATCTGAGCATTTCTTATGAGAAGGTTGAAAGTTTCTTGTTGGAAGGTCTGGAAGATGGTCTGAAGGTTACTACCGACCAGCAGAAGTTCATCAAGTTGGATGGCAGCATCGTTACTCCTACAACCTATCAGGATGGTGACAAGCTCCGTTCTTCTATCGGTCGTACTCCTATTATCAAGGCAACCTTGAACCACACAGACAAGGATGGTAAGGTTACTGCCATTGACGTTCGTTACATCGTTCTGGAAATTGTTGATGAAGAAATCACATACAGTGACGAAATCCACGTATTCAATGTTCCTGTAGCTGCAACCGCATTTGCTAAGAAGGCCTTCTGCGAGGGAGCAACTGACATGATTACTGCAGAGCAGATGAACAATGTATATTCTACTTTGAATATTTCTAAGGACGAATTCGTTAAGGATTACGAATTTGTAGTTGCTGGCAATCCCGTTGAATCCGTTTCTTATGACGACAATGGAACTGTTAAGACATACACCAGTACATCTACTCCTAACAATGCCGTTACTTACGACGAGAACATTGCTAGAGAATCCATTACCACAACAGGTTTGACATGGAATGTTTCTTCTAAGGAAAGACTGGATAACGCTGGGGAGAATGAAGAGGCCGTTGCCGTATTCGTAAAGGGTGCTGGTACATCTTCTGAAAGCATCGTTGTTCTGAATCTGATTGCTGAAACTGCATTCCCGACTTACAATGCTTCTGCAGCTGAAGCATACAAGTTGGCTGACAAGGTTCCTGCTTACTGGAAGGCAGACGAAAATTGGAACGCTGGCGAAGAAGTAGCTCAGCTGAACGTATTCGTTCCGAATGTTGGTGAAACAGACGAAAACAAGTGCGTATTCGTTAAGGATCTGTCCGAATTGTTCAAGACTGGTATCACCAGTGGCATTGTCATCTCTTCTGACTACAAGAAGGGTGCCAACAACGTTACAGACAACAGCATTGCAGTTAAGATTAAGTCTGCAACTTGTGGCAACTACGCTTTGGAAGTAAACAAAGATAGTACAAAAGTAACTCTCGACGGAGAAGTTATTGCAACTCTGGCAGGAAACGTTGTAACTCTGATCAAGGAATCTGACAAGGCTCAGGAAGTGCTGAACACCAATGAACTATATGTAACTTACAGCTTCAAGGCTACCTACACATCATGCCTTGGCGAATTGGAAGTACCCAACAATGGTTATCCTGAATTCACCACACGCTTCATCCGTCCGTTGACTGCAGAAGCAGATTCTAAGGGCAGCTTCGAAGACGGTTTGGATCTCGGTATATACGACTTCAGCCCTGCATACAAGACAACTATCCTGCCTATTAACAAGGTAGTGTCTATCAGAGACTGGCGTGACATCCCCGTTGAATTTAGCGGTTATCTATATGACTTCTATGGCGTTAAGTCTGTAGAAATCGACAATGCAAACATCACGACAGACATCAAGGGCAGTGAAGTTAAGGTTTCCACAGTTCCTTATCTGAAGGTTGGTGTAGTTAACGATGCAGCACTTGCAGATCCCGATATTCAGCTTGGATTGAACACTTGCGCTACACAGCTTGTTACAGATGGCGTTATTGCTAGCACAAGCGAATTTAAAGACAAGTATGTATATTATTGGAACAATGGTGCAACCGTTGAAAATGAATTCAACTTGTTCTTCCCTGTAACAGTTAAGTACACATGGGGCACAATTAGCACGATTAAGGTTAAGGTTCCTGTAAAGACCACATACCACACATCAGTTAAAGGTGAATAATTCGATCTGAATAATATTTGAATCGGAGGGGACCAACCGGTTCCCTCCGATTCTTTTTTCTTTATTAATATGAAAAGAAAACTACCATACACGTTCCTAAGTATCTTTATACTGGCAAATGCCCTAGTAAACAATGTATTTGCGGAAAATGACCTCCCAGAAGACGAGAAGAAAGACAGTTTACTGATTTTCAACATTGAGTTCAAAGGAACAAATATGGCAGAAAAAGGTTTCTGCAAAGAAACGACGGACACAATACCATTGGATTTTATATTAGATAGCTTAAGTATCAGCAACGAAGTATTCCAGAAAGAATATTTTAGGGTTGATTCTGCAACTATTTATACTCAAAAAGAATCCGAGATTGATAGTACCATATACACGGCAACAAGAGACAGCAACCTTCTTGTAATCTATAACCAACAGGATTCAAGCATCGCGATAACACCGTCTGCCGAATATAGAAGAACCCATAGAGGCGAACAAATACACACAACTGAACTGTTCGTAAGAGAAAACCCAGAAGATTCTATTAGACAATATGTTATAGTAAACTTAATTTCGGAAAACACGTTCCCTGAATACCAACCGAATAACATTGAAGCCTTTTCTCTACCGGAAAAAAACGAAGAATATTGGAACACAGGAGATGAAATGCAGGAAACGGCAAATATCTCCATAGACGACAAAGATTTCTTTTTGGGAGAGCTCTTTACTGAAGATATCTTCTCAGGAATTGCAGATAATATATCCGATGATTACAAAGAAGGAAATAACGACATTAAAGAAAATCGTTATTTCATTACCATAAAAGCCGCAAATTGCCCAGGTTTTACACTGGAAATCCAAAACGACACCATATTAACATGTGACGAAGACACCATATTAACCCTAAATACGAAAACAAATTGTATAGAAATTAATAATAGCTCGAAAATTGCACGAGAAATTCTTGATAGTAGTGTATTATACGTCACATTTACATACAGGACGGAATTTACGACAGAGTGTATGGGTACCCTGGAAATTCCCAACAATGGCTACCCTGAATTTACGACACGATTCATAAAAATAGTACCTGAAGCCATAACTGCCTTTGGAGAGAATTTTGAAGATGGAATTCCCGATAGTTTCATCTTATTAGACCTAGACAAAAACACACCATATAAAAGTTTGGGATTCCCCTCACAAACGTGGACATCATGGCAGGATCCCGAAAATCCAGACAACAAGCTGGCTGCAGCCACCTCATATTTTACGGAAAAAAGCAGAGCAAACGACTGGATGATTACACCACGTTTCACCTTGCCGGAAAACCGCGACGCATGTCATCTTTACTGGCGATCAAGAAGTGCATTCAACACCTACAAAGATGGTTACATAATTTATGTTTCTGAAGAAAATCAGGATGCCGAAAGTTTTAACATGGATGTCTGGAATTGTATCACATTAGCCACACCAGACGAAAACACGACACAATGGCAATTAAAAGAGGCCGACCTTGGCAATTATGCAGGAAAGGACATTCAGTTGGCATTCGTACAAAACACATTCGATGGGTGGATGTTATATATTGACGACATCTTTGTCGGAAACCAAAGCTGCGTTCCTGAAGGTCGTCTGGTGCTCACAAACGACACGATTGGATACAACGAATGTGGAAAAATCTCGTTTGATGTATGTTGTGGCCCAAGGGAAACACTTAACACATTCGAAATTAGAATAAAGGATGAGGAGGGACATGTTATATACTCTGAATTATATACACGGCAAAATATCGCTCCCAACAACAATAAATCATACCAAATAAACGAGACACTGGAAGGAAAGCCAGAAACAACAAAACGTTTTACCGTCGAGCTCTACATCCATGATAGATTGGTGGCCAGTGAAAGTTCACATTTCACTTTTGCAGGTGTAATAGAACCCGATGTGGTTGATGGACAATCCATTCAAAGATACATTGTAGGAGAAATCTTGATGGATAGGACAAACGGATTTGCACCCAATGCGTACGAAGGCGAAAAACGGATGGCAAAAAATCATCCAAACGATTTTATCGCATTGAACTTCCATACCCTGACAGACGACAATCCAACGCAACAACAAATAAAAGTTAAACGTTATGCAGATGCACTCTCTGAAAACGAAGGCTTGCTCTGGGCAAGAGATGTATTAATAAATAAGAAGAAAAAAGGTGATGTGTACACAGAAATCGATTCGTTGTACCAATTGTATGCCAACAAACAGGTTCTCACGAAAATCATCGAAATGAACTCCTGTACGTGCTATAGAAATAGCATTGAACTAAAAGCAAATGTCAAGTTTGCTGTTTCTTCTGGTTACAAGAGCTACTCTTATATGTTTGCGATTGTTGAAGACGAGGTCGAAGGAAGTTTCTATAACAGATATCGAACAGGAAATTTTGGTGATTTTCTTGATTATTGCAATGAGTCGAGCAATGTCGAATGTACATTTAATAACATTGTACGTGCGATCTCCAATATACGGCCAATATCACAAGAGTACGGTGCAGGAGATGACATTACTTTATCGTATGTACTGCCAGCAGATCAAGTAAACCATACACCAAATGTTACGAATTTAAAAGCAATCGTCATCATTATAGAGAACGAGACGGGAGAAGTGGCAAATGCATATCGCGCACCTATAAATTATTCATTGCGGACAGGCCCTGAACCAGAAGAAGGGGACGATCCAGAAGAAGGGGACGATCCAGAAGAAGGGGACGATCCAGAAGAAGGGGACGATCCAGAAGAAGATAATCCGACAGATGCCCTGTCAAAAATTAGTATCGGAAACATTTCCATCGAAAATGGAGTAATATTTGTTCCCGAAAATGTTGGAGTTGAAATTCACGATCTGGCTGGACGCCTGTTGTTCAATGGCAAATCATGCGGAAGGCTCACCATGTCCCACATTGCCACAGGTCAGCAACTGGTCGTTACCGCCACATCAAACGGCAAGAAACATAACAAAAAGATATATTTCCCATAACAGGACGAAACCGCAATAAATGTAATAGCCCATATTATGAGAAAAGTCATCAAAATACTCATCATGACCGCTGTTGTCTGTTCATGCGAATGTCCACCTAAACGTGTTATTTATCAAGGAGAACAAAAGCAGGACACGATAATCCATGAGCCTGTCGATACCATCAACAAAGATGGGAAAAAAGCGAAACTGGAATTTGACAAGAATTTCTTCGTACACGCAGATATTCCTGAAGGGACGATAATAACAGACCGCTTCATTTTTACAAACACAGGAGATGGCCAATTGACCATAACTTCCGTCTTTGCAGAATGTAAATGCATCAAGGTCGACTACCCGATAACACCTATCGCGCCGGGAGAACGCAACTATATTGACGTTTCCTTTGACAGTAAAAACTATGAAGGAATAATAGAAAGATATGTTATGATTAACTCAAACTCCACCTCAGGACACGCAGTCCTTACTATTAGAGGAGTCGTAAACAAGAATAAAAAATGAGAGACAAAAGACACATCGTTTCATGGATTTTGTTATACATGCTAATTTGTATACAAAATCTTCCTATGCAAGCTCAAGATTCCAAACTTATAATTCAAATGAAGGACGGGGGAATAGAATCATTTTTATTGGCAGATAAACCAACCATAACATTCAGCGATACTCAACTGAACATAACATCTTTGTCCCTTGCAACCAGTTACGATCGCTCCACGATCAAAAAATTCCATTTCGAGAAACTTACATCGGATGGGTTAGACAATGTGAGCCCTAGAGAACTTCGTGTTATATTTTTGGACAACAACCTTATTCAACTAATCGGTTTATCCAAATCAGACCAGCCTATTCATGTTTACGATATTACGGGATGCATGTATCCGTCTACAATCGTTGATTCGACAGAAAAGACCGTTACCATTTCATTAGAAAATATTACAAAAGGAACATACATTATTAAAACAAACAGGAATAAATCAATAAAAATTAAGAACTGATGAAAAAAAGTATATTTCTGATCATAGTTGCCTTAAGTACGTTGGCAACAACAGCAACAGCCCAAGAGAAAATGAAGATTCTCATGAAAGATGGCTCTACCATTGACTATTTTGTCGAAGACATCGAAGAAGTTTCTTTTGTCACAGATGAAGACGAGCCTCTTTCTGGCCGCCTACAAGTAAAGATGAATGCAAAGTCATTCGAAAAGAAAGGATTTTGTGAACCTATAATCGAAACAATAACGGCAGAGCAAATGAACCATGTGTATTCCGTACTCAATGTTTCTAAGAAAGAATTTGCCAAAGACTTTAAATTTGTTGAAAGTGCTGTCTACAATGGCGAACAAGTTTTCTCATCTACTTTAGATGCGGATAATTTTATCACATACAATCAGAATGAGGCTTTAGATAACATTACGACAACCGGTCTTACCTGGTACATCTCTGCTGCATATAAAAGAAAACATCCTGGAATCTCCCCGACAGCAACAGCCGTCTTTGTCAAGAAGCTGGGTGGTTCTGCCCAACATATAGTAGTAATAAATCTCTCATCAAGTGCTCCATTCCCAACCTACGATCCATCCTCAAAAGATTGTTATCAATTAGCCTCTAAAATTTCCTCTTATTGGACAGAAGACAACTCATGGAAAGAAGGAGAAGAAATTGCACAAATCAACACGTTTGTGCCAAATATTGGTGAGACGAACGAAAACAAAGCTGTTTTTGTGAAAGATCTGCAAGACCTATTCGCCACAAAAATAACAGATGGCATTGCCAATAATATCTCTAAGGATTATAAAAAGGGCAACAACAATGTAATAGAAAACAACGTCTATCTTCGTTTCAAATCTGCGGAATGCGACAGTTATCAAATCAACGTTTCCAACAAAGGTTCTGAACTTGTATGCAACGGTGAAACCATCGCATTCTTGGATGGAACACTTTTCAAATTGAACAAGGCATCCAACATCGCAAAAGAAATTCTGAATACCAATAAACTATATATTACATACACGTTCTATGCCACATATATAACAGAGTGCATGGATGAAGAAGAAGAAGTTCCAAACAATGGATACCCTGAATTTACGACCCGACTTATTTGTCCCGTTACAGCAAGTAAGCCACAAGAAGGTAATTTCGAAGATGGGCTTGACTTTGGGACCTATGATTTCAAAAGTTTCCATACAACGATTCTGCCTGCGTCTAATGTAATTAAAATAACGGATTGGCGTGGGATAGAAATAAAAAAAGGAGATTATCTCTATAGCTACTATGGCATAAAAAAAGTAACCTGCGACAATGATCGAATCACGACCGATATTAACTCACCTGGAACAAACAGCAGGACTTTACTCAAAGATCTCAAAAACTCTAAAGGCGAACAAACCCTTCAAGCGGGAATCGTTAACGCCAATGCATGGGCAGATCCTAATTTACAAGGTGGCTTTTTATATGCTTTTGGGCCAGATCATCTGAATATTCCACAAGAATACACATACGATGAATATTTCTATTACAAGAACAATGGTGCAGTTGTCACTCAGTCGTTTAATTTATTTTTCCCCATTTCTATAGAATATACATGGGGGACGTTAAACATGACAGTAAAAGCGACCGTTATGCCAACATATCATATAAACGTTCATGTTGAATAGATTTGAATTTCTTTATATAACGACTCGGCAATGCCTCAAGACATTGCCGAGTTTATTTCTAACCCTATTCTTGTTTTTTCAGTTCTTCGCTATAGAGCTGGAAGAAATCGAAATCCAGGATGCGGCTGATGCGCATCAATGTATTGGTATCCAAGGAACGTTTGTCTAGAATCTTGTAAACGTTAACGCGACTGCAACCCAGTTGCCTGGCAAAGCCTACAATCGTCTGGTCGCGTTCCTGAATCTTAATTAATATCTCATGTCCGATATGCATAGGACAAAGGTACATATTTTACCATGAAAAAACGCCTTTTTTAGGGTTTATTTTACGAAAGACAGAAAGATTTTGCGTTTTTGTTCTATTTAATAGGTGCATTTTCGCAATATGGATTTACGCGAATCAGTTATTTTTCGTAATTTTGCAGTCAGGAAAAAGAACAAACTAAATATACAATGGCAAAAGATTATAATTTTCAGGAGATTGAAGCGAAATGGCATCAACGCTGGGTGGAAAACAAGACCTATAAGGTAACCGAGGACAAGAACCGTCAGAAATTCTATGTGCTGAACATGTTCCCCTATCCCAGTGGTGCAGGACTTCACGTAGGACACCCCCTTGGCTACATAGCCAGTGACATCTATGCCCGCTTCAAGCGTCTGAAAGGATTCAATGTACTGAACCCTATGGGTTACGATTCTTACGGGCTTCCTGCCGAACAATATGCCATACAAACCGGTCAGCATCCCGAAAAGACAACCTTCCAGAATATCGACCGCTACCGTGAACAGTTGGACAAGATTGGTTTCTGCTTCGACTGGGATCGCGAGGTACGCACCTGTGCTCCTGGTTATTACCACTGGACACAATGGGCTTTCCAGAAGATGTACAACTCCTTCTTCTGCAAGAGCTGCCAGAAAGCACAACCCATCGAGAAGCTGATTGCCCACTTCGAAGAGAACGGTACGGAAGGGCTTGACGTGGCCCAAAGCGAGGAACTCACGTTTACGGCCAGTGAATGGAAACAGATGGACGAGAAGCAACAAAGCAGCGTCCTGATGAATTACCGCATCGCCTTCCTGGGCGAAACGATGGTCAACTGGTGTCCAAAACTAGGTACTGTACTGGCAAACGACGAAGTCGTAGAAGGTGTCAGCGTTCGTGGCGGTTATCCCGTGGAACAGAAGAAGATGCGCCAATGGTGCCTTCGTGTCAGCGCATACGCACAACGCCTGTTGGATGGCCTGGAAACAATAGAATGGAGTGACTCCATCAAGGAAACACAAAAGAACTGGATTGGTCGAAGCGAAGGTACAGAAGTCCAGTTCCAGATTGCAGGAACCGATGAGTCCTTCACCATCTTCACCACCCGTGCCGACACTATGTTCGGCGTTACCTTCATGGTATTGGCTCCCGAAAGCGAACTGGTGCAAAAAGTCACAACAGCCGAGCAGAAAACCGCTGTTGACGAATACATTGCCTACGTCAAGGGACGTACCGAGCGCGAACGTATGATTGACCACAAGGTGACAGGCGTTTTCAGCGGTAGCTATGCCATCAACCCCTTTACAGGAGAGAAGAACCCCATCTGGATCAGCGAATACGTACTGGCCGGCTATGGAACGGGTGCCATTATGGCCGTACCGGCCCACGACAGCCGCGACTATGCCTTTGCCAAGCATTTCAACCTGCCCATCATCCCCTTGATCGAGGGAGCCGACGTAAGCGAAGAAAGTTATGATGCCAAGGAAGGTATTGTTACCAACAGCCCACGCCAGGGAGCAACCCCCTATTGCGACCTAGTGCTGAACGGCCTTACCGTAAAAGAAGCCATAGCAGCCACCAAGAAATACGTACAGGAACATAAACTGGGTCGCGTAAAGGTAAACTACCGTCTGCGCGATGCCATCTTCAGCCGTCAGCGCTACTGGGGCGAGCCGTTCCCCGTCTATTACAAGAACGGCATTCCACAGATGATACCCGAGGAATGTCTGCCCATCGAACTGCCCCAAGTGGAAAACTTCCTGCCCACGGAAACCGGCGAGCCCCCATTGGGAAATGCCCAGATATGGGCGTGGGACGAAGTGAATCGCAAGGTTGTGAACAAGGCCCTTGTCGATGAGAAGACCGTCTTCCCCATCGAGCTTTATACCATGCCAGGATTTGCCGGTTCCAGTGCCTACTACCTGCGCTATATGGATCCCACGAACGGGAATGCGCTTGTCAGCAAGGAAGCCGATGAATACTGGCAGAACGTGGATCTGTACGTAGGTGGTAGCGAACATGCCACCGGTCACCTGATATACAGCCGCTTCTGGAACAAGTTCCTCTTCGATCTGGGTGTCAGCTGCAAGGAAGAACCTTTCCAAAAACTGGTGAACCAAGGTATGATCCAGGGACGCAGCAATTTCGTCTATCGTATCAAGGACACCAACACCTTCGTTTCCCTGAACCTGAAAGACCAGTACGAAACCACCCCCATCCACGTGGATGTGAACATCGTAAAGAACGATGTGCTGGATGTCGAGTCGTTCAAGGCCTGGCGTCCCGAATACAACCAAGCAGAATTCATCCTTGAGGACGGCAAATACGTTTGCGGATGGGCCATCGAGAAGATGTCCAAGAGTATGTTCAACGTGGTGAACCCCGACCTCATCGTAGAGAACTTCGGTGCCGATACCCTGCGTCTCTACGAGATGTTCCTGGGCCCCGTAGAGCAGTCCAAGCCCTGGGACACCAACGGCATCGACGGTTGCCACCGCTTCCTGAAAAAGTTCTGGAACCTCTTCTGGGACAAGGACGGCAACTTGCAGGCCAACGATGCTGAACCCACGGCAGAGAACCTGAAAACCCTGCACAAGCTGATAAAGAAAGTATCTGCCGACATCGAGCAGTTCAGTTACAACACCTGCATACCGGCCTTTATGGTTGCCACCACCGAGCTGGCACAGCAGAAATGCCAAAGTCGCAGCATCCTGGAGACGTTGCCCGTTCTGCTGGCTCCTTTCTGCCCCCATATCGCCGAGGAACTATGGGAGGCACTGGGTCACAGCACTACCGTATGCGACGCCACCTGGCCCGACTACGATGAGAAATACCTGGTAGAAAGCAGCGTGAAGCTGGGTGTTCAGTTCAACGGCAAGGTCCGCTTTGCCATGAACTTCCCTGCCGATGCCACTCCAGACCAGATGATTGCCATGGCCACGGCAGCCCCCGAAGCCCAGAAGTACCTGGAAGGCATGCAGATTGTCAAGACCATCGCCATCCCCGGCCGTATCGTGAACATCGTAATAAAGCCCGCATAACAAAAGGTCTATGAGCAAAAAGGCGTTCCATACTTTTCTGGATTATTTCTATATTACCCTGGCGCTGGTCATCTATGCGTTCGGATGGACGTTTTTCCTGCTGCCCTACAAGATCGTGACCGGTGGAGTTACCGGTATCTCCGCCCTCATCTTCTATGCCACGGGATTTTCCATCAGTTACACGTATTTCCTCATCAACGTCGTACTGCTGGCCATAGCACTCAAGATATTGGGTTCCAAATTCCTTGTGAAGACGACATACGCCATCTTCATGCTCACCTTCCTGCTGAATATGTTCCAACGGCTGGTGACGAATCCCGATGGCAGCATGTTCCAGTTGCTGGGACCTGGCGAGGACTTCATGTCGGTCGTCCTGGGCTCCTGTTTCGCCGGAACAGGATTGGCCATGGTCTTCCTGCACAACGGTAGTACGGGCGGCACGGATATCATAGCAGCCATCGTGAACAAGTTCCACGACATCTCGTTGGGACGCGTCCTCATCGTTGCCGACCTCTGCATCATCCTGAGTTCCTATTTCCTGTTTTCCGACTGGCGCAAGATTGTATTCGGCCTGGTAATGATGCTTCTGGAGAATTTCGTGTTGGACTACATCATGAACGCCCGCAGAGAATCGGTACAGTTCATGATCTTCTCGCGTAAATACAAGGAAATAGCCCACGAGATAGGCACCAAGATGGGCCGTGGTATCACCATCCTGGACGGTCACGGCTGGTACAGCGGGCAGAGTATGTCCGTCCTGTGTATCCTGGCCAAGAAGCGTGAGTCCGTGTCTATCCTGCGCATTGTCAAGCGCCTGGACCCGAATGCCTTTGTCAGCATCAGTACCGTTAGCGGTGTCTATGGCGAGGGATTCGATCCCATCAAGGTCAAGGCACAGGCCCAACATAACGAACAACTGGAATTTCAAATGCAGAAGAATCTATGAGACAACTCATCATGGCCACCAACAATGCCCACAAACTATCGGAAGTAAGGCAAATCCTGGGCACTCGCTATACCGTAAAAGGGCTTGCCGACATCGGTTGTCACGAGGATATTCCCGAGACGTCGGACACCCTGGAGGGCAACGCCTTGCAGAAGGCCCGCTATGTGCATGAGCACTATGGCGTAGACTGCTTTGCCGATGACACGGGGCTGGAAGTAGAGGCGCTGAACGGGGCACCGGGTGTCTTCACGGCCCGCTTTGGCCAGATGAACGGGTACGGCGACAGTCACGACCCGGAGGCCAACATACGTTGTCTGATGGACAAACTGAACGGAAAGGAGAGCCGCCGGGCTCGTTTCCGTACCGCCATCGCCCTCATACAGAACGGAGAGGAACATTTGTTCGAAGGCATCGTAGAGGGTGAGATAGCCACGGAGAAACGAGGGGAAGAAGGTTTCGGCTACGACCCCATCTTTATTCCTGAAGATACCGGGAAGACCTTTGCCGAACTGGGTGTCGAGGTCAAGAACCACATCAGCCACCGGGGACGCGCCACAGAAAAACTGGTTGCTTACCTGACTCAAGGAGAAAACCTATGAAGAAATTCTGTTTCGCTCTTTTATGCTGTCTCCTTGCCTTTATGGCACGTGCCCAGCAGATAGGCACCTGGCAGGTCTATCCCTCCTATTGGCAGGCCACGTCGAACCTGACCGTAGGAAAGACGGTCTATACCCTGTGCAACGGCAACCTGATGGCTTACGATACGGAAGACACCAGCATACGCACCTTCGACTGCCTGAACGACCTAAACGACATACACGTGTCCTATCTTGGATACAGCACCGAAGCGAAACGCCTCATCCTGGTCTATGACAACGGGAACATCGACCTGATGAATGCCGACGGCAGCATGACCAACCTGTCGGCCCTGAAAGACAAGACCCTCTCCGGCAAGGAGGTGAACAGCCTCACCGTCCAGGGAAGCACCGCCTACCTGTGCACGGGTTTCGGATTCATAGAGATAGACCTGAAAGAGGCCGTCTTCATTGACACATACCAGCTGGGACATCATGTCAACAGCCTGGCCGTAGCACAGGACGGAGGCATCTACCTGGCCACACCCGAGGGTGTCTTCTGTTGCCCTGCGGGAAAGAGCAGGAAACAGGCCGAGAACTGGACCTGCGTGGATCAGAGCAAATGCGAACAACTGCTTGCCTTCCAGAATATGCTGGTGGGACGCCGTGGATGGAATGTCTTCACCCTGCAGAATGGTAAGCAGAGTACGTTGCATACAGGACGCTACAGCTTCATGCGCCTGTGTGGTGACGAGCTCTTATGGGGCAACAACGAGAAAATCTGCCTCACCACGGACGGAAAGAACGTAACCGAGATTCCCCTGTCCAACGAATGGCTCGATATACAGAAAGCCGGCAATCTCTACTGGGCTTGCGAGGGAACGAACGGCCTGCACGGCTACAAGTTCAGCAACGGCACCTTCGTGCCTGCCGAGGGTCCCATACAACCCAACAGTCCCAAGAACGACCTATGCTACCGGGCCGCCTGGATGGGCGACCGACTGCTTGTGACGGGAGGCATCAACACCACCGATGCCATCTACCTGCCCCCTACCGCCATGTATTACGAGGACGGAGAATGGACGAATTTCCAGGAGATGGACATACCGTCGGAGTATCCCAACTTCAACCATTGCAACACCACGAACCTGGTCCAAGACCCCCTGGACGACACGCACCATTTCGCCAGCCTGTACCGTTCGGGACTCTGTGAATACCGCAATGCCAAACAGGTGAAATTCTACAACTGCGACAACAGCCCCCTGCGCTGCATCCTGCCGGACAATGCCAACTATTATAATTTCGTGTCCTGCACCGGATTGCAATTCGACACAGACCATAACCTGTGGATGCTGTGCAATAATACTGACACCATTATTCGTATCAGAAAAGATGACGGAAAGTGGGCGGCCCTTTATTACTCGGACTTCAGGGGGGCCAAACTCTGCGACGATTACCTGATGCATTCCAGCGGACTCTTCTTCGTGGTAAGCCGACTGATGGAGAAGCGTGGATTCTACTGCTTCGACACCCACGGGACGCTGAACAGTACAAGGGACGACAAGCACATCTTGCGCAGCACCATCACCAATCAGGACGGCACAAGTTATTCTCCCGATGAATTCTATTGCTTGACGGAAGACCTGGATGGACGCATCTGGTGCGGAACGAACCTGGGTGTCTTCGTTATCAACGATGCCACGGAATATTTCGATTCCGGCTTCCGCTTCGAGCAGGTGAAAATAGCACGAAACGACGGAAGTGGACTGGCGGACTACCTGCTCAATGGCGTATCCGTCAACTGCATCGCCATCGACGGAGCCAACCGCAAATGGGTGGGAACACATACTAACGGACTCTACCTGCTCAGTGCCGACGGCACCGAGATGCTGGAGCACTTCACCACGGACAACTCCCCTCTGCTGAGCAATATGGTTCAGACCATCGCCGTCCATCCCTCTACGGGTACCGTGATGGTCGGTACAGACAAGGGACTCTGCTCCTATGTAGGTGACGCCACAGAAGGGGCAGAAGAACTTCAAGCAGATTCCGTGGTGGCCTTCCCCAATCCTGTACGCCCCGACTATAACGGTCAGATTGCCATCCGTGGCCTTGTCATGGACAGCGAGGTCAAGATCCTGTCCGCCACAGGCCAACTGGTATGGAGTGGCACCTCCTCCGGCGGTACCGCCCTGTGGAACGGATGCAACCAACGTGGCCGTCGCGTGGCCTCCGGCGTCTATCATGTGGTAGCCAACAATGCGGAAGGGAAGAAGGCCGTGGTCACCCGCATCGTTTTCATTCATTGATCTTTCAGGTAATACCCTTATGTTTCGTAACTAGCACATCCTACTTGCAAGATGACTTTATCTTACATCATGGTTTGACTAGTTTATGTCATAATATGGTTGTTTTGGCAAAACCATTTCTGGCATAAAAAACTTTGGATTCAATGCAATTTCCTACTTTTTCCTAAAACAAAATGTGCTTTATTAACGATAAACCATATAATAGGAAAGGATATTACATATACAAAAATTAGCACAAAAGGTTTATATACAAAATGATTGGCCAAATAATCTGTTTCTTGACTTAACTTATCCATCATTACTTTAACGAAACCGATAATATAGTTTTGTACAGCCAATATTACTAGTACACCGCGCCGAAGAAAATTGACGGTTGAATTGTTTTCGTCCTTTTTGGCAATACTTTTTGCTAAAAATGAAATAATCGCACAAAACATCAACCCTAAAATTAGCCATTTCCAAGGGTAGGGGGGAGCTGACGGCAAGAGCTGTAGTAATACAAAACAAAAAAACATCAATCCAATAACAACCGCTATCTCCAAGTATGCAGATTTAGATTTGTTCAAATTATAAAAACTACAACCTAACCCAAGTTTGACATCTTATTAGTCGTTTTCTCTGCTATTCAGCGTTTTGCAATTTTCATTTGCGGTGCTGTGTACTACAAACTTTTGTCGATTTTGATTTTTCGGAAAGGCATCTTCTGGCGCAACCGACAAACCCTGTGGGGAAGGGGATACGGATGCTAACCCAAAAACTGTCGCTAAACGATACATGATTGCAGAAAAGTTAGTACCTTTGCATTATGAATCGTAGCAGCAATATAAATATGTATGAAGGCC
>JAZLIY010000063.1:0-9443 GCA_045617645.1 Bacteroidaceae bacterium | reverse complement strand
GGTTCGACCGACAGGTCAAAACTGCGTGTAAGCGAGAGCAGAGCCATGCTTGCATGAAGGTCGAAGAGCTCGACGAAGTCAACTTTGCCGAGTGGAAGCAGGTTCGACCGACAGGTCAAAACTGCGTGTAAGCGAGAGCAGAGCCATGCTTGCATGAAGGTCGAAGAGCTCGACGAAGTCAACTTTGCCGAGTGGAAGCAGGTTCGACCGACAGGTCAAAACTGCAAATGCCAAACATAAAAGATGCATCACTTCCATTTCCCCTGTCTATTTTATAGTACAAAAATATTTACATTATCTTTTCGGGAAAGCAACCATTCCACGCGCTTGGCTATTTTTCCGGCGGCAAATGAAACGATGAAACGATTGAACGATTGGATGATGGCATGCGCACCTTATTTGAGATTCTGCCTGCCAACCATTGGCATAGCTGACTACCAACATCTCATCGCCACGCGATTGTTACCATAAACGCGCTGAAGGCCGCAGACCGTTTCCACCGACGAGCGAGGAGATAGAATACAAATGAAATATTTTAACATTCATCAAAAAGCAATCACCATATTGTGTTTCTTTCCTCCTCATGAAAAGACGCACTAATTTCGCGTCAGTGTAATGAATGTTATCTCCGGTTTTGTTCCTATACGTGCGGGGAAGATGGTCTCGCCGAGGCCTGTGTTCACATACAGGCTCTGGCCGGCTTCCTGATATAATCCCCTATAATGCTTGAAGAGATACTTGCTGGGACACCAGCCGAAGAGCGAGAACTGCAAGGCGTGTGTGTGTCCCGACAAGGTGAGGGGTATGTCTTTCCCGATGACCTCCATATCCCAATGTGTGGGGTCGTGGCTCAGAAGAATGCGGAAACAGCCGTCAGTCCCGGCCATTGCCTTGGACAAATTGCCGTATGAAGGAAAATGTTTGGAAGCCGATGTGTTCTCGACTCCAAGGATGGCCAGACTTTCATTTCCCCGTTTCAAGATCCGATTTTCATTGAGCAGCAGGTTCCAGCCAAGTGCCTTTTCTCCGGCCTTGAGCGATTCCACCCTGGCCTTTGTTGCCCCTTTTCCGTTCTTGTGTCTGCCATAGATGAGATAATCGTGATTACCCAACACAGAATAGACAGGAGGTGCTATACCGCTGAGGATGTCCCGGAACCCATCCAGTTCTGATGCGTCCAGGGAAACCAGGTCGCCGGTGAAGCAGACGACATCCGCATCCAGAGAATTTATCTTCTCGACAGCCCTCCTGAGTGATTCAGGCCTTTGGGCAAAAGACCTGAGGTGGATGTCTGAGATCAGGGCTATGCTGAATCCCTGGAATGCCCCCGGGAGAGATGGGGTGCGGACTGTGACGGGATTGACCCTGTAGAGATTTCTTTCTATGAAAGCGCCATACATGATGGCAAGTACAGGAAGAATGAATGACAGGAGCCCCCACAAGAAAACGGTCTTGAATTTGCCTCCAAAGATGAGTACGGAGAAGCCTGCAACGACAGCGTCGGCCGCAGCAAGCACCACCCAGCAAAGGGCGAGGAGGATACATGTCGTAACAAGTTCGAAGTTCATAAATCGTTTTTTTCGGTTGAGGTTCTGAGCCGGACTATATACCCGTCGGCAGCTGGCATCATTTTTCCTTTAGGATTCCACGTACTTTCTGACCTTTGGACAGCCCGCCCTTTACCTGAATGTCGATACCGTCGCTGATGCCGGTTACCACCTGGCGACGCTCGAACTGTTGGTGTGGTAAGCTATCGGTAAGCAGATAGACAAAGGTACTGTCGCCGGAAAATTCCAAAGAGGATTCGGGGACGCACAAGGTCTGGTCGGCTTTTTCCAGCACAATCTCGGCATTGGCACCATAGCCGGAACGCAAGGTGACGCTGTCGGCCACGGTGATGGCGGCCTTTATCTCGAACTGGTTAGCTCCGTTGGTCTCCACACCCTTGGGGGAAATATACTCCAATAGTGCCTGCATCTTCAGGTCCTGAACGGCACCCACGCTGATGGTTACAGGCATCCCCTCCACGATACGGCCCACCTCGGTCTCATCTATGTTGCCACGGAAAATCAGATTGCCCATATCGGCAACGGTGGCTATGGTCGTTCCGTCGTTGAAGGAGTTGCTCAGGATGACGGAGTTACCCACCTTGACCGGTATGTCCAGGATAAGGCCGTCTATGGTAGAGCGTATGAGGGTGGTACTCATCTGGGCATTGCTCAGGGAGATACCTTCGCGCACGATATGTAAAGCATCCTTTGCTGCCGACAATTCCAGTTCAGCCTGACTCAGAGCGACCTTTACCTTGTCGTATTCAGCCGCACTGACCATATCCTTTTGGTAGAGGTTTTCCATACGCTTGTGGTCGGTCTTGGCCTGGGCAAGCGTAACCTCAGCCTGGCGCACACGGTTCTCGGCCGAACTCAGATTGCCCATGTCGGGAATGACCTTTACCTTGGCTATCACTTCATCCTTCTTCACCATCTGCCCAGGCTCCTTGTACAATTCGGCAATGATACCGGAAATCTGCGGCTTGATGTTCACCTCGTCACGCGGTTCAATCTTACCGGTTACAATAGTGGTCTTTTTCAGGTCTTTTACGGACACGTCATTTATCTCGTACACGACATCCTTGGGTCGTGACTTCCTGTATAGGAAAACGAAGGTACCCACGAACATAGCCGCCAACAGGACTATAACACTCCATTTAAGAAACTTTTTCATCTTTATTGTACTTTTTATTTACTCTATTTATGTTAATATACTGCGAATTAAATTGTTATTCATCACATAAGGCATCTACGGGCTTTATCTTCATAGCACGCAGGGCGGGGGCCAGGCCAGACAGGACACCGAGGAAAGTCAGGAGCGAAGCAGCTCCCATAGCCACCCCGAACGACACTTGGAACTGAGCCTCGGGCGAGGAAGGTTGCAGAGCCGACTCCATCCCTTGCAGGATGAGCACTGCCAACATGATACCACTCATTCCCGCCACCAGGGTGAGTACCACGCTCTCGCTCATCACCATAACGAGGATGTCCTGCGGAGTAGCTCCTATGGCACGGCGGATGCCTATCTCGGTCGTCCGCTCCTTGACGGTAACCACCATGATGTTGCTCACGCCGATAGCCCCGGCCAGCAACGTACCCAGTCCTATCATCCACACCAGAATGCTGACTCCGTTGAACAGGCTGTCCACCATACCGAAGAGCGCCTCGGTATTTACCTTAAATACGGCCTGCGTATCATCGGGGTGTATCGTGTGAATACGTTTCAGCAGCGTCTCCACCCTCTTCTGCACATCGCTCATACGGTATTGGTCGCGAGCCAGCAGACAGAGCATATCGATGTTGGCCCCTCGGTTGTAGGTGTTGCGCATGGTGGTGAAGGGCAGATAGACACGCTGCGTGGCATCGCCACCGATATTGATGCCTCCGCTACTTTTTCCGCTGACCCCTACGACACGGTAATAGACACCCTCCACACGGATGAGACGACCACAGGGGTTGCCGTTCTTACCCAATGTGGGGAACAGTTCCTCCACTGCTCTGCTGCCCAGGACGCAGACCTTGCGCATCTCCATCACATCCACGTCGTTCAAGGCACGTCCAAAACGGATCTTCAGGTTCTCCACCTGGGAATATCCGGGCAGGATGCCGAACAAGTGCACACGGCTGGTGTACTGGTCCACGATGGCCGTGCGTCCGTGGCGGAAGATGACGGGGGTGGCCATTTCCACCTCGGGTATGTTGTTCTGCACCCGTTGCAAGTCATCGTAGTGTATGTTCCAACTGCGGCCGGTGGGGAAACCCTTGTAGGGCTTGCTTGTCTGACCGGAAAAGAGGAATCCGGCATTGGAGGCAAAGCCGGCGAAATTCTGGCCGAGCATGGACTGCAATCCACGTCCGCCACCCATCAGCAGGATGAGCATGAATACGCCCCAGAAGATGCCGAAGGCCGTCAGGAAGGTTCGGGTTCGGTTGCGACTGAGCGAGTCGAAAATCTCCTCCCACTGATCTCTGTCTATACTTATTCTCATGCCCTCAATGCTTCAATTGGTTTTACCTTCATGGCTTTCCAGGCCGGGAAGAACCCTGCCAGGGCGCCTGCCACCACAATGACCAGCGTAGCCTGCAGGCACGTGGACAAGCCCACCGTGGGATCCACAAAATATTTGGTCTGCATCATGCCGAGGTCGATGGTCTGGTTGCCCACTGTGGCATTCATATACTCGCAGAACAAAACACCCAGAAACATACCGATATACCCGAAAACGCCCGTGATGAGGACACTCTCCAACATGACCATACGGATGATGGCAGAAGGATGGGCACCTATGGCACGACGGATTCCGAACTCGCGTGTGCGCTCCCCCACGGAAATGAGCATGATGTTGCTCACGCTTACCACACCACTCAACAGGGTGAGGAGTCCCAATATCCAGAATGCCGTGTGCAGGATATTGCCAGCCTTGTGCATCTGTATGTTGTCGCCAGCCTGATTCCATATCCAAAGTGCCTGCTTGTCGTCGGGATGGAAAGTATGGATGCGACTGGTGGCACGTATGTATTCGTTCATGAAGGTGTCCATGGCCTCCTCGGTGGAAATGTTGCGTATGTTCATCGTCAGCTCGTCTATGAACCGCCCTTTGTTGTAGATGGTGCTCACCGTGGTATAGGGGGAATAGAACCAGCTGGCATCCTGCATCTCGTTGGTCTTATAGATGCCTACTACCTTGTATGCGATACCTCCGACACAGACAACCCGTCCCAGGGCATCCGTATTTTTCGGAAACAGTTGCTCCACGGCCTTGTCGCCTATGACCACCACCTTGCGCGTCTGGTCTAGGTCTATCTCGTTGATGAAACGTCCGTGCAGGATCTTTATGGCCATGGATGCGGCGTACTGGGGATAGACACCGGACAACGAAGCACTGATATGGTTTTGCCCATAGTTGGCCGTCAAGGACGACTGCTCTATGGTGGGAACAGCCGTATCTATGTGGTTGGGGAAATGCCTCTGCGCCATCTCCCTGTCGCGGTCGTCGAGCTGGATGGAACGTCCCTCCTTGATGCCCTCGAAAGGCTTTGTGGTGCGACCTCCGTAGATGTGTATGGCATCGAAGGCGAAATCGCCCATATTGTACTCGAAGGAATGAATGACGCCATTGCCGGCTCCCTGCAGTACGATAAGTAGGAACAATCCGCTGACCACGGCAAAGCCTGTGGCTATGGTGCGCATCTTGTTGCGCCTGAGGATGCCGAATATCTCCTGTAACGTGTCAAACATGGCTGTGCGTTATTTCATTATCGTATTGGCTCCGAAGGGATTCTGGTCGGGATTCAGGTTCTCCTCCACCCGTTCTATCAAGCCATCCTTTATGTGCACGATCTTCTCCGTCTGATAGGCTACGCCGCTCTCGTGCGTCACCACCACGATGGTAAGCCCCTGGCGGTGCAGTTCGCCCAGCATCTGCATCACTTCCAGCGAGGTCTTGCTATCCAGGGCCCCTGTAGGTTCGTCGGCCAACAGGATACGAGGATGGGTGATGAGGGCACGGGCAATGGCCACCCGCTGCTTCTGTCCTCCGGACAGCTCGTTGGGATAGTGATGCGCCCAGTCGCGCAGCCCCACCCGGTCCAGGTATTGCAGGGCCAGCTCATTGCGTTTCCTGCGGCTCATACCCTGATAGAACAGGGGCAGTGCCACGTTCTCCATCGCGTCCTTAAAGGATATCAGGTTGAAGGACTGGAAGATGAAACCAATCATACGGTTACGGTAGTCGGCAGCCTTTGTCTCGCTCAGGTTACGGATAAGCGTACCGTCCAACCAGTATTCGCCCTCGTCGTAGTCATCCAGGATTCCCAGGATGTTCAGCAACGTGCTCTTGCCGGAACCTGAGGCTCCCATGATGGCCACGAAGTCCCCCTTTTCGACGTGCAGGTCGATACCACGCAGCACGTGCAGGGGCTGTGCGCCCTGGTAGGTCTTGTGTATATTGGTCAGCCGTATCATTCTGCTCCGGTCACTTTCAGGTTGTCGGCTGCTATCTTGCCAGCTCCGCTCACGTGCTTGGACAGTTTATCCACACGCCCGTCCAACTCCACTTTTCCTGCACCGCTGATACTGGCAGACAGTTTTTGGCAATCTACCGTCATGCGGCACTTTCCGGCACCCGACATTTCCAGCCTGGCATTGCCTTGGCAGGTCATGTTCAGGTCGGATTCCCCTGCACCGGAGATTTCCACCTTGGCATCGGAAAGACATTCAAGCGAGGCAACCTGTACTTTGGCCACACCGGCCATATCCAGGTCAAACGCACGGCATTTCAGCGATTCGATGTTCAGTTTCCCTGCTCCGGAAATCTCGATGTCCATATCGTTGTCCATAACAACCGGTCCCTTCAGGTCAGTCCTTACGGCACCCGAACAATCGATGTCCTTTAAATAGGGCGAAGAGACATTCACGGTGATGGCAGGGGTATTGCGCTTTACCTGACCATGGTTATCTTTCAGTTCCACGCGCAGGTCCTCTTCGTCCAGATAGACGTCGTACTTCTCAATGGCTTTTTCGTTGCCGTGCAACGTAACGCTATAAGCGCTGTCCTGCGTATAGACAATCTGTACGGCTCCCACCGCCTCTATGCTGTTGAAACCTGTCAGGTCCAGCTTCTTGTCCACCACGGGACCCTGTTTAGATGTGTTCTGTTCGGACTCCATGTTCTCGAAAATGGCATCGGAGGCTTTTTCTGCTACTCTGGAAGCAAACTCGTTGCAACTGGTCAATGTCATGAGCGTAACACCCAGGATTGACATAATTAAAGTGTTCATTTTATCCATGATTTTTATTTTATATTCTTTTACTACATCTTCTATGGCGATGCCTAAGGTCTTCATCGTCTGAAATACCTCGGGCAGACGGTCCTGGAAGAACTCCTGTCTGCGAACCTCGGCAATGTGTGCAGCTGCACCCTCGGATACGAAATATCCCAGTCCACGACGATTGAAAATGATCTCTTTCTGACTGAGCCAGTCGTAGGAGCGCACCAGGGTATTGACGTTCACCTCCACCTCGGCGGCATATTCACGTACGCTGGGCAGACGTTCACCCTCGGGGTAGCGTCCTTGCAGTATGTCATCACAGATATGCTCGGCTATCTGCAAATAAATCGGTTGTTGATTCTTGAAATCCATTTATCAAAAAATTATGAATTATGCATTATGCATTATGCATTGTTTCAAGGGTTCCTGCGGGTCGTAATCTGCGCCCGGCAATACAGGCGATAGGACAACCACCAGATGCCAACGAACACCAGCGCGGACACTATGTCCAGTACAATGGCAAAGTATGTCGGCAGATCCGGATTGTCATGGAGAGAATGCTTTGGAATCCATTCTTCCAGATACGGCACACTCATTCCGACGGTAAAGGCTATTACCAGGCATACGGCCGTATGCAGCAGCATCGTCAGGGGAATATTGTAGCGGTATTTCCATGCATTTACCAGCACGAAGGCTGAATAGAAGGAAAGAATGAGCAGGAAAATGCCCACCTGCAACATAAAAATCTGACAAGACGTAATGGGGATATTGTCCAAATTTACAGACACATATCCAAGATGGTTAAGAATGACGAGGGTAAGCGAGTGTGCGGAGTCGGCACCTACCAGCATACTCACGAAAGCGGCATTGATCATATCAGAAACCAGTATGCCCAGCATAAACACCAGTATGGGAAAGGCCAGATAGAACAGCACGTGCCACAGGAATTTCTCGCAGTTGGTAGCGGGCAGCATCAGCTCGTTCAGCCGGCTCCCTTTGTTCAGGAAATTATGGAAGGTGTGTCCCATCATCATCATGATCATAGCAAAGAAGAAAGAAGCCTCGAAGGGCAACATATCATCCACTTCCATCAACATGTCCTGGGTAATTCCCAGCACGTTGGCCAACATGCATATAATATTGGTCAGTACGGGAATGGCGGTTAGCAGCATCAGGGTGAGTCCCAGACGCAGGTAGTACTTACGGTTGACGGTCACGTCCCACTTGGCAACGTTCACGAAACGGGAAAAGGAAAAATCAGGCATGACGTTCGGATTGATGAGTTAATGTATCTACAAACAGCTTCTCCAAATCAAGGGGATTCTCGCTGTCCGTCAGCGACTGGGACAGCAGCACCCTATTCTGGTCTATGATGGTGACATGGTCCAGCAGATGCTCTACATCGTGTACCTGGTGAGTACTGATGAGAATGGTCTTGTCGGCGGACATACCCGTTATTACCACCTTGCGGAACTGACTCTTGCTCAGGATGTCCAGACCGTTTGTCGGTTCGTCCATCAGCAGGTAGCGTGTATTGGCAGCCAGTGCCACGCACATATAGACCTTCTTTTTCTGTCCCATGGACAATGCCCCCAGGTCCAGGTCGACATCCATCTCGAACCCGTCCAGGCATTTCTGCAACAGTTCGTCGCTGAAACGGGGATAGAAGGGTTTCAGTGCTGACACATACTGGCGGAGCGAGATACGGGGCAGTTCATACTCCTCGGGAATCAGGAACAGATCCGACAGGATTTCGGGACGGCGGTCCTGGGTGGGAACTCCGTCAATGCAGACGTTACCCTTGCGTGGGCGCAACAAGCCACTTATCAAATACAATAGCGTACTCTTTCCGGTGCCGTTCTTGCCAAGCAGACCGTACACCCCACCCTGCCCAAAATTCAGGGAAAAGTCATTCAGTACGTTGCAATTTCGGTTGTACCCGAATGTGATGTTTTCGATACTTATCATAGTGTAATAGTCAAATAGTACACCGCAAAAGTAGGACAATTATACGGTATTCACCAAATTTTCGATGGATTTTAACACTTTTTTAACACTTCGAAGGTGATTTGTAACTACTCAGCGAATATTACGTCATACCTGGAAAACTGGCACCCACCAATCAAAAAAAAAAAAAAAAAAAAAAATCGCACAGCGTGAGAAACTGACTGTGCGATCTATGAAATCAAACATATATGTAACTTCCAGCCAGAACAGAACTTGCGTATCTTGGATAAATTATAATGTTCGCGCGCTGAGCTGTATGCCAGCTGCCACTTTTTCAGGTTACTCCACAAGCACCGCACGGACGGAGTTGCCCATGTGACGTCCGCCGTCGTCCATGTACGGCATGTATCCCGACGTGAAGTTCAGATAGAACGCTGAGTTGTCGTCTTCTATGTTGACATTTTTAGGCGTGGAAGACCAGTAGCACCCGTAGTAGTTCATGTTTCCACTGTATTTGTCTGGCTCGCCCTTAATGACTTCGTCATGCATCCAGAAGTAGTAGCCTGCGGCTGGAAGGAATATGCTGTTGCCTGAAAAATATCCCTTGCCTGTGAAGATTTTACCCATTATGTTTGTGCCGTCCTTTCTGTAGTCGGTTGTCCATTCTACATCGCA
>JAZLIY010000062.1:0-18141 GCA_045617645.1 Bacteroidaceae bacterium | reverse complement strand
TATCTTTACGATAACAAAATAATCAAGAATCTCCTTGGGGAGAACCAGGCGGGCTAATTGTTCAAGCATATTCATGGCACAAAGCTACAAAATCTTTGATAGTTTTTCTTTATCTTTCCCCAGTATTTTTCCACTGAGCCGGGCATGGGCTTTACGCAAAAAAAAAATTGGAGCCGTGCCCTTCGCGCTGCTCTGGTCTGGCTCCCCCATCGTAACATCCTATCTATAGTAACACCCTACCCTCTGGGGTGTCTAATCAGCCATCATTAATCATCCTTTCATCAATGATGCAAGATGTATTGTTCAAGCTCCCGTTGGCAGGATGTCTGCCGGGGATGCAGAAGGGGGTTCGATAAAGTCTTGCCCTAACGGCTGTCCTTGTCTCGGATGATGAAGTGCCCTCCGGCCTTGTCCCAGCCTTTTTTTACTTTCCTGCCGTTGTAGAGGACTGTCTTCGGCTTGTTGCTGCTGAAGATGCGCCATTCAATATCGCGTTCTATGTTGAACCTGTAGCCTCCGTTTTCCTTCCGCTCGTCCATGGTGAGGGTTACCTGTCCGTCTTTCTCGGAGCATGAGAAGGTCCTGGTCGTGTTCTCGCCTCGCTGATAGCCCAGGGATTCGCCGTCGTCCTCGTAGAGGGTGAAGTCAACGGTCTTGCCCTGGCACGGGAAGACGTTCAGATAGATGGGGGCATTGGGGTTCTCGCCGGTATGCTGCATGATGTCGGTCGTGGGGATGATACTGCCGGCACGGACGAACAACGGGATGCGGTCGAGGGGTGCTTCGGCTTTGATGTACCTGCCGCCCTCCAGCAGTTCGTGGGTGTACCAGTCGTACCACTGGCCCTTGGGGAGATATACTTCCTGAGTGCGTGCTCCTTCTTCCGTGACGGGTGCCACCAGCAGGCTGGGGCCGAACATGAACTGGAAGTCCTGGTTGCGGCATTCCCTCTCGTCGGGGAATTCGAGCAGCATGGCCCGCATCAGGGGGATGCCTGTCTCGTAGGCTTCGTGGGCATAGGTGTAGATGTAGGGCATGAGCTGGTATTTAAGTTCTGCGGCTTTCCTGGCACAGGCAAGGGCCTCTTCCGAGAACTGCCAGGGCTCGACGGCTGTGTCGCCCTCGTGATGCGAGCGGCTGAGCGGGGTGAACAGTCCGAACTGCATCCATCTGACATAGAGTTCGCTTACGGCATTGTAGTCGTCGATCTTGCCGCAGTAGCCGGTGATGTCGCCCGTGATGAAGGGTACGCCGCACAGGCTGGCAGAGAGCATCATGGGTATCTGGTAGGCAAACTGTTCCCAGCTTTCGGTTACCCGTCCGTTGTTGCCGCAGTCGCCCGTCCAGGAGAAGCAGTAGCGTTGCATGCCCGAGAAGGCGGCACGTGTCATCTGGAAGATACGGCGGTCGGGGTTGCGACGGTTGAACTGCTCGGTAACCACACGGTCCCAATACAGTCCATATACGTTATGTATGGCGGCGTGGCAGCCCTTGTGATGAACCATGTTCAGGCGGTCGTCCTCTTCCTCGTTGCTCCATGCCGGTTCGCCCATGTCCGTCCAGAAACCGGCGACTCCGTCGTCGATGGCCTTCTGCTGGTAGGCTCCCCACCAGTCAGCTACGGCCGGAAGGGTGAAATCCACCACGCCACAGTTGCCGCCCCAGGGCCACGGCATGTCGTAGGTCTTGCCCGTGCGCCTGTCCTTGACAAAGTAGCCCAGGCTGTCTGCTTCGGCCCATTGCTCGCGGTTGTTCTGGGAGATGATGGGGTCCTGGGACACGATCACGCGGAAGCCCATATCCTTCAGCTGGCGTGTCATGGCCCGTGGGTCTGAGTAGTTGTGCCTGTTCCACTCGAAGTTCTGCAATTTTTCCACCCACCCGATATCCTGGTAGATGATGTCGCAGGGGAACTGCAGTTCGCGGAACTTGGCACCCACTTCCAGGGCCTGCTTCTGCTTGGTGTACAGGCCGCGGCATTGTGCAAAGCCAAGGGCCCACTTGGGGGGCATGATGGGCTGTCCCGTAAGCCGGATGTACTTGGACAGGATGTCCTTGTAGTCCTTGCCCGTAATGATGTAATAGACCATACGGCCTCCCTTGCTGCTGATGCTGTAGCAGTCTTTCTTGGCCGCGCCAAAATCGAAGGTGCTCTTCCAGGAGTTGTCGAAGAAGATACCATAGCGTTTGCTGCTCATGAAGAAGGGGATGCTCTTGTAGAGCGGGTCTTCGTCGATGCAATAGCAGGGCTTGTCGCTGTTCCACATGGTATAGACTCCGCCCCGGCGGTTCATCAATCCGCCTTTTTCTCCCAGACCATAGATCTGCTCGTCGCGTGCAAGTACCTTCTGGCATGTGATCTCGCCGTCCTGGCTGCGCTGATACGATTCGGGCACATCGGCCATGATGAGTTTCTGATAGGTGTCGTAGATGCGCAGGCGCATGGGCTTCTTGTCGAGGCTGACGCGCAGGGCTGAGGTGAAGATCTCGTAGTTGTTGGCATTGTCGGCCACATTGACGTCCATCTTTTCCAACGCGTCATTTATGACGGCCGGGGTGGGGGCTTCGTCCTGGAATTCTCCGTCGAAGGAGTATTCGACCTTTATCACATCGGGACTACAGAATTGGAGCAGCATCTTCTGCCCATTGTCGGTGCCGAAGACCACCTTGTCGGGAGCTATCTTGTCGTATCCGTTCAGTTCTGCCCTACATGGCTGGGCCACAAGGAACAGTCCGATACATACCGGCAGGATATGCCGTATGGACTGGAAAAGCCTTATGTTTTTTTGCATGTTCTTTGTCTATTGGCTATTTGCCGTTTTCGTCGGCATACATCTTTACTATCAGTTCGCCCAGGAGAGTGTTGGCCCAGGCAAACCAGGCACGGGTGAATTTCTTGGCATCGTCCTTGTTGAAGGATTCGTGCATGAACCCCGTATCTCCGTCCGTTTTCAGGATTTCCCGAAGGCACCATTCCTGCTCGTCGCGGTCGTTGGTGGTGAGCGCTTTCATTACCAGGCTCATGGGCCATGGGTTGTCCAGTCCGCAGTGGGGTCCGCCGATGCCTTCGCCTGCTTTCCCACGGAAGAAGTAAGGGTTGTCCTCGCTCCATACGAAACGGCGGGTGTTCTGGTAGATGGGGTCATCGATGTCCACGTCGCACAGATAGGGGAGACAGAGCAGGCTGGGAGCATTGCTGTCGTCCATCAGGAGGGTGCTGCCATAACCGTCCACCTCGAAGGCATAGACCTTGCCGTACTTGGGATGCTCCACCACGGCGTACTGCTGGATGGCGGCCTCCACCTGGGTTGCCATCTGGTCGCACTCGCTGGCCATCACCATTTCCTTGTTCACCTGACGCAGGATAGCGGCGGCCTTACGCAGGACGCTGACAGCAAAGAAATTGCTGGGGATGAGGTAGGGGAAGATAGTGGAGTCGTCGGAGGGACGGAAGGCACTGGCGATGAGGCCACATGCCTTTCCGGGATGTCCATATCCGTTGTTGCTGCGGGTGTCGTGGAGAGCCTCTGTCTCGCGTTGGAAATGGTAGGATGTCTGCATGCCGTTCCAGTTCTGCTGCTCGCGGAAGGTGTCCAGTATGGCACGCATGGCTTTCAGCCATCGCTCATCGAAGACGCTGGAATCGCCGGTCTGCTGCCAGTATTCGTAGGCCAGGCGGATAGGGTAGCACAGGGAGTCTATCTCGTATTTGCGCTCGTGCAGTTCGGGCTTCATTTCGGTCATGTCTTTGGCCCACTCGCTGCCGGTAGGACCTATGTTGAACGCATTGGCGTAGGGGTCGATGAGGATGCAGGCCAGCTGACGTCGGATAACGCCACGTATGAGGTGTCGGAGCGGTTCGTCCTCCTGGACATAGCGCAGGTAGGGCCATACCTGGGCGGCACTGTCGCGCAACCACATGGCGTGGATGTCGCCGGTATATACAAAGGTGTCATCGTCTCCGTCCTCGGTCTTCTGGTAGTGAACTGTAGTGTCCAGTGTGTTGGGCAGACAGTTCTGGAACATCCAGAAGAGTTTTGGATCTATGGCCACAAGCTTATTCTTGAGTGCCTCTATCTGCTTTTCTACGGCATCGCTGCGGAACAGGCGTTCGGCCTCTGCTGGGCGCAGATCCTTGATGGTACTCTGCACGGCCACGTGCTGCTGCCGACGGGCTGGGTCCGGCATGGCGGCTGGATCCGGGGTGCTGGCAGACAAAGGGGTTGCCAGCATGAGGGAAAAGAGCAATTTATATTTCATAATCTGTGATGTATGATTTATAATCAAAAAGCCTGGACGGTTGACTGCATTCGGTCAAGACTTGTGATCCATTAGAAGTAAACATCCAGGGAACCACCAGCCATAATCTCGTCGTGGGTGATGTAGGTGCGGTCCAGTTTCTTGCCGTTCAGCACGTATTTCTTGACGCAGACTTTCTTTGCTCCGCCGTTATGGGAACGGATGACAAAGGCCTTGTCCTCGCCTACGGGGATAGAGGCTTCCTCTACGATGGGAGAACCCAGCTGGTAGATACCGCCGCAGGGCTCAACCTGATAGATACCCATGGCAGACATGATGTACCAGGCGGACATCTGGCCTACGTCCTCGTTACCGCAGAGTCCGGCTGGCTGGTCGGTATAGAGCTCGTCCATAACCTGGCGCACTCTCTTCTGGGTCTTCTGGGGTTGATCTACATAGTTGTACATATAAAGGACGTGGTGACTGGGCTCGTTGCCGTGGGCATACTGACCGATGAGGCCGGTGATGTCGGGGTTGGCATGCTCTCCCAGGTCGGTGTCGGCCAGGAACAGGCTGTCCAGCCGGGCGGCAAAAGCCTTCTTTCCACCCATCAGCTCGACCAGACCGTTTACGTCGTGGGGAACGAGGAAGGTGTACTGCCAGGGGTTACCCTCGGTGTAGTCCTGTGTCTGGTGGCAGGGATTGAAGTCCGGAGTCAGGGGACGGAACTCGCCCTTGCTGTCCAGGGCACGCATGCACTTGACACGTGTGTCGTAGAGCTTCTTGTAGTTCATGCTCAGGTTGTAGAACAGGACACTGTCTTCCTTGTGGCCCAGTTTGCCCGCTACACGGGCGGCACTCCAGCAAGCCAGGAAGTACTCCAGGTTCTTGGCTACGGTCTCGTTCTCTGAATCGTAGGGCAGATAGCCCAGCTTTGCCAGATTGTCCTTGCCGCGCAGGTCGGGCACGCTCTTCTCGCCATACTTGGTGGGCAGCAGGCTGGCCTTCATGGCCTTGAATGCTTCCTCGGCGTTGATGTCCTTGTCGCAACCTTTCAGAATCATATCAGCCAGTACGGGTACGGCGGGCTCACCCACCATACAGTAGGTCTCGTTGCTGGCCAGGTGCCATACGGGCAATTCACCCCATTCGTTGTAGATGGCCATCATGGTCTTGGTGTAGTCGCGCATACGGTCGCGCAGGATGAGGGTGGCCAACGGATGAGCGGCACGATAGGTGTCCCACAGGCTCCATGTGGTAACGGTCTTGAAGTCGGCGCCACGGTGAATCTGGAAGTCGGCACCCATATAGTCGCCTGTCACGTCGCACCAGGTCTGGGGTGCTATCATATAGTGGTACATGGCGGTGTAGAAAATCTTACGCTCACGCTCTGTACGGAAGGTGGCCTTTATGCGGCCCAGTTCCTGTTCCCATTTCTGGGTGGCAGCGGCTTCAATGCCCTTGAAGTCGAAACCTGAGCCGGTCTCCTCGTTCATGTTCAGCATGGCATTGGCTTCACTTGTGGGAGAAAGGGCCATCTTGACCAGCAGTTTCTCGCCGGGAGTAACTTCGAACGTAGCCTCGCCGTAGGGTTCGTCCAGCCCTTTGGACAGCCAGTTGTGGATAGGCTGGGAGAAGCGGATGCAGAAATAGACCTTCTTGTCCTCGGCCCAACCCTTGACACGGCGGTAGCCCATCAATGTGTTTGCGTCCAGCTGTACGACACGGGTTGCTATCAGATCGCCGCCCACACCGTTCTTCAGGTCAACGACAACACGTGCGTTGTTGCTTCCCTTCGGATAGGTGAACTGGTAGAGGGCTACGCGGTCGGTGGCGGTCATTTCGGCCGTGATACCGAACTTGTCCAGCAGGACGCTGTAATAGCCGGGGCGTACAACTTCGTGCTCGTGGCTAAACGTGCTGGCCAGGCCTTCGTTGCTCAATTCCTGGTCGCCATAGCCCGGCATCAGACAAAGATCACCAAAGTCGCCACATCCGGTGCCGCTCAGGTGCATCTGGCCGAAACCAACGATCTTCTTTCCGCTCTCGTGGTAACCGGAGCACCAGTCCCAGCCTGTTTCCAACTGTGTGGGACCTGCGTTTATCATACCGAACGGTACGCTGGCACCCATGAAGACATGGCCGTGGTCGCCTGTTCCGATGCGTGGATCTACATACTCTGTCAGATTCTCTGCCGTTGCCGACATTCCCATCAGCAACATGGCGCATAATGCTTTACATTTCATTTTTCTTATGTTGTTTTGTTTATGTTATTTTCTTTTCTTATCCGATTACTTGGCCGGAGCATTGTAGAATTTCACCTCGGAGAGGATGGGGCAAGCCCTTGTCTCCGTAATGCTCAGTCGCATGGCCGTCGTCTCTACATCGTCGAAACGCAACAATCGCTTGTTGCCGATGGTGGTGGCACGACTCACTTCTTGCCATGTGCCGTCGGCATCCAGGGCTTCCAGCACGAAACCTCCGATACGCTGTCCCAAGGGCAGGTATTCGCGTAGCATGGCGCGGTTAACCGTCGTGGGTTCCTTGAAGGTGAAGGTCAGGCTGGCATTCTTTACCGAATCATCCGTTGCCCAGTAGGATTCCTTGTCCTCGTCGTTCACGTTGTCGGCACAGAATTTCTTGCACTTCCCGCGCACGTTGCTGGCTTCCGTCTTGGCAATCTGTCCGCTCAGGCAGTTCGAGAAATCCCTCCTTATGGCCTCGCCCATTCCCTCCAGGGCGCGTATGTCCTCCTCGTTGAAGAGGCCGTCCTTGTTGGGCGGAATGTTCAGGATTAGATTAGCACCGCGGCCGATGGAGTTGTAGTAGATATCCACCAGCTGTTCTACGCTCTTCACCTTGTCGTTCTCGCTTTCGTGCCAGAACCATCCCGGGCGGATGGACACATCCACCTCGGCAGGAATCCAGTCCGTACCTTCGGGGTCTCCTCCGTTCAGGAATGCCTCCTTGCCCATTACGCCGGGAAAGAACTCAGCGGCCTTTATCATACCCCAGTTCGTTTCGCCTACAAAGCCACTCTCGTTACCACACCAGCGTACATCGGGTCCTCCATCGCTGAAAATGCAGGCTTCCGGTTGCAGTTCGTGCACCAGGTCGGCAGTCGTAGGCCAGTCGTAATAGGTTTCCCTGTCCACGACTCTTTTCTCGCGCAGTCCGCCATAGTAGTCGTCGCCGCCGTTGGCACCGTCAATCCAGAACTCGAAGACAGGACCGTATTTTGTACACAGCTCGCGTGCCTGATTCCTGAAATACTCGATGTATTCGGGTGTACCATAGCGTAAATCGTGCCTGTCCCATGGAGAGAGATAGACGCCGAATTTCATTCCATATTTCTGGCAAGCCTTGGACAAATCTCCCAGGACATCACCTTTTCCGTCGCGCCATTTGCTCGACTTCACGCAGTAGTCTGTATATTCGCTGGGCCACAGGCAAAATCCGTCGTGGTGCTTGGCCGTTATCACCGCACCGTTCATTCCGGCCGCCTTGCAAGCCTTCATCCATTGTTCTGCGTCCAGTTTTTCCGGACAGAAAATGTTGGGGTCGGCATCACCAAATCCCCATTCCAAGTCGTTGAATGTATTTGTGGTCAGACAGATAAAGGCATAAAACTCCGTTTCATGCCAAGCCAACTGGCGTTCGCTGGGTACAGGCCCGCATGGTTCCGGAGCAGGTACATCACTGGGCGCGCAACCCAGGAAAAGACCGGTCAAAGCCGAAAGGAAAATGTTTTTTGTGTTCATCTTTTCTTGTTATTATTGTATTTTATGCCACAAAGATACGATTAAGCGAGAGATTTACCAAAAATAATTTGAGAAAATCCGGGTGCGTGTATCTTCGATGCATGCCAAAATCTGTGTCGTTATTCTTTTCTTCACCCTATTCTTTTGTGGGAGCATTGTAAAACTTCACTTCGGACAGGATTGGACAAGCCTTGGCCTCCGTAATGTTCAGTCGCAGGACCTTTGTCTTCACATCGTCGAAGCGCAGCAGGTGCTTGTTGCCGATGGTCGTTCCGCTATAGACCTCCGTCCATTCTCCGTTCTCATCCAATGCCTCCAGGCTGTATCCGCCGATACGCTGTCCCAGTGGCAAGTATTCACGTATCATGGCACGGTTTACCGTCGTAGGCTCCTTGAAGGTGAAGGTCAGGTTGGCATTCTTTACCGAATCATCCGTTGTCCAGTAGGATTCCTTGTCCTCGTCGTTCACGTTGTCGGCGCTGAACTTCTTGCATTTTCCACGCACGTTGCTGGCTTCTGCCTTCTTGATCTGTTCGTTCAGGCAGTTCGAGAACTCTCTTCTGATAGTTTCGCCCATTCCTTTCAGGGCACGTATGTCCTCCTCGTTGAAGAGGCCGTCCTTGTTTGGCGGGATGTTCAGGATCAGGTTGGTGCCCCGGCCGATGGAGTTATAGTAGATGTCCACCAGCTGTTCTACGGTCTTCACCTTGTCGTTCTCGCTCTCGTGCCAGAACCATCCCGGACGGATGGACACGTCCACTTCGAAGGGCTGCCATACGGCATTCTCGTCGAAGCTGGTGGCATTCCATACCGGCTCGTCGATATATCCGCTCTCGTTTCCGCACCAACGCACGTTGCCTCCGAAGATACTGGCCTGTGGCTGCAGCTCATAGATGATGGCATTCGTCGTGTCCCAGTCGTAATATGCCCAGCCGTCGATCTTTCTTTCTTCGCACAGACCGCCATAATAGCCGTCGCCGCCGTTGGCTCCGTCCTCCCAGAACTCGAAGATGGGACCGTAGTTTGTACAGAGCTCGCGCAACTGCTTCCTGTAGTATTCGATGTATTCGGGTGAGCCGTATCGCATATCATGTCTGTCCCAGGGAGAAAGATAGACACCAAATTTCATTTCATATTTTTGGCATGCCTTGGACAAGTCCTCCAGGACATCCCCTTTACCGTCGCGCCATTTACTGCTCTTTACGGAATAGTCGGTGTATTTGCTGGGCCACAGGCAGAATCCGTCGTGGTGCTTGGCTGTGATGACGGCCCCATTCATTCCGGCTTCCTTACAAACCTTCATCCATTGTTCTGCATCCAGCTTTTCCGGACAGAAAATGTTGGGGTCGGCATCACCATATCCCCATTCCAGGTCGTTGAACGTATTAGTGGTCATACAGATAAAGGCATAAAACTCCGTTTCGTGCCAAGCTAACTCACGCTCGTTGGGAACAGGGCCGTAAGGTTCTGGAGCAGGTGTGTCGCTGGGTGCACAACCTAGTAAAAGACCTGTCAGTACCGAAAGGAAAATGGTTTTTGTATTCATCTTTTCTTTTTTTTATTGTATTCTATGCCCCAAAGATACATAAATTATTTCATAATTCATAATTCATCGCTCGACATCTTGCAAGAGCGGCGATTTGACAATGCAGAGTGATTCGAAGAATGTATGATTCGCGATTTTCAATCTTTGGTTACAGTCTTTTATATCCACCCTGTAAGGACAAAGCCACCTCGTTGTCATTACTATAGCACTCTACCCTCTAATAAACAAAGAATCCCTGCCGGACAGCAGGGATTCTTCTATGAATTATATTATGTGGACAGCTTCCTGTTACATCATGCCGCCCATGCCACCCATACCTGGGGCACCGCCCATAGGCATTTCGGGCTTATCCTCCTTGGCTTCGCAGATGACACATTCGGTTGTCAGGAACATACCGGCGATGCTGGCGGCGTTCTCCAACGCTACGCGGGTAACCTTTGCGGGATCGATGATACCGCTGGCTTTCAGGTTCTCGTACTTGTCGGCACGGGCATTGTAACCATAATCATCCTTACCCTGGCGAACGGCGTTCACTACTACGCTGCCTTCCAGACCTGCATTTTCTACAATCTGACGCAGAGGCTCTTCGATGGCACGCTTGATGATGTTGATGCCGGTCGTTTCATCGGCATTCTCACCCGTCATACCTTCCAGTACGTTGATGGAGCGGATGTAGGCAACGCCACCGCCAGGAATGATACCCTCTTCGATGGCAGCGCGTGTGGCACACAGAGCGTCATCCACGCGGTCTTTCTTCTCCTTCATCTCTACTTCGCTGGGAGCACCTACATAGAGGACAGCAACGCCACCGCTCAGTTTGGCCAGACGTTCCTGCAATTTCTCCTTGTCGTAGTCGCTTGTAGAGTTGCTTATCTCGTTCTTTATCTGGTTGATGCGATCCTTGATCTGCTGGCTGTCGCCATGACCGTTCACGATGGTGGTGTTGTCCTTGCTTACGGTCACCTTGTCGCAAGAACCCAGCATCTCGATGGTAGCCTGTTCCAGTTTCAGACCCGTATCCTCGCTAATTACCACACCGCCTGTCAGAGTGGCGATATCCTGCAGCATAGCCTTGCGACGGTCACCGAAGCCGGGAGCCTTTACGGCGCAGATCTTCAACTGGCTACGCAGACGGTTCACAACCAGGGTTGTCAGAGCCTCTGAATCCACATCCTCGGCAATTACCAGCAGAGGACGGCCGGACTGTACGGCTGGTTCCAGGATAGGCAGGAAATCCTTTAGGTTGCTGATCTTCTTGTCGTAGATCAGAATATAGGGATCCTCCATCGTGCACTCCATCTTCTCTGTGTCGGTAACGAAGTAGGGAGACAGGTAACCACGGTCGAACTGCATACCTTCTACCACGCCGATGGTGGTGTCGCGGCCCTTGGCTTCCTCGATGGTTATTACACCGTCCTTGCTCACCTTCTTCATGGCCTCAGCCAGCAGTTTGCCGATTTCGGGATCGTTGTTGGCACTAACGGTTGCCACCTGCTCAATCTTATTGTAGTCAGCGCCCACCTGTTCTGCCTGAGCCTTGATGTTCTCAACCACCTTAGCCACGGCCTTGTCGATACCGCGCTTCAGGTCCATTGGGTTAGCACCGGCAGCCACGTTGCGCAGTCCTTCGCGCACAATGGCCTGAGCCAGAACGGTAGCGGTTGTTGTACCGTCACCTGCATCGTCGCCGGTCTTGCTGGCAACACTCTTTACCAACTGTGCACCCGCATTCTGGAATGCATCGGCCAGTTCCACTTCCTTGGCTACAGTCACACCGTCCTTGGTGATTTGTGGAGCACCGAACTTCTTCTCGATGATTACGTTGCGGCCCTTGGGACCCAGCGTTACCTTTACTGCATTGGCCAACTGGTCAACGCCCATCTTCATCTGCTCGCGAGCTTCTATGTTGAATTTGATTTCTTTTGCCATAATATGTATTCTTTATGTTTTTGTGTTATGTTTGTTCTTTTTATATCCGCTTTTTGCTGTGTTGCTTATCCCAGGATTGCCACTACGTCGCTCTGGCGCATGATCAGGTATTTCTTGCCCTCGTGCTCCAGTTCGGTACCGGCATATTTGCCATACAGGACGGTATCGCCTTCTTTCAGCACCATTTCCTCGTCTTTCGTACCGTTGCCAACGGCGATGATTTTACCCTGAAGGGGTTTCTCTTTTGCTGTGTCGGGAATGATGATACCTCCAATTGTCTTCGTTTCTGCAGGAGCGGGCTCTATGAGTACGCGGTCTGCCAATGGTTTAATGCTCATAATTTTTGTTTTTAGTTTGTTTGTGAATAATCTTCTGTTCTTTCCTATAACGAATAACGTGCCAAACTCACCAAATGTGACAAAATGTCAGTTCTGCTGACAAAAAGGACACAGGAGAAGCCCGTGCATCGGGTTATATGACGAATTTAGAGGCCAAAAGTACATAATTTAATTCATATAACAAAACAAACAACAAACAAAACAAACTTTTTGTGTGTCTGGAATCGTTTCTTGCCTACATTGCATTTGCGCTGTGCGTGGAATCTGCCGCATCCAGCCATCGAGCTGTTGGTGGTCTTCTATCGAAGTGTCGGTAAAGTTACATCGTGCTGTGTGTGGACTACCATCGAACTTTTTGTATGCTGACATCGAAGTGTGAATGAATTTCTATCGAAGTTTTTGTGTGCTGATATCGCAGCATCGTTTTCTTTATATCAAAGATATAATAGGTGCAGCCGTGATAGTATGACAGCTGTATTAACATTCCAATTCCGATTTCCTCAAAATCCCGTCGTATATTTGTGGCCGAAATCAAGATTACAACTGTGGGTCTCGGTCGTATGAGAACAAAAACAGAGAGATATCTAGAACGGAAAAGAGCAAAATTTTGCATTATGCGTTATATTATGTGTGCCAGATTTACGCTCTATGATACATTCGTTCTGAAAAATGCAAAATTTTGCATTATGCATTATGAATTATTCATTATATTATGTATCTTTGCTCAAAATATTAGGGAAAATGCACTTTTTAATACAAGGCAAATGGGGAAAAATGTGGGCTTACGTGCTCATTTTTGGCTTTTCGGCCCTGTTGATGGCATTGTTTCCCGTGTCGGAAGCTATGTGGGATCCCGTACTCATCGTTTCTATTTCCGCCCTTCTTTTCACTCTGCTTGTTTACCTGTCTGCCAAACTGGTGAAAATGGACGGTGATGTGTGGGGCATTCTGCTGGTGGCCTGCTTTCTGCTCTTGTTCCTGCCTGGAGCCTCGTCGTTCTTCATGCGCGATGAACTGTCGGTGATGGAGTTGGGATCGCAGTGCATCGTACCCTTTTTTCTGCAACAATACGACCGCGTCAGCCAAAAGCCGTATAGCGGCTGGCATTTCATGATGCTGCTGATGGGTATCTTTTGCAGCTATACGCATGATGGTATCACCATTCCCCTATGTACGGGCTTTCTGTGGATGGCTTTCATCCATAGGAGCACGTTCTTCCGTACAGCCTGTTGGCCTATGGTTACGGGCTTCGTCATTGGTACGGTACTGAGTATATGGAATGCCACTCATGAGGGAACGGTTGATCCAGCCTACGGTCTGGAGAGCTATACTTCGCGCACGGCATTGGCCCTGAGCGTATTGTGGGATACGAAGATATTTCTGATAACCGTGGGCCTGACAGCTTATCTGAGCGTAAGCCGGTGGGGTAGGCAGATTCTGATAGGGAATTTCCGCGGTTACACCCTGCTGAGTTGCTGCGCCATGTTCTCCTATTGCGTATTGCCCTTTGCCCCATTGGGCGTGGACAATGCCGTGACAGGGGTCTGTTTCTTCTGTATGTACTGGGCCTTGTTGTTGATGCGCAGCCTGTTAGACAAATTTGTTATTCAAAGGAAAAGTCAAATTATAAAAAATAAAATATGAAGAAAGTGATGTGTTTGGCGCTATGTGCCGCGCTGCTGGCTCTGATAAATGCCTGCAACGGAACGAATGCCGGGGATGACGAGATGGCAGAGAACTTCCGCAACATTCCTGAGGGTCAGCGGATGGCCGTGTATTGGTATTGGATCTCCGACAACATCTCCAAAGAGGGTGTCGTAAAGGACTTGGAGGCCATGAAGGAGAAGGGGATAGGCCGTGCCTATATCGGCAACATCTGGGAACCGAGCGTGAAGCCCGGAAACATAAAGGTGATGACCGAAGAGTGGTGGGATGTGGTACATGCAGCCCTGAAACGTGCTTCGGAACTGGATATAGAGATTGGTCTGTTCAACTGTCCAGGATGGAGCCAGAGCGGCGGTCCGTGGATTAAGCCACAACAGGCTATGCGCTATCTGGACAGCCAGTCAATGGAAGTGGAAGGCAACGGTACGGAACAGACCATACGGTTCCAGCCTCTGAGCGAGGATGCTCAGGATGTCCTGGTATTGGCCTACCCATCGTTGGCACAGAACAAGCACGTGGAGACTATCGACAAGAAGGCGAATGTGGATTTGTGCAAGGATTGCCGGTTTGGTGTTCCGATGAAACTGCGCAGCGTGACTTTCGAGGTAATAGAGGAACAGAACCTGTCCACGAACGTGGATATTATGGTGCCTGAAAACGGGGACTTCCGTACCCTGAAGACGGTACATTTGGAACGCTATAATTACAATGTAAATGTGGGCTTTCATCCCAAAGCTCCCATCTGTGTGAGCATTCCAGACATAGAGACCGAGATGGTGCGCCTGAGTTTCCGCGGCGGTGGTAATGACGTACGTGTGCAGGTGACGATGTCCGACGAGCCTCGCGTTGAGCGCTATGAGGAGAAGTCGTTGGGCAAGATGTTCCAAAGTCCGTTGCCCATGTGGGACGAATATATGTGGGAAACACAGCCCGAACCTCAGACCGAGGTTGTACAGACTGAACAGGTCCAGAACCTGACGGACCAGTTCCGGGACAATTGCCTGAAATGGACGGTTCCCGAAGGTAAATGGACAATCATGCGTACCTCCATGCGTCCGACGGGTGTTACCAACGGGCCGGCTGCTCCGGATGCTACGGGTTTGGAAGTGGACAAAATGAGCCGTGAGCATGTGGCAACACACTTCGATGCCTTCCTGGGTGAAGTGCTTCGTCGCATTCCTGCCGAAGACCGCACAAGTTTCAAGGTCGTGGTTGAGGACAGCTACGAGATGGGTGGTCAGAACTGGACCGATGATATGGCCGAGGTGTTCCAGGAACGATATGGATACGACCCCATTCCCTTCCTGCCCACGCTTTATGGCAAGGTGATTGGTTCCCAGGACCAGAGCGAACGCTTCCTGTGGGACCTCCGTCGATTGGTTGCCGACCGTGTGGCCTACGACTATGTGGGTGGGTTGCGTGACATTAGTCACGAACACAACCTGACCACCTGGCTGGAGTGCTATGGACACTGGGGCTTCCCCGGTGAGTTCCTGATGTACGGAGGACAAAGCGATGAAGTGGGTGGTGAGTTCTGGAGCGAAGGTGACCTGGGCAACATAGAGAACCGCGCAGCCAGCAGTTGTGCCCACATCTACGGCAAACCAAAGGTATGGGCTGAGTCCTGTACGGCTGGTGGACCGGTTTACCATCGCTACCCCTGCCTGATGAAGTCGCGCACAGACCGTTTCTTTACCGAGGGTATTAACTCCACACTGCTCCACCTGTATATCCAGCAGCCCGACGAAACGACCTTTCCGGGTATCAGTGCCGGGTTCGGTAACGAGTTTAACCGCAAGAATATATGGTGGGAACAGATGGACTTGTTCACCGATTATCTGCGCCGTTGTAACTATATGTTGCAACAGGGCCAATACATTGCTGATCTGGCTTATTTCATTGGTGAAGATGCTCCGAAGATGACAGGACAGTGTGATCCGGCCGTTCCCCGTGGTTACAGCTTCGACTACATCAATGCCGAGGTTCTGGAAAAATATGCGCATGTGGAGAAGGGCATCCTTGCATTGGATGGAGGTATGAAATATCGTGTACTGGTATTGCCCAACCAGCAGACCATGCGCCCCGAACTACTCCAAAAGATAGCCTCGTTCGTGGAACAAGGCCTGACGGTCGTTGGTCCTCAGCCTACCTCGTCACCCAGTCTCCAGAACTTTCCACAGGCAGATGCAGACTTGAAAGCCTTGGCAGAAGAGATGTGGTCTTCTGGTACTTACGGTCAAGGACGTATATACGGCTATACCGACAATCTGCAACCCATCTTGGATGAGTTGGGCGTCGTACCCGATTGCTATGTAACTCCCGAGACGCCGGTAACCTTTATTCACCGTACGACCGATGGTGGTGAGGTGTACTTCCTGAGCAACCAGTGTGACAAGGACATCACTTTTGATGCAGACTTCCGTGTGACGGGTATGGTTCCCAATCTGTGGCATCCCGTGACGGTAGATCAACGTGCCTTGTCTCAGTTTCAGGACAATGGGACGCAGACGAAAGTCCCCATGCGCCTGGCTCCGAACGAGAGTGTTTTCCTGGTCTTCCGCAAGGGGCCTGCTCCCAAGGATGGAAAGGCAAACTTCCCCGAACCGACGGTATTGGCTACCGTGGATACTCCCTGGATGGTTCAGTTCCAGAGCGAACAGCGTGGACCTGCCGAACCGCAGACATTTGCACAGTTGGCCGATTGGTCAACGTCCGAGGATGAGTCTATCCGCTACTATGCGGGCAAGGCTATTTATACCAATACGCTGGAATTGAACGAGAAGACTGATGCGCCGCTTTACATTGATTTGGGAGACGTAATGGTGATGGCTAAGGTTTATGTAAATGATGAATATGCTGGTGGTGCGTGGACTTATCCCTATCATGTAAACGTGACCGATTACCTGAAGCCGGGTACGAACACCCTGCGCGTAGAAGTGGTAAACAACTGGCAGAACCGCCTTATCGGTGACCAGAGGCTTCCCGAGGAGGAACGCCGGACATATGCGACCGTTAATCCTTGGAATGCAGATTCAGAACTTCAATCCAGCGGTTTGCTCGGTCCTGTTCAGTTAATGAAATATTGAAATTAAATATACATTATTAATATTAATTTTAAAAAGGCAATATGCAAAAAGTAAACAAAAAAGTTGGAGCCAACGACAAAATCAATCTTGGCTTTATCGGTCTCGGCCAGCAGAGTAAGCATCTGGTTAATTGTTTTCTCGAATTCGATGATGTTCGCGTAGTAGCTGGATGTGATGTGTATGACGTTAAGCGCGACCGATTCAAGAAGCGTGTAACAGAACATTACACAAACAAGGGTGAGAAGAAGGTTAAGGTGGATCTATACGAGGATTATCAGGAACTGCTCGCCCGTCAGGATATCGATGGCGTTGTTATCGCCACTCCCGACCATCAGCATACCCTTATCTCCATAGCAGCATGTAAGGCTGGCAAGGATATCTATCTGGAGAAGCCTCTTACCCTGACTATTTTCGAAGGACAGATGCTTTGCAAGGCGGTACGCAAGTATAACCGTATTCTGCAGGTGGGCAGTATGCAACGTTCATGGCCTGAATTCCTTCATGCTACATCTCTCGTCCGCGAGGGAAAATTGGGAAAGATACATCACATTCAGACCTTTATTGGTCGCTATAACGGTCATAATTCGGGTGCTCCTACACCACTTGATCTGCCCAAGCAAGAATGTCCAGCCGGACTCAATTGGGATAAGTGGCTTGGTCCTCTGCCCACCTCTGTATATTATAGCGATGGTTTGAATCCTGCTATTTCAGAGGGTAAGGAAGAACAATTCTGGGCTCTGTGGCGTTATTACAAACCCACAGGTGGTGGCCTTAATACTGACTGGGGTGCTCACATGTTCGATATTGCTCAGTGGGGAATAGGCAAGGATTATAACGGCCCTGTTGAGTGTATTCCTGCCGGATACGGATACAACCGTGCTTTGACGTTCAAGTATGACAATGGTATCACAATGACGGAGGAAGACTTTGGTTTCGGTTATGGTGCGAAGTTCTATGGTGAAGAAGGTTGGATTGCCGTCGGACGTGGTAAGTTTGAATGCTCCGACAAGAAGTTCGAAAAGCCCAAGGATTTCCAGACAGAGGAGTCACGTCTTGGTCATTATGCCATTTTCCTGAACTCCATGCGCAGCCGCATCGACCCGAATGTGCCGGTAGAGATCGGTCATTCTTCATGTACGGTATGTAATGTGGCAAACATTGCCATCGAACTTAACCGTCCTGTTGTATGGAATCCTATCGTACAGAAGTTTATGAATGACGATGAGGCTACGAAGCTCATGCATTATCAGTACCGTGAGGGTTATAAGCTGGAATTGTAATAAGGTACTATAAAAAAGAAAAAAAGGCTGTCAAAAATCTTGGCGGCCTTTTTTATGGGTACGCTCGGCATGAGCATTGTCTAACGGGTGTAAGTCCCGAGTGAGCCCTAATAGCGGGAATCACATAGCCCAAGGCAAGGGTGTCCATCGCGAGGTGGAATCTGAAGGAAGCCGGCGGCAAACATCTGGCCTAACGAACAGAAACTTCATATAAGGCATATGACCGTGGGTAAGGTTGCCCAACAAACCAAAGCCCTGTAGCTATTCGGAACGGTCGGTGTAAATGAAGTAGGCATA
>JAZLIY010000061.1:0-19034 GCA_045617645.1 Bacteroidaceae bacterium | reverse complement strand
TTCGCAAACTATCCAAATCTTCGTGCGCTTTTCTTGAAATTCAACAATCTCTGCTTTGAAAAGGTGCAAAAAAGATGAGAACGGACAGGAATATCTTGGGTCAGATATGGCTTGCTACCATTGTCTGATGCCTGTGGCATCACCCTATCCAAATCGTTATTTCCTTTTTTCCCTGTCACCACGAAATTTCCTTTAATCATCCGTGTATGCGGAGAATGTTTGTCACAAAGTTGTCACATTTCTTTTTTGTGACAAAATGATGTATAATATATTAATATATAATAGATTAAGTTGTCACACAAGCGTGACAAGCCCTGTCACAAAGAACCTCTTTTGTCACAACGGTGTGACAAGATACATGTCTGTATATCAGTATTTTTAAGAGTTTTTTGTCACAAAACGGAAATGTGACACTTTGTGACAAACATTTGAAAGGCCATAGGTCTTCCCTTCTATCCATACTGTTTAGGGAATGTAAGTATGCAGCTAAGAGGGTAAAACTATCATGTTTAAGGGGGCGAGCCAACTACTCTTGACTCGTCCCCTTTATATTATACCAGAAAGATTGTGATCAATACTCGTTCATCAAATCATGGAAGAACGCATCAAGATCCTCATCCAATCCTTTCAGCAATTCATCGTCCAACATTACGATTTCCTCGTCATCTACATAGAAAAGGTCTTCCAGTGTTTCCTTGTCATCATCAACAAGGACGAAAGAGAAGGGTTTCATTACTGCCATCTTCTCGACTTCCGGCCGTAACTTTTCAATACTCTGACGGAGAACAGGAGACACACCTTTATAAAAATCATCCTGCGAATCGCCATCGATCCATTCCTCTACCACACAACGGGTAAGTTCGTGATCATCGTCATCGTAGATTCTGATTTCGCCACTATCGGCACGTACCTGCACATGCAAGTCTGTAAGTACGGCTTCTTCTCCCTCTGGATAACGGGAGATGACTTTCCTTAATGCTCGTTCAATCTGTTGAACTGTCTGCTGATTTGCTTTCATATATTAATTATAAGTTTCGTCCATGGCAATTTTTGAACTTCAATCCGCTGCCACAAGGGCATGGATCATTTCGTCCAGGAAGTTTCTCCACCTTTATGGGTTGTACCGGCTGTCGTTCACGTGTATCGCGAGATGCTGCCTGCTGTTGGCCACGATCTGTCAGTTCGCCACGTCCTTCGCGTAACAGAGGACGACGCTCCGGTGCCGGAGCCTGCTGTCGAGGCTGTTCCTCTCTCAGTTCCACTTCTGGAACCATCGCACGCATAATGATACTTACCGTACGATCGTTGATAGAGTTCACCATTTGATCGAAAAGTTTCACACTCTCTAACTTAAAAATAAGAAGAGGGTCTTTCTGCTCATAACTTGCATTATGGACACTGTGCTTCAATTCGTCCAGAAGACGGAGGTTCTCCTTCCATGCATCATCGATAATATGAAGGATAATAGCTTTGTGGAAAGCCGTAACCACTGCCTGAGACTCTGTCTCATAGCATTCCTTTAAATTGACAGGAATGTTATACTGACGGCTACCTGTCAGGACGGGTACCATGATATTTTCATACATCTGTCCCTGAGGACCTTCGTAAATGACCTTCACAACGCGTTGTGCATTATTCGCCATTATCGTTGTCTTCTGCTTGAAACGTTCGATGACCTTCTGGTATGTTCTTTCTGCCAGTTCATCTAAGTTCTCGTTCTCCTTTTCTTCGGCCGTAAAGGGAACTTCCATGGCCAGGATTTCAAGGAAACGCTGGCGACAACCTTCCCAGTCATTATTTTCCATGATGCTGCAGACGCGATCCCATATCATATCACTGATATCCATACCAAGACGCTCGCCCATAAGAGCATGACGACGTTTTTCGTAGATGACGGTACGTTGTTTGTTCATCACGTCATCATATTCCAACAAACGTTTACGAACGCCAAAATGATTTTCTTCAACCTTCTTCTGGGCATTCTCAATACTGCGAGTAATCATGCCGTGCTCTATCATCTCGCCTTCCTCAAAGCCCAGACGATCCATAACCTTGGCTATACGCTCGCTGGCGAAAAGTCGCATCAGTTTGTCTTCCAAAGAAACGAAGAACACACTGCTTCCGGGGTCGCCCTGACGACCGCTTCGACCACGTAACTGACGGTCAACACGACGGCTTTCATGACGTTCTGTTCCGATGATGGCCAAACCACCGGCTGCCTTAACTTCGGGAGAAAGCTTGATATCGGTACCACGACCCGCCATATTGGTGGCAATCGTAACAGTACCCAGCATTGCTTCCTTCTTGACAGGTTTCCCGTCAGGACCCGGCTCAACGATTGCGCCTAACGTACTTTGTCCCGCCAGAGCTACAATGTCGGCTTCCTTCTGATGCAGCTTCGCATTCAACACCTGATGAGGTATCTTACGAAGCTGAAGCATTTTGGAAAGCATTTCGGAAATTTCCACACTGGTAGTGCCGACAAGCACAGGTCGTCCGCTATTTCGCATTTTTTCAACTTCTTCGATGACGGCCTTGTACTTCTCGCGTTGTGTCTTATATACACGGTCGTTCTGGTCATCTCGGATAACGTCTCTGTTCGTGGGAACCTCCACAACATCCAGTTTATAGATATCCCAGAATTCGCCTGCCTCCGTAACGGCCGTACCTGTCATACCAGATAACTTATGGTACATACGGAAGTAATTCTGAAGGGTAATCGTCGCGTATGTCTGGGTGGCATCCTGAACTTTTACATGTTCCTTGGCCTCGACTGCCTGATGAAGTCCATCACTCCAACGACGTCCTTCCATAATGCGGCCAGTCTGTTCATCCACAATCTTCACCTCACCATCCTGAATCACATATTCATCGTTCAGATTGAACATGGTATAGGCTTTCAGCAACTGCTGAATAGTGTGGACACGTTCGCTTTTTATCGCATAATCATTATATACCCTATCCTTTTGTTCCAGTTTCTCTTCTTCTGTGGCTGACGAGGACTCTATTTCAGACATAACGGTAGCTATATCTGGCAAAATAAACAAGTCGGCATCATTCACCTGTGAAGCAAGCCATTCATTACCCTTGTCCGTTAGATCCACGCTATTTAACTTTTCATCTACAACAAAATACAAGGGATCCGTAGCTTCCGGCATACGGCGATTGTTGTTCTCCATATAGATTTCCTCTGTAGCCAGCATACCAGCCTTTATTCCGGGCTCCGAAAGGAACTTAATAAGAGGCTTGTTCTTTGGCAATGCCTTATGGCTACGGAAAAGAGCAAGGAAACCGTCCGTGGTCTTCTGCTTGTCATTTTCTTGATTACCCTCTGAGATAAGGCGCTTGGCTTCTGCCAGATATTGAGTAGCCAATTGACGCTGAACCCCAACCAAGCGTTCCACAAGAGGCTGATATTGTTCGAACTGTTGGTCATCGCCACGAGGTACTGGACCTGAAATAATCAACGGAGTACGAGCATCATCGATAAGAACGGAATCGACCTCATCGACAATGGCATAATTATGTGCGCGTTGTACCAAGTCCTTCGGATCTTGTGCCATATTGTCACGCAGATAATCAAAGCCGAATTCGTTGTTCGTTCCAAACGTAATATCTGCCATATAAGCCTTACGACGAGCAGCACTGTTCGGCTGATGTTTGTCTATACAATCCACACTCAAGCCATGGAACATATAGATGGGTCCCATCCATTCCGAGTCACGCTTGGCCAGATAATCGTTAACCGTTACGACGTGTACTCCATTGCCCGTCAATGCATTCAGGAACACAGGGAATGTTGCCGTAAGGGTTTTACCTTCACCGGTAAACATCTCAGCGATCTTGCCCTGATGAAGAACGGTTCCGCCGAAAATCTGGACATCGAAATGTACCATATCCCATTTCAAGTCATTGCCGCCAGCAACCCAATGGTTATGGTAGATGGCCTTATCGCCATCAATTTCAACAAAATCATGTGCAGTTGCCAAATTGCGGTCAAAATCATTTGCCGTTACAACCACCGTTTCATTCTTTGCAAAACGTTCGGCGGTACTTTTCACGATAGCAAACACTTCTGGACGAGCCTCATCAAGTGCCTTTTCAAAACGTTCCAAGACCTCCTTCTCCAGTTTATCTATCTGTCCGAAAATGGGTGCACGATCCTGTATATCCGTAGAGGGAATACGCGCTTTTAGTTCATCTATCTGTTGGCGAAGATCTTTTGCAGAATCTACAATTTGCCTCCTTATTTCTTGTGAGCGCGCGCGTAACTCATCATTACTTAACGCCTGAACTTGAGGATAAGCCTTTATGACCATCTCGACGAGGGGTCGATAGGCCTTTAAATCACGCGATTTCTTATCGCCAAAAATTTTTACGAGAATTTTGGATATATCCATATTTATTTGTCGTTATTTCTGTTATTTATGTACTTCATTCAATAATTCAAAGGGGCTAACGAGCACGCATTTGGAGCACGAATGCGCATTGACTGTGCCAAAGTCGGGGCAACCCGATCAATGGAAACAGGAGTAACAACCTTTTCGGATTTAACATTACAGCCAAAGAAGAACAAGGGGAAACCCATGTACGATTCTCGGCTGACAGTACGTTCATGTGTGTTCTCATTTTCCAGCGTCCATCCCGGAGAAACCTGAATAAAGATGTCGCCCGAACACTTCGGGTTATATGCATTACGCAATTTGCTGATGCCTGGCGTCCATGCACCCATCGATAGACGCTCGCTTGTATAGATATCGCGAACACCACTCAACTGAATAAGGAAATCGGAACTACGCTCCAAAACTTCTGTCATATTCAAATTGCGGTTCTCGATAAGTTTGTGATCCAAGAACAATTCGTTTCCGAAACAGGTTTCCACATATTGTCCCTGACCATAAACAGCCATAAGATACATGTTGAGCAACAACTGAGCCTTTGATATGGAAAAAGAGCCCGATGGAATCTTATATTTACTAAGGTCGTTCAAATCATCCGGTTCTGTACAACCCGTACTCGTAAGGACGTAAAGGACTTTGCCTTGTCCCACACGAGTTTCCAGCATATCAATCAGTTCGGCCACATCACGATCCAAGCGGACATACGTGTCCTGCAGTTCCATAGGACATTCCGTGACGGGCTTATGGTCATAATTACCTGCATAATAAGAGACATTCAGCATGTCGGTCACCTCATCCAGACCGATATCAACACTTTTGATAAGGTGGCCGACAAAGTGATTTACCTCTTCATTTACACAGGCACTGGCTTTGTATTCAACGAAACGGCGATCACCGGTAAAATCATGCTTAAAGGCCTTTTTTGCTTCACCGGAAACAACGAAATACTTGAATTTGCCAACCATTTCATTGGCTGGCTCCCATGTTATTTTGTCTATGCGCTTGCCCAAAGACTCCTTCGAAGAATTGTAATCGGAGGCCCATTTGGGGAATTCGCCATAATAAGATGACCCACACCAATTTCCAGTAAATTCACTGAGCCAAAATGCACCATTGGCAGCATGGCCGGAAAGAAGTACGGCGGCATCACGACAAGGAGAAACGGAATAAACGATTCCGGCTCCTTCCGTGGCAACTTTTAATTCATCGCCCAAGGTGGAGACACCAAAGTTTTTGGGAGAAGTACCTTCCGAAGAACCGTACGCTGCACACTCCTTATCGTCCACGCAATGTATTGGCTGAAGGGTTTGCCTGTCAAGCCATGTCTCACCTACGATACCATTTTCGTAAGGGCTTGTTCCACTCATCAGACATGCGATAGACGATGCTCTGTCAGGGCTTGAAAACGGATATTCTGCTTGCGTGTACATTCGTCCCTCTTTCATCAGACGCAAGAATCCCTTTTCGCCATAAAGAGGGGAAAAGGCCTCCAGATAATCCGTACGAAGCTGGTCTATTACGATGTTCACAACCAAGCGAGGCACCTCAGGCGCTGTCTGAGCCTCTGTTCCCACAACTACCATAAAGGTCAGCAGGGACGTAAAAAGTCTGTAATTTCTTGACTTCATCATTTCTTTTTCTTTTGCTGGTAAAAGAGGTGATAACTCATGGGCCTCGTCAGCAAAGATAAGGTCAAAGGTACAACTATATTACCAAAATCCTGTGGTATCCAGGCAAAAAATATCAAAAATAACGCTAAAATTGCAAAATTAGCTCCGTGCCACAGGGTTCTGCGACCTTTAATTGATGATTTTACGACCAAAGGAATGCCAACAAAGGCGATTGGATTAAAAATCCACAAGAGCCAATTCGAATCGACAGAAGGGTGCTCGGAAAACAAGAACATGAAGAGAAGCAACGTGCCGACAACACCTTGCGCAAAAAGGAGCAAGACATCCCAAATCCACAACATGTGGTGAGACAGTTGTTCAACACCCATAACGAGCAAGCAAAACAAGAGGAATAAAAGAGCCATTAACAAAGGACTGACGGGAAATCCTGGATGGTTTTCCTGCGTTCCTTTCTGTACAATTATTTCAGTCTTTTTTATCAAAGGCCGTACACTTCCCTTTTCCATACGAACACGTGCCTCCTGCATATACCTCATCAGATATTCCGGTGCAAACATTGACGCCCTTTCCGTCAATATGGTATCGACTGACGCACCGAGCAGAAAGTCGTTTCCTTCTTGTGACCACAGTGATGTCGCCGTATATTCATGTAGTATTTGACGGTATGTCTTCTTGTTTTCTTCGTATGGATATTCGACATCGCCTTCTATGGCATTTTCTATTTGGTCCCGGACTCTCGTTGTGCAATTATTGTAAAGAAAATTATATCGATATTCACAATTTTCTTCTTTGCTGTTCTCACACAAATTTACGAAAAGCCGATTTGCCTCACTTGGAGTCAGGTTAAGTACTTGCTCCGTTATGCTGGACCCTCTTTGTTCGTAATCTGCCGGGAAATATTTCCATGGCATGGCGCATACCATATAATCGCATTTCCCACGCATGAATCGCCATATAAAATGAGGCTGCCGAAATGAAAAGACGCCATAATTGAAGACGACATCTAAGTCCCGCGTGAAATTATGGCAACGGATCGCTGTATGGCCATAAAGAGAATACACCTCGGGACCTGGAGAGCAAGTGATCAGGCTGCACTCAATGGAATCAAGGGTGTTTTCCGCACACGCAAAAAAAGCGACAAATGAAAAGACCAAGTATGTAAAAATCCGTTTCATCGAGTGCAAAGGTACAAAAAAATAGACAAAAGACACTGATTGAGTGCAGAAAGATATATAAAGAGAAAGAGAAATAGGAAAATTGTATCCTCTATTTTTCGCCTTTCAAGTAAATATTGTACCTTTGCACCCGTGAAATTAATAATCGACATAGGGAACACTGTCGCAAAGTTGGTCGCCTTTGAAGGTGATGAACCATTGGATGAGTTAAGGACCTCTAATGAGACATTGTCCGGTTTACCGGAATTTGTAAAGAAGCACCCATTTGAGAAAGGCATTATTGCTACTGTCCGAGATATTCCCCAATACGCAAAAGCATTATTAAGTTCAATGCCATTTCCGGTTCTTGAATTTAATCATCAGACACCTATCCCCATACACAACAGATACCGTTCACCAGAAACATTGGGTTCCGACCGTCTGGCAGCAGCAGTGGGAGCATCTACCTTGAAGCCTGGGAAAGACCTGTTGATTATTGATGCCGGAACATGCATCACGTACGAAATCATCGATGCCAAAGGGAATTATTGGGGAGGAAACATTGCGCCCGGAATGCACATGCGCCTAAGGGCCTTGCATGAATTTACTGCCCGATTGCCATTGGTCTCTGCACAAGGCGATGTGCCAGGTATTGGCTATGACACGGAAACGGCCATCCGGAGTGGCATACTACGAGGAATGAAATATGAGATAGAAGGTTATATCAGATCAATGAAAGCCAAATATCCCCATCTTTTAGTTTTTTTAACCGGTGGAGACGAAATAAATTTTGATAGTAAAATAAAAAATATCATCTTTGCAGACAAATTCATCGTTCCACGTGGATTAAACAAGATATTAGATTACAATTATGACAAAATATAAGTTACTATTCTTTTGCCTGACGATATTGCTCACAAATAACGTCTTGAACGCCCAGACAAACGGGAGCAACTCTTCATACTCACGTTTCGGGCTCGGCACACTAAACGAACAATCACAAGGTTTCAACAAAGGTATGGGCGGTATTGGATTGGGCATCAGAGGCGGAAGCCGACTCAACATGCAAAATCCGGCATCATATTCGGCCATTGATTCCATCACGCTCTTGATGGACGCAGGATTCAATGCGTCTTTTGGACGAATGAAAAACGGAGGAAACAGCGCAAACGTGACGAATTGCAGCATTGATTACGTAAACGTAGGATTTCATTTAGCACGTAATCTGGGATTGTCCGTTGGATTCGTACCATACAGTACCATTGGCTACAACTTCTCCACAGAGGGCAAAGTAGGAAACGAATACACTACAGCACAAGCAATTAAAAGTCAGAATGTGTACAGAGGAAGTGGAGGTTTACATCAAGTCTATTTGGGTGCAGGATGGGCCACCATACACGATATAAGCATTGGCGCGAACATCAGCTATATGTGGGGAGCCTACAGCCACGACCTGACACAAACATTTACAGAAGGAGGCTCATCTGCAACGAACTACAGCGGATTAAGTTCTACTCACGAAGCAAGTCTTAGAACATATAAAATTGATTTGGGAGTACAATATCCCTTTACCGTAAACAAGCACGACAAGGTTACTGTGGGTGTTGTGGCTGGCCTTGGCCATAACATGAAGAATGACGCAACGCTCACCCGTTATACCAGCACGGGAGACAGTTTGCACATTCTTGCCAAGAACGCATTCGATTTGCCATACTCTTTTGGAGGAGGCGTATCTTGGGAGCATAATGCGAAATGGCTGATCGGTGCTGATTTCAAGCAAGAACTTTGGTCAAATTGCAAGACTCCTATCATGCATTCAGGAACGGAGCCCACCTACCTCCCAGAGAAAGGAGCCTACAAGAACCGCACGAAAATAGCCATCGGAGGTCAATATGTACCTGATATGACAGCCAAGAGCTACGCGAAACGAATGATTTATCGTGTGGGAACAAATTATTCCACACCATATCTCAAGATTAACGGACAAGACGGCCCATCTGAATACATGTTGACTGCCGGTGTGGGATTACCTACCCCATTAAATTCTTCAAGCAAAGGAACACTTGTCAACGTAAATGTACAATGGCTCCACCGTGCAGCACATGCGACCAATATGATTACGGAAAATTATTTCATACTGAATTTAGGGGTTACCATCAACGAACGTTGGTTCCAGCAATTTAAGATTCAGTAAGTCGTCAAAAACAAAAGAATGGATTGTGACATCGCGCACCTAAGAAGAGAAAAGCGACACAGGTTTCATGGGCTCTTCGTATTCCCATCCCTGTTCCTTTTCTTTATGTGTACGACATGTGTACTGTCCTGTAGCGGAGATGTTGAACACTTGGCAAATGCAATAAACGAATCCGATTCAGTCCCTTTCATGCACTCCCGCGGAATCAACACGCTAATATCAGATTCCGGTGTCATGCGATATCATTTAGTTGCAGAAGAATGGGACATCTACACTCCTGAAGGGCAAGCATCGACATGGAAATTCAAAAAAGGATTGTTAATGGAACGATTTGACAAGAATTTCCATATCGACCTATACGTGCAAGCCGATACTGCATATTTACATCAACAGCAAACATGGGAATTGCGCGGACGGGTAACAATCCGCAACGTTAAAGACGACCGTTTTTTGACAGAAGAACTCTTTTGGGACATGAACAGTCATGAAATGTGGAGTCACAAATTTATGCGTATCATTACTCCAGAAAGAGAATTGCAAGGAACTGAGTTCCGCAGCAATGAGGAAATGACAAAATACTCTGTCACGAATTCTGCCGGAAAGTTCCCCGTCAGCGACACAGAAAACGGTACAGGGGTAGAAGAAGACACAGTCACCGTTTCCACCACCAGCAACGAGAATGCCCCAGCCGAACAAATCCAAAATGCGGATACCACAGCGGCACAGGCAAAAGTTCCCAAAGTCAGCCGAACTGCCCCAAATGTGGAAAAAATGAGCAAACCCAAAATGTTACAACCTTGAGTACACAGGTCCTAATTATACAAGCCATTGTCATCTTACTGCTTTCAGGCTTTTTTTCAGGCACTGAAATTGCATTTGTTTCCAGCAGTAAATTGCGTTTTGAGATGGATCGTGAAAGAAAAACGTTCACGACACGGCTCATTGACATTTTTTATCGACACCCAAACGACTTCATCTCTACTTTGTTGGTTGGCAACAACATTGCGCTGGTCATATACGGAATTGTCATGGCCAAGCTTATCAACAATATATTACTGATACCTTTTGGTTTGCACATACCCGACGGAGATTGCCCAAACGAAGGCCTCTGCTTGTTCATACAAACAATCCTAAGTACGCTCGTCGTACTATTTACAGGAGAATTTCTTCCAAAAACACTGTTTCGGATCAATCCAAACAAAGCCATGCACATCTGCGCTCTTCCCGCATACATTATATATATTCTATTATGGCCCATCAGTAAATTCACGAGCGGAATGGGCAAACTGATGTTACGAATCCTTGGGCAGAAAGTAGAGAAGACCGACAATGACCATTCATTTACGAAAGTCGACCTCGATTATCTAATACAAAGCAACATCGACAACATAGAAAATGAAGAAAAGCTCGAAGACGAAGTTAAGATATTCCAAAATGCATTGGATTTCTGCAACGTAAAAGTTAGAGACTGTATCGTGCCACGAACAGAATTGGATGCGGTAGAAGAAAAGACGAAGTTGGAGACTTTGAAGAATCACTTCATCGAGAGCGGTCATTCAAAAATTATTGTTTATCACGAAGATATCGACAATATCATTGGATATATACATTCATCCGAAATGTTTCGATTAAAGTCTGGAGACAATTGGAAAGACAGCATACGCGAGGTCCCCATAGTACCAGAAACAATGAATGCCCAGAAATTGTTATCCATGCTTATGAGCCAAAAAAAATCAATGGCAGTAGTAGTGGATGAATTTGGTGGCACAAGTGGTATCGTCACGCTGGAAGACCTGGTAGAAGAAATATTCGGAGACATTGAAGACGAGCACGACAACACCAATTACATAGCAAAAGATTTGGGCAATGGCGAATACCTTCTGTCTGCCCGTCTAGAAATCGAGAAAGCCAACGAAATCTTAAATTTGGATCTGCCCATCAGCGATGAATACCTCACCATTGGCGGACTTATCCTACATCGATACCAAAGCTTTCCAAAACTCAACGAAATTGTCACATTTGACCACTGGGAATTCAAGATTATCAAGAAAACGACCACAAAGATCGAGCTCGTACGACTCAAAGTAACAGAATAAGGGCACTTTTTTCTTTTTAATACATAAGATGTGTGATTTTTTTCATATCTTTGTGCGCTTAAATACGAAATAAGAACAAATAATAAAAATAAAAGAAAATGGCAACATTACAAAAAATCCGCAACAAAGGAAAAATTCTCATCGTAATTGTGGGACTTGCTTTGTTTGCATTCATTGCTGAAGAATTTGTCCGCTCTCTGTCTTACACACAATCAGAGAGCCGCCAACGAATCGGCAAAATTTACGGAGAAAACGTCAACGTACAAGATTTCAACGCACTTGTTGATGAGTACACCGACGTCATCAAGTTTACGAACGGATTCAGCTCATTGACAGATGAACAGACATCCATGCTTCGCGATCAGGTATGGCAGACCTATGTCAGCCAAAAGATCATTGAACACGAAGCAGGCAAGCTTGGTTTAAGTGTTACTGACGAAGAACTGCAGACCATCGTGGCAAATGGCAGCAACCCATTGCTGAACCAGACACCTTTCAAAGATCAGAAAGGCAAATTCGACTACAATGCCCTGAAGCAGTTCCTGTCTCAATACAGCGAAGTCATCAACAATCCTGAAATTCCTGGAGAAAGCAAAGAACAGTATGTTCAGATGTTCAACTTCTGGAAGTTCATCGAAAAGAGCATCCGTCAACAGCAGCTTGCACAAAAGTTCCAGGCTCTGCTTGGTGGTGCCGTCCTCAGCAATCCGGTTGCAGCACAGCAGAATTTTGACGGCCGTGCAAATGAAAGTGAAATTCTGATGGCCGCAGTTCCCTACACAAGCATCAAGGATGCAGACATCAAGATAGAAGACAATGAGCTGAAAGCAAAGTACGAAGAAATGAAAGAGATCTTCCGCACCAATCAGGAAGGTCGCGATATCAAATACATTGACGTTGCTGTCAAGGCAAGCAAAGAAGACGAAGCTGCCCTGAACGAGGAGATGGATGGATATGCCAAGGCTCTGGCAGAAGGTGCAGAACCCGCAAAGACCGTTCGTGAAGCCGCCAGTCAGGTTGCATACAGCGCTATGCCCATCAGCAAGAACGCACTTCCACAGGATATCGCAGAAGCCCTCGACTCCATGAACGTAGGCGAGCAGAAAGGCCCGTATTACTTCGATCAGGACAACACGATGAACATCATCCGCCTGATTGCAAAAGTGGACCGTCCCGATTCAATTGAAGTACGTCAGATATCTGTTCCCGGAGCAGATTTCGAAGCAGCCAGCAAAAGAGCAGACAGCATCATGACCGTTTTGAATGCAGGTACCGAGTTCGACTCTATCGCAAAACAGTTTGACCAAGTAGGCGCCAAGAACTGGATAACAAGTGCCATGTACGAAGGCCAGACAATAGACGAGAAGAACCGTTCTTTCCTGGAAACATTGAACACAGCCACAATAGGCGTTTACAACAAAATCGCGTTTGACGGACAAGGCGTTGTCATCGCTCAGGTTACTGACCGCAAGAACATCATCAGCAAATACGATGTTGCCGTAATCAAGCGTTCTGTTGATTTCAGCAAAGACACTTACGGAAAAGCTTACAACGACTTCAGCGCGTTCCTTGCAGGTAACCCAACAGCCGAAGAGATTGAGGCCAATGCAGAAAAAGCCGGTTACACGGTATTGTCACGCCAAGGAATCAGCAGCGCAGAACACACTGTAGCAAATGTCAACAGCACACGCGAAACAATGCGTTGGATCTTCAACGGCAAGACCAAGATTGGCGAAGTATCTCCATTGTACGAATGTGGTGACAACGACCACATGATGGTTGTCATATTGACGGGTATCCACAAGAAAGGCTATCTGCCTTGGGATGATGAGAATGTAAAGACATTCCTCACGACTGAAGTCATGAAAGACAAGAAAGCCGCTCAGCTGCAAGACAAGATGAAAGACTTGAAGAGCATTGAGGATATAGCCAAGATTGACGGAGCCCAGACAGACACGATCAAGCACATCAACTTCACGAACAATGCATTTGTTGCGAAGTTTGGTGCAAGTGAGCCCGCTCTGAGTGGTGCTGTATGCAACACAAAGGCTGGTGAATTCAAGAATGGTATCAAAGGAAATGCTGCCGTATATGCATTTAAGGTTCTTGACCAGACGAAGAACGACAACTTAAAGTTTGACCAAAAACAAGAAGAAAAGCAAGTTGCTCAGATGAGCAGCCGAGCATTGGCCGGAGTAACGGCTGAATTGTTCCAAAAAGCAGAAGTCGTTGACAACCGTTACATATTCTATTAAACAGTAAAGAACGAATCTCTTTAATATATAAGGTATAGAGGGGAGACCAAAAAAGGTCTCCCCTTTTTCCTCACTTATAACCGGTAGAATTAATCATACATGAAACGACTTATTCTATACCTGACTATCCTATGTGCATTCGCATGCACATCAGGCCAGAAAGACATTCGTAAAGATCTGGCGGCCAAAAGCGACAGCATCAACCTAATCCGTCGCATACAGGCGCAAAGCAGACTATATACGGCAGAATACCATGTACATAAAATAATAACCCACAACGACCTGATTCATCTGCACGGAAGCTTCCTTGGGCACACCTACGACCATAAGTTCAATATCGGAAAAAGAAAAATCGCGATTCCTATCGATGCCACGATAAAGGCCTATATTGATTTCTCTACATTTAGCGAGAAGAACATAGAACAGACCGAGGAATACATTCACATAACATTACCTGATCCGAAGTTCATCATCACGTCATCAAAGGTGGACAACCAAGGGATTAGACAATATACGACCCGCTGGCGTTCTGAATTCTCAGACGAAGAAATCACATCCTTCACGAAGCAAGGCCTTGAAAACATCATAGAGAACGTCCCCAACATGGGCATCATAAACACGTCACGGGAAAATGCGGCACAGACATTAATACACCTGCTAACCGGTGTAGCCAACGGGAAGCAAATCATCATCACCTATCGGGATCATCTGGAAGAACAAACGCCAAAACTGATTTACGGAGAGGGAGATTCCATGATATTGAATTACGAACCCTAAATGGACAGCTATGCAGTTTATCAAGAAAATAAAACAGATTCTTCTATTAGCGGCCATTGCCATGGTTGCCTTCCTATTTTATAATGTACGCACAACCATAAAAGACGGAAAGGCTTTCAGTTTTCAATTCAGTAAGCAGAAAGAAATCGACCTGACACCAATACAGATCGAGAGCATACGGAACATCGGGCAATGGGAGTTCATGAGCATTAACAATGAAGAACTTGTCGACACGATACGCAGGCACCTACTAACCCGAAACGACCGGCTCGTTCGCATCTACAAAGGCATATTACGCATAGGAATAGACTTTACAGAATGCGGAACCGATTGGGCTGTGGGAAATGGGGAAAAGGCCGTATTGAACTTGCCGGCCATAAAATTACTCGACAGCAAGTTCATCGACGAAGCACGAACGGAAAGTTTCTTTGAAGAGGGCAAATGGGAGGCAGAGGCAAAAGAGGAAATGTATCAGCGTGCCCAAGAACGAATGCTGTCACGCAACCTTACGCCAGAGAACATAAATAAAGCGGAAGAGAATGCCCGCATTCAAATCGAGGCCCTCTTCCGCTCATTGGGATATTCCGATATCGATATTACAATTTCACGATCTTCTTTACTGCCTTAGATTCGTTATGCAGGCGGTCAAGTGCCGTCACCACATAGACATAAGGTGTTTCACCCCCTTCGTACGGCAGGTTGACAAACGTGTTGCTTGTAATGCAATAGATATTCGCTGAATTTTCCAGATCCTGAGGTTCTCCTGGCTGGAAACGATAGACTACATACTGGCGCGCCCGATCCAGCTCTCTACGGCCCTTGGGAGCCTTCCAGAACAAGACAGGTCCGTCTTCCGTCCACACGACCTTGCATTTGCGTGGCTTTTTGGGAGCCTTGCTGTCAATCCAAGGCATGATAGGCTGCAACGCCGGAGTATTATGATAATACTGACGCAACATAGTACCATAGTTTCCAACATTTTTCACAACGGCTCCGGCATACCACTGGCAACTGCCGTAAATACCTGGCAGACCACGTTGCAAGGCATATTTACGTGCCATCTGATGCGTCTGGGGATTGGTTGGGTCGGGATGCTTTATCGTACGCTCGACATCCTGTCCTATATACAGGGGGCGATCACCTGCGTGTGCGCTCCACCATTGTACCAGTGTTTCGTAATCTGCTGCACGATTGCCTATCTCCCAATATACCTGTGGAATATTATAATCCACCCAGCCATTGTTTATCCAAGCCATCACATCGGCATACAGGTCATCATAGTTCTGCAAGCCATTCGTTGCGCTTCCGTCCGGATCTACGCGTGCATTACGATAAATACCGAAAGGAGAGACACCGAACTTTATCCAGGGCTTCACGGCCGTCAGGCTTTCATGCATCTGCTTCATGAACAGGTTCACATTCTGGCGACGCCAGTCCCCACGATCCATGTTGTTGCCATAGAGGGCATAAGAGGCATCATCTGGAATAGTCAGACCTGCTACCGGATAAGGATAGAAATAATCATCCATGTGCAATCCATCTACGTCGTAACGGGCAACGATGTCACATGCTACCTGACAGATATAATCTCGGTTCTCAGGCAATCCTGGATCAAAGATGAGAAGATCGTCGTAACTGAAACAACGATCGGGATGTTCTGCATATTCATGCGTACTGGCAAGCTGCGAAGTTGTCTTCGTCTTGGCACGGAAAGGGTTGATCCATGCGTGGATCTCCATCTGGCGTGCGTGACATTGCTCCACCATCCAGGCCAGAGGATCCCAATAGGGTTCAGGGGCACGTCCTTGCTGTCCTGTCAGGAACCGGCTCCAAGGCTCCAATGCACTATCGTAAAGCGCATCGCCTTCTGCACGTACCTGAAAGAAGATGGCATTGATTCCATCCTTCTGAAGTTCATCCAACTGATAGGTCAAGGTTTCCTGCATTCTATCGCGGCTCATACCTTGCCATTGTCCATTCACACACTGAATCCAGGCTCCACGGAACTCGCGCTTGGGGTTCTGAGCCAACATGCTGACTGCCATAAAAAGCAGCACGAAAAATAGTTTGTTTCTCATAATGAGAACAAATGTACTGATTTTTTCTCTAACAGGCAAATTTTCAGATTATAATCTGAAAGACAGGGGAAAAAATAGCGTTTCTTGGCAACTTGCCGACATCAGAAATCGAAGTTCACGCCCAAGCCGAAAGTATAGTTGTCACGCACGTAATGATCCGTCTTTGGCAAAGGACCCACCTGCGAAACGACATCACGACGATGGTAGAAGTTCTTCATATAGCTGAGGTCTATGCTACAGAAATCCGTTACATGAAACCTTGCGCCGAAGCCGAAGAGGTTGCTGCTGCAATTGTAATTCATGTCGGACAGGTAGGCATCTTTCAGGCGATAACGAGTACATTGCCAACCGGCGCTGACGGTCAGCCATTTCAGGCAATCCCATTCTGCACCAGCGGTAAATTCCATGGAGCCCTTGTCGATGTTCTTCTCGTTATGGTTGAATTTGGTGGCCTGCTTGTCAAAGTAATAATGCCATCCGGCAGACACGCGGACGTTCTCTATGGGTGAATACATGACGCCAAAAGTCAGGATGGCAGGTACGTCATCGGCTATCGACTTGTTCTGTTTCTCGTCGAACTGGGCAAGGACTGCACTTGCTGCTTCCGGAGCCGTTATCTCGCTGCTGTTTTCCAGACGGACACGTGTCTTGAATTCATATTTTGCAGCAAAGTTCCAATGTTCGTTGGGTTTCCAGTCCAAACCGAGATAAGGTGTCCAGCCAAGCCCTTTCTGATGGTTGTCCAAACTGATGTCGTAAGGAGATGTCATGGCGCTAAGCATCTCATTCCGGACTCCTTTCTGATAGAGACCAATATTGTTGACATGACCAATATAATTATTCCGCACGATAACGGCCCGTAAGCCAGCAGCAGCACTCAATGTCTCGGATATTTTATAGCTGCTTCCCAAAGAAACACAGTAATGATAAATTCCGCCCTTCATATAGGCATCCATTGAATAGCCATCTACTCCATAAGGCTGCATGGCATTGAGCAACAAAGCCGAATAGGCCGATTCAATGCTTCCGATACCCTCCTTGTATTCGCAACGTCCGCCACCGCTTCCGAAGGCATAGTTCAGTCCTACCGTCCATTTGTCCCAAACGTAGGCGGCCTGGAAACAAGGAGCCACAGGGGCCAGGGCATCACCATAGAAACGGTGGCTCGTCTCGCCCGGACGCTCCATATTTGCAGCAAAAAGCGGGAAGGTCGTCACCACATCGCGATGCTGATGAGCATTGAAGCCCGTAAGTCCGAAGTGCCAGCCTTTGTCCATAAAAGCCACACCGGCAGGATTCGTATATAAGGCATCCACGTCAATTACAGCCTCACGGGCTGGGTTACGCAAGAAAGATGCGCTCTGATTTGAATTAGTAAGCAGGCCACCTGCTTGTGCCACATTAAACACGCCCATTGCCATAAGGGCAACAACAATTCTTTTTTTCATACCTTTTTCTTTTAGTGATTTTGCAGTACAAAGGTAGGCAAAAAGCCTGCGTATTGAAATAAAATCCTATAAAATTTAGACAAATCCGACTTATTTAGCCTATTTTGTCCTATTACGCTCTTTTATAGTCCTATCTCAACTGTGTCCGATACTCTTGTGGAGTCACGCCCAAAGCCTTTCGAAACAAGCGAATGAAATAGGATTCGTCCGCAACCCCCAAAGCATGCGAGATTTCAGTCACGCTTTTGTCCGTGGTCAGCAACAAGGTTTGTGCTTCCTGTACCTTTTTCCGATTGATAAACTGTAACGGAGAGATGCCCAAGGCAGCCTTAAAGGCACGTATCAGGTAGGACTTAGTCAGACAGGCACGTTCGGCAAGCATTTCCACCGTAATGCGCTCGTTCACATGATTATGAATATACATTATCAAATCCATCATACGGGCATCGGCCACTTCGTTTCTCATGCAGGCACGTTTCAGGAAATAAGAAAAGATGATGAGCGTCAACCCATAGAGTTGCAACCGTTCAAAAGGTTGCATCTGACGAAAGGCTGCCGTATAATCATTATAGGCAGGATGCAGGTCAAAGGCACGGGCCGTTTCAGAGGGCAAATGCAGGAAAGGGTACAGACTACAGTAGTTTTCGAACAGGAGTCTGGCCGCTTCATTGGAACGCACCTCAACGGGAAATTCGTACAAGTCAAAAATGTCCGTCCGCATTTGAGGCGTAGCAAAAAGATAGTAGAATCCGAATCCCGGATCGCACTCATAATCATGCGGCACATGAGGGGGAACCATATACATGTGACCTGGCGTCGCCTCCACATCGCAGCTCGGAAGATGAAGCCATGCCCTACCCTTTATAACATAATAAATGCGCACAAAGGGAGATGAAATATCCTTGTTTCCCCAATGATGGACAACCTGAGCACGGCCAAGGTTCTGCACCACGAAATCGACCTCTTTTATACCAATGACTCTCATTTTCGACACAAAGATA
>JAZLIY010000060.1:0-5339 GCA_045617645.1 Bacteroidaceae bacterium | reverse complement strand
TTGCAGGAACATACGCATCACCCGTGGGCGTGTGGCTCCGAACGCCCTCATGATGCCCACCTCTCCCGTTCGGCGTTGCATCTGTTTCCAGAAGGCTCCTATGGTGCCCAGACACACGCTTATCAGGAAGAACGAAGACAGGAGCAGGTTCATGCGGTACTCCTTTTCCTCTTTCTCTTTGGCGTTATTGGCTTCTCGATACTGCTGAAATGTTCGACCCCCGTAAAGAGTAACATAACTTCCGTTTATGCGTTCTGCGTCCAGTTCCGGTCTATGGGCTTCCAGGAAACGACGAGGATTGACACCTTCTTTCAGACGTAATAGTACATAATATCGTGACCATAAACTGGCTTTTGGCAAGAATATTCCGCATGGATTGTATTCGTAGGTGCTGGATTTGCTGTCCTCCACTACCGCCTGGATGCGATGCTCAACCCACTCACCCTTGTTGCCGTTGTAGTAATTATATGTCACTATATGTATTTTCCTCCCCGCAACATCCGTTCTGTTGAACATCCTTTGGGCAAAACTCTTGGTCAGCACGACTGTTTTTTCGGGTTCCGGATGCCAGTCGCCCTCTGTCACACTGCCGTCCAGCACGGGTATGCCATAGGTCTCGAAGAACTTTTCACCTGGAATCAATTCGTATTTACGCACACTTGCGGTATCATTGTCAACGACAATGGTGGAATTCGAAAATTCGAATGAGGTGCCATACGGTTCTTCGGTGACGGTACATAGGTCTTCTACCTCGTCCATTTGTAAAAAGTACTCTTTGAGGATTGGTTGATTCTTTTCGCTCGTCTTTTCATATTCTGCCTTGATAAAGACTAGTCGGTCGGCATCGAATCCATCGGGTATATTGCGTATGGAACGGCATACGATGGCGGTATCCAGTACCATCCATGCTACTACGGTAACGATAATCAGCTCCACGAACAGCCATACATTCTGGCTGCGGTGATTCCATAGGTTTCTCAATATATTCTTCATAATCTTAACATCTTATATCGCCCAGCGCGTGGGCTGTTTATTTTTCTCTCATCATAGATTCCACAATCGGTTTTCTCAGGTTCCACCAGGCAGGGAGCAAGGCTGCCAGCAGGTTCAGTATGCAACACAGCAGGAAGGCCGCCAGGAAGATGAGGGGCGAGAAGAGCATACTGCCTGTCAGGTCGGGACATTCGCTTACCACCACAGGGTTCATGAACAAGCTGAACAGCCACACACGTCCTGTGCCTAATGCTATCCAGCTGAGCAGCAAGCCCAGGATGCCGCCACAGAGGGTCAGCGTCAGGTTCTCCGACAGAATCTGGCGGAAGAGCGTACCACGGCTGGCACCGAAACTTTTCCTGACACCCAGTTCAGCCATACGTTCCTCCATACGGCTGGTCACCATGCCGCACAGGTTGACGGCGGGAACCACGAGCAGTACGAGCAATACAAACAGGATGTGCCAGAGGTTCTCCATATTGATATGTCCGATTTCCGTGGTTTGTTCTTGTATGTGGACTTCCGAACCGGTTGCCCGGAGCATGGCTGCGTTGGTATGGGTGCAGAAGGATTTTTCCACGAAGTGATACGTATGGGTGTTTCCGGCATAATCTGGTTTGTCCGTTACGGCCCAGATACGCTGTATTTCCTCCAGTTCCTTCTTTAGCGCTTGCAGTTGCTCGTTGTCCTTGACCATAAACGTTATTTCCAGACTTCCGATATGGCTTGAACGATACCTTGCTGCAAAATCTTCATCTTGTATGTGAGACAGATAGGGTACGAAGACCTCGGCATAACTATGTTCCAGCAGACTGCTCCCTCCCTTTACCACACCGCATACACGGTAGTTTCTGCCGCTCATTCTGAACTCTTGTCCCACGGCATCTGCCTCTGGACCGAAGATGTCGGCGGCCAATCTGTCTGTGATGACGGCCGTAGGTTGGTTGGTATGCAGGTCGTCCCAGGTAAAAGGTTTCCCGTTCAGGAACTTGTATGGGTAGATGCGGAAGAAATTGGGATCCGTACCCATGTCGATGACACGTTTGTGCCCGTTGAGGGTTTTAATGTATTTGTGATGATTATCACCAAAATCCCCTCTGACATAGCTTGCAGATACGACTTCCACGTTCTTCAACTTGTAGAAATAGTCCTCTGCATCAAACTCCGAGAACCAGCAAACCGTAATTGCTCTCTCATCCCCGACGAGGCTTTGTACGTTTGAGTTTATGTAAGCCGTCCGGCTACGGTTCTTTTCGGGATAGATGTCCGCCAGATGGATGTAATAGATGATGCTCAGTATCATGGTGAAGGTAATGGCCAGTGCCGTTCCCACGATGTAGATGGTGGAGAAGAGCTTCTCCTGCCGGATGGTGTTGAATGTTTGTCTGATATTCATGTCGTTTTCGTTTTTATCCTATTTCAGCGTATCCACGATGTTCGTGCGGCTGGCTTTCCATGCCGGTATGGCTATGCCGATGCTCACTACGGCCAGGAGCAACAGGTAGATAATTATGCTCACCACGGCGAAGTGGGTGGAGAAGTTGGTAAACCACAGGTCGCAGATAGGGCTTTTCGTGCATTGGGAAAGGCCGTTTTTCACGGCTATGTTGAAATAGGCCAGGCATCCCAGCATTACCGACAGGGAGGTCAGGACGAATCCCTCACCCAGCAGCATCCTGTGGATGTGCGACTTGGTTGCTCCGAATGCTCTGCGTACGCCTATCTCCTGCATGCGCTTTCTCGTATGAATCCAAAAGGTTCCGATTGTACCCAGTAATACATTGAGTAGAAAAATGCCTCCTCCGATCAGAGGTATATCCTGTTCGCTTGTGTGTCTTCGGAAAAAGCTAACCCCCTCTTCGTTCATGCCATTGATGTGTCGGAGGAACTGCGGACCTATCTTCAACTGGTATTTGTAGTCTTGTTCGAACTTCTTCTGGAATAGTCTTGGGTCGGCAGATTCTTTCAGACGTATCAGTATGTTGTTGGTGGTATATGATGCATGGTTCGTGTAATTGAAAATGACATCAGCGAAGGGCTGCGTTAGGTCGGCACGTACATCTTCAATGACTCCGGCTACATTCCCGTCGCTCGTGTGCTTTCCAAGGCAGTGGACGCTCCCGAACAGGTATTCAGCCAACGAACGGGTCAGCACCACGCCCTCCTTGGCAGCATCCAAGGATTCGATGGAAGTTCCTTCGGCAGGCGTGAACCCCATGGTGTGAAAGAAATGTTCGGGGCCACAGTCGAAGGCCGATACCATAAGCTGTTCTTTCGTGGTGTCTCGGACGGAGAAGGACATCCTTCCCGTGTTAGAATTGAGCAATGCGCTTTTACCCATGATGGTAACGGTCGATACCTCCGGCAGTTGCTCCAGCCGTTCTGCCAATTGGCGGTTGCGATCCGCTACCTCTTCATCACTTGCCTGGCGCTCGTAGTTTTCCACCTGTGCCACCATCAGATGCTCTGTTTCGTAACCCAGAGGGCGGAATCTGTTGTAGAGCGATACGATGGGTTCGTCTAATATCATCCAACAAAAGAACGATACACTCACCAATTCGATGAACAGCCAGAAAAAACCCTTAATGTATTTCATAATTCTAATGTACTATTATAGTATTCAAGTTCGTCCACTATCGTTTTGGATGCCGGATACCGTAGGCGTTTATTGTTCGTTGTTTGACAGGGAATCCACAATCGGTCGCCTCAGGTTCCACCAGACGGGAATCAGGGCTGCCGCCAGGTTCAGCAGAGCACAGAACAGGAATGTCGCCAGGAAGATGCTGGGAGCAAAGAGTACATGGTGGTTGAGGACCGGATTAAAATCCCCGGTGTCACATATATGCATCATGGACAGGAAATATCCGAATCGTGTGAAGACAATGAACCACGAGAGGATGATGCCCAGGATGCCACCGCACAGCGTCAGGCTCAGGTTGTTGTAGATGACCTCGCCCAACAATCGGCTCCGTGAGGCACCGAATGCCCTTCTTACCGCCGTCTCGTGTGCATTGTCCAGCATACGGCTACCCACCATGCCACTCAGATTCAATGCAGGAACAAAAAGTAAAGCAAAGAAAATCATCAAGTATTTCCTGGTCATGTCTCTGGTGGCAGTGGTGGAGCCGTCGTCACCGTATTTATGGGTAAGCCATTCGTATCTGTTGTAGGGCGCATCTTTGATGTCGAAGGTCACTTTCACCTTGTCATCCTGTGCCAGGAAGGTGTTGAGCCGTTCAAAAGCCTCGCGTATTTCATCTTTCACGGCATCCTCCTTTCCTTCTTTTGGAAGCAGGGTGACTTCAAATCTTCCCACATAGGAGTTCAGCCAGTCCATGGCATATTCCCAGTTCTCGTTTGCTGTGTAGGGCATGTACAGATGGGCGAAGGCATTGCGACAGACAGGGCTGACATCCTCCACGACACCACAGATTCGGTAGGACTGGCCACGCAGGAAGATGGTTTCACCTACGATGTCCGTTGTTCTATCCAGCAGTTTGCGGGCAATCTGTGCCGTAATCACGGCCACATGCTCTCCTCCATCCAGTTCTTCCTGGGTAAACGGTCGTCCGTCCAGGAATCGGAACTGATACAGACGGAAGAAATTCGTGTCGGTATATTTGGCTTGTGCCGAATGTTCCTCCTGATGCGTAGGGGCAGACACCATGGTGTTGCTTTGACGAGTCAAGGCAACACTTATCAGCTCTGTGTTTTTCAGCTTGAAGAAGATGTTCTCCAATGCTTCTGGTGAATAAAGGGCAAGGGGCATGGACGACGAGCCGTTTTTTGATTCTTTGGTCACGCTGACACAGCCCATATAGTATATTTTGCTCCGGTTCGTTTCAGGTGCAATGTCTGCCAACTGACTATACAGATAAATGACAACCATCGTAACGGAGGTGATGGCCAGTGCCGTTCCCACGATGTAGATGGTGGAGAAGAGCTTCTCCTGCCGGATGGTGTTGAATGTTTGTCTGATGTTCATGTCGTTTTCGTTTTTATCCTATTTCAGCGTATCCACGATGTTCGTGCGGCTGGCTTTCCATGCCGGTATGGCTATGCCGATGCTCACTACGGCCAGGAGCAATAGATAGATAATTATGCTCACCACGGCGAAGTGGGTGGAGAAGTTTACATACCAAGGTCTTGCCATGCCGGACGGTCGGAATTCCTCTATGTCCATGTAGATGTCTTCCGTGGGGAAATCGTGGGAGATGGCATAGTTGAAGTAGATGGCTATGCCGATGAGTACCGCCAGGGTGGTCAGGATGAACCCCTCTTGCAGGAACATACGCATCACCCGTGGGCGTGTGGCTCCGAACGCCCTCATGATGCCCACCTCTCCC
>JAZLIY010000059.1:0-7332 GCA_045617645.1 Bacteroidaceae bacterium | reverse complement strand
AAATACTGCACGCAATCTTCCTCTGTGCCAAACTTTTTATTGAATTCAAGAAGCTTCATTATTCCATAATTTGTGCTGCAAAGATACGGATAATTTTTGAATCCGACAAAAAAGCATCACCTAATTACGGATAATCATTTAAATAATTTCTTTTTTCCATTTTGTTGTTCTTTTATGTTTGTGTTGGTGCAAAATTATTTGTTCTCGAAATAATGCACAAAAACTCACAATTTCAAAAAGTGACAGAAAAGTGACCGAAGACTAAAACGAGAATATATTATATTGTCGTTCAGCTACTTACAAAACATATTTTCAGACAGTGACAGAAAAATGACTGGAGAAGTGTAATGGAAAAAATGACAGACGAGGACGGAAAAAGCATTATATACAGAAAAAGGTAATTAGGGCCGTATGGCATCAGCCCATCAGACGGATTTTACGGTCGAATTCGGCAGCGGTTCCATTCGCACCGAAGACCTTTGTGTGGAGGCGTTTCCGAAGGTTGGAGGCGTAGGAGTGCTGCTTGCCCAAGAGGGAATCTATCTCGTAGGGCTCGAAGCCGGCCTTTACCAACAGACAAATGCGGTATTCGTTGGGTTGCAGATTGCCTACGGTGGATATTTTGCTGATAAACATGGGGAATTGATTACTAATAACGACATCCAATTCATGCCAGTCATCCTTGCCCAGCTCCATTTTCCTTTTATAGAGGGAATCCCGGAACCGACGCACAACGGCACTGAGAGAAAGAAGCGCATGTCTTTTCGTCGGGTCATTTGCATCAAGCACACTGTTTAGGGACATTATCTCTCCCTTTTGATGCAGGATAAGACTTTGCTGACTCTGCACTTCCCGAGCAAGCCGCTCCAGTTCCTGATTGGTCTGCTCCAACTGGTATGCAATACGCTCTTTCTCCTGCTGATGCTGGGTGATTTCCTCGGAGGACTGGGACAGGAGGCTGTCCAGGTTTTCCTTCTCGTCCATATAGTATTGGAGACGGTCTTCCGTTTCCCGATACTGCTCCATCGTCCTTTGCAACTGAAACTGTACGACATTCAGTTCCTTCTCCTTGCGTGTCTTCCGATAAAGGACGTACAAGACCAGGGCCAAGAGACCGCAAGCACAGAGGGCGAGAACCAGGACGTACACCCAAGTACGGGCTGCTTCCTCGGTCTTTCGTTGTGCTATGTCCTGTTCTACCGTATAATCGAACAATGATTTCATACGCTTTGTAGCCTCTGAAATTGCGACATTAAATTGCCGTTCTTTTGCATCTGAGAACAAAGCCGTATATTTCCTGATAGAGTCTGGTTGATTCTTTATGGTATAAATTTCTTGTAGCCCTCGGAAAACAGACACGTCATTGTTCGCCAAATCCATATTGGGAATTGCTTTTCGATAACAATATTCGGCAGAATCCAACTTTCCAATGTATCGATAGTAATTTCCCTTGTTTATATAAAAGGGCGTAAGACCACCTTCTATTCGTTCCGGGTGTGTGTAAAAATAGGAACAAGTTTCATATTTATCCAAATAAGCCTTGCCTATGTCGTATTCTCCTTTTTCTATATAGCATCGTGCCAAATTGAGACATTTTAAAGCCGCTTTGTCGGCAAATCCCAGGCTTTTACATTTGTCGTAAAGTTGGGTGGTTCGCACGATACACTTATCAAAATCGCCTATATTATATAATGTTGTGCAAATGTTACCCTCTATAGCAATCGCAGAGAGCGTATCGCCCATCTGCCAGCAATATTTCTCAGCAATGGCCATTTCCTGCATTGCTTCATCGTAGAGGCTTTGTAGTTTATAGATGTTTGCCATCTGGGAATGTACCCTCATGAGAGTGGGATAGTCGCAATCCAGGCTCAGGGTGTCGGCGCAATGGGCTGCCTCCTGATAGCAGGCGACGGCTCGGGGGGCGTTGCCCATGTCGCGATAGGCGCACCCCAGGGTGTAGTGGGCCTGCATCCGCTCGTTGGCGGAACCATGGCGGTCGTAATAGTCAACTACCTTCAGCATGACGGAGTCGGTGGTGAATAGGCTGTCGGCCTTGTTCATGGCTACTCCGCGCAGCAGTTCCAGGTGCATGCGGTCGCGGCGGGAAAGGGGTATGGCCACATCTATGCTGTCCAACTGAGTCAAGACCATACTTGGAGCGGTATAAATGAGGTTGTCCAACGATACCAATTGCTGCAAATCCTCTTCGCGGTGGTGGCAACCGAGCAAGACACCGGCCAGCAACACACAAACAATCCCGATTCTATGAGATGAAAACTTTATCATAACACACTTTTTTATTCCTATACCAGTTTCAGGCCATCCGGCTGTATGTCGATAAGGTGCCGTTTGTAGAGGTCGCCGACTGCCTTCTTGAAGATTTTCTTGCTGACACCAAAGGTGGCATATATCTCCTCGGCCGGACTTTTATCGCACAATGGGGTATGTCCACCCTGCTCCCGGACGTACCGGAGCAGCACTTCGGAGAAGTCCTGGACGGCATCCTGACCGAAACGCTGAAGGCTCAGGTCTATCTTGCCATCGGGCCGTATCTGGCTGATGTAGGCCTCCATACGGTCGCCGGTGCGGATATCGCGGAAGACCTGGTCGTCGTAGAGCAATCCGGCATACCGATTGTCCACAATGGCCTTTAATCCCAGTTCCGTCTTCTGCCAGATGAGGATGCTGACCTTGTCGCCCACACGATAGGGGGGATATTCGCGGTCGAGATAGCGATCGACCTTTGCCGTGGCAACGATGCGGTAACTCTCCTCGTCGATATGCAGATAGACGATGTAGCTTTGACCCTTCTGCATCTTCATCTTCTGCTCCCGGAACGGGACAAACAGGTCTTTCAGCAAGCCCCAGTTGAGGAAGGCACCAAAGTTGTTGACCCATGCCACTTCCAGGTAGGCAAAATCGCCCACCTGTGCCAGGGGTTGACGCATGGTGGCCACCAGACGCTCGTCCTTGTCCAAATAGATGAAGACCTGTATCTTCTGACCGACCTCGATGGGGGTGGTAACCTCGCCCTGAGGCAACAGGATTTCACCATCGCGGGCACCACCATCCAGATAATATCCGAAATCTACCTTCTTGACCACTACCAGGTCATTCATTCTGCCTAAATCCATTCTTTTCAATTCAAAAAATGCATACTTAAATTCATCCCACAATAACGCCATCTTTCATGTGAATCGTACGGTCGGTCTGGCGAGCCAGCTCTTCGTCGTGGGTGACGATGATGAACGTCTGGCCGTATCGGTCGCGCAAGTCGAAGAAGAGGCGATGCAGCTCTTCCTTGTTCTGGGTGTCCAAACTGCCACTGGGTTCATCGGCAAGCACCACGGCCGGACGATTGATCAACGCACGTGCCACTGCCACACGTTGCTTTTCGCCACCGGACAATTCGTTGGGCTTGTGACCGGCACGGGCCGACAGGTTCATGAAGGAGAGAAGTTCCTCGGCACGCTCGCGTGCCTCCTTCCTGCCCATCCCACCGATGAAGGCGGGTATCATAACATTCTCCAGGGCGGTGAACTCGGGCAGCAGCTGGTGGAACTGGAAGACAAAACCGATGTGGCGATTGCGGAAATGGGCCTGCTTCTTCTCGCTCAACCGGGAGACGTCCTCGCCATTGATGATGACCTGACCACTATCGGCCTTGTCCAACGTACCCATAATCTGCAAGAGGGTCGTCTTACCTGCCCCACTGGGACCTACGATACTTACGACCTCGCCATCCCCTATCTCCAGGTTGATGCCGCGAAGGACCTGCAACTCTCCGAAACTTTTTGTTATATTGAATATCTGTATCATGTTTCCTGACATTATATTCTGAATATCTTCCTCTCCAACCATGCGGCAAGGGAACGTGGCTCGCGGGTGACGGCCTTGCCATTCGGTGCAAAAATGGAAACGGATTCCAACGGATCGCCCCACTGGTCGGGATAGAGGAGCATGACGTTCGTACGGGCGAAATACTTGTGAATCTGCATGGGCAGGGAATCCAGTTTCGTATGGTAGGAGATGAACCCGGGACGGGCCGTAACGACAACCAGCAGCTGATCCGAACCCAACTGATTATACAGCTTGCCGAAATCCGTCCACTTCATCATGTTCACATAGGAGACGCGCACGTTGGGGTGCTTCTGGTGCATATAGCCATTCACGTACTTCAAGGTGTCCGGATGGGCATGGAACTCCATACGGCACCCTGTCTGCTCTCCGATACGGCACAGATGTTCGAGCCACTTATAGAAACCGACTTCGTATTCCGCTTTCTGGGAAACGACAATCACCACCTGTCGCCAGGTGCCCGGAGGCACAATGGCGCGAACCGCCATCACCTCGCGGTGCGAACCGCTCAGGATGGTGTCGATGACATTGCCCAGGGAGGCCTTGGCCATACCTGTCTCACGATCCGTAAGGTTCACGATGACCTCGCCAACGTCGTATTCCTTGAGCGTATGCAGGATGCCACTGGCGATATTCGTGCTGACACGCGAAAGGGTGGCCATGTTCACGTCTGCCGATGCGGCAATGAAACGGGCCTTTTCCAACATGGATTTCCCCTGTCGATGGTTGTCGCCGTTCTCGTCGTCGAAGGCTACGGAAAGGCCCATCAAGCTGTCGGGTATGTATGGATTGCGGATAAGGATGGCCAGTTGCGTCATCAGGTCCACGTTCTTCTCCTGGGAATACGTCACAAGGCACTTGCCATGGTAAGAACCTTTGTTTTCGGCCAGGGAGGTGTCGCTCAAAGCCAGCTTGCGGGCACCGTAACTGGTGGCAAAAGAACTGATGATGCACGAGAACAGGATGAGCATGACGGTACTGTTCAGCAACGTACCGTCCATCAGGTTCACTTCGGGATCCGTACCAATCATCACGATGGCAAGCGCTCCGGCTGCATGGGCGTTCGTCAAACCGAACATCAGCATACCAGATGCCTTGCTCCCGCGGGAGAACAGATTCATCAACAGAGCGGCAAGGAACTTGCCCAGGGTGCCCACGAAAACAATCAGCCCCATAGTGCCCAGGGCGGACAGGTCGTTGAACATGATGCGCACATCGATGATCATACCTACACCTATCAGGAAATAAGGGATGAAGAGGGCATTGCCCACAAATTCGATGCGCGTCATCAAAGGACTGGTATGGGGAATAAGTCCATTCACGGCCAATCCGGCAAGGAACGCGCCCAGCAAGCCTTCCAATCCCACCAGCTCCGCCAGAGCTGCACTCAGGAAGACCAGGGCGAGGATAAAGATGAACTGGAGGACGCTGTCGTCGTTCCTGCGAAGGAACCATCTGCCCAAACGGGGATAGACGAGGACGACAAACGCACCATACAGCACACATTTCAGGAAGAACAGGCACCAGGTCCATGGGGATGCCTCGGGATTCCTCCACCCCACAACAACGGCCAAGACGAGCAAGGCGGCAAAGGTGGCAAATGCCGTGGCCACAACGCTGATGACAACGGTCCGATGACGCCCCATACCATAGCGGCTCACGATGGGATAGGTTATCAGCGTGCTGGAAGACAAGATGCAGGAGAGCATGAGCGAGGTCAACGCCTCGTACCCCAAAAGGAATCGAGTTGACAGAAAGGCCAACACGAAGGGTACGAGAAACGTGAGGAATCCGAACTGGAAACCGCGCTTCCCATAATGACGCACACTGCCCATATCCAACTCCAGGGCTGCAAGAAACATGATGTAATAGATACCAACCTGTCCGAACAACTGGAAGGAGCTGTCGCGTTCCAGGATATTGAAACCGAAAGGACCAACCAAGATGCCGGCCAGGATAAGGCCTATGATCTGCGGCACATGTAATCGACGCAACAACAAAGGCGACAAAAGAATGATGGCCAGAACCAGGAAAAAGATCCAGGTGGGGTCGGTCACCAATGCTTGTGCTTGAGATAAAAGCAAGATTGCAAGTGTCATTTATTTTACGAGTTCCGTTGAAAAAAGAACTATTTTGCCACAAAGATACGACATTTTTATCGAATAATCGCCCTCATCCTTCCATATTCGCAAGAATTTGACTACTTTTGCAGATGAAATTAATCATCAGCAAGCCTTGCCGGTGAAAATTTATTTTATAAAAGATTATGAGAGTAGCTATTGTTGGTGCAAGTGGAGCCGTAGGACAAGAATTCCTGCGCGTACTTGAAGAGAGAGATTTCCATATCGATGAACTTCTGCTTTTCGGCAGTCAACGAAGTGCCGGGCGGAAATATACCTTCCGCGGTAAGGAAATAGAGGTTAAACTACTACAACACAACGATGATTTTCGTGGTGTTGACATTGCCTTTACCAGTGCCGGAGGTGGTACAAGCCTGGAATACGCCGATACCATAACGAAATACGGTACGGTAATGATAGACAACAGCAGTGCCTTCCGTATGGACAAGGATGTGCCTCTGGTTGTGCCCGAATGCAATGCCGAGGATGCCCTGAACCGCCCTCGTAACATCATTGCCAATCCGAATTGCACCACGATCATGATGGTGGTCGTTCTGCAATGCCTGGAGCAGCTGAGCCATATCCGTCGCATCCACGTATCCTCCTATCAGGCTGCCAGTGGAGCGGGTGCAGCTGCCATGGCGGAATTGGAACAGCAATACCGTGAAGTCCTGGACAACAAACCTGTTACGGTAAACAAGTTTGCCTATCAGCTGGCCTACAATGTCATTCCACAAATCGACTCCTTTACGGACAACGGCTATACCAAGGAGGAGATGAAGATGTTCAACGAGACAAAGAAAATCATGCATACCGATGCCGTATGCAGTGCCATGTGCGTTCGCGTACCGAGCCTACGTAGCCACAGCGAAGCCCTGTGGGTGGAAACGGAAGAGCCCGTCAGCCCAGAGGCTTTTGCACAGGCCATCCGCGAAGGAGAAGGTGTGCAGCTGATGGACGATCCTGCCAACAAGGTCTATCCCATGCCTCTCTTCCTGGCTGGAAAAGATGACATCTTTGTCGGTCGCATCCGTAAAGATCTGGCCAACCCTAACGGATTGGCCTTCTGGCTCGTAGGAGACCAGATAAAGAAGGGGGCTGCCCTGAATGCCGTGCAGATAGCTGAATATCTGGTACGGGTGAAAAACATTTAACCATTCGATATACGAGAATCGGGTAGGAGGAAAACGAAGTAGTTTTCTTCCTACTTTCGTTTTCCGACCTCTCACACCACCGTACGTGCCGTTCGGCATACGGCGGTTTCGCGCTTTCTCATCTCACGATGTGTGGCAAGTTGTTTTCAGCCATCCCTCGGAATATCATCACTCCCAGTCTATTGTCGGATTCCGTCCTA
>JAZLIY010000058.1:0-35064 GCA_045617645.1 Bacteroidaceae bacterium | reverse complement strand
ACAACTTGCCACACATCGTGAGATGAGAAAGCGCGAAACCGCCGTATGCCGAACGGCACGTACGGTGGTGTGGGAGGTCGGTAAATGCGAAAGTAGTAGGCAAATGCCTTTTATGATTAGCATTTACCTCCTACCCGATTTGATATGCGAAGGGCAAAATGTAGTTGTACTTATGACAGTCCACCTTTATGGCGGTTAGCCCGTCTTCTGCGGATATCTGCTTTCTTCTTGGCCGAGTCGGAACCATGTGCTCCGGTAATGTATTGCTTCTTTTTAGCCTTGGTCTTTACCTTGGTTTCGTTGGCCGATTTTTCTTTTTTGGGACTACCGCGAAAGGTAATGCCGTTTTGGATGACCAGGTCAATATCATCTCCTCCGAAAGTACTCATAGGACATCAATGATGAAATAGACGGACACCAGTGAATGTCATGGCGATATTGTATTTGTCGCAGGTCATAATGACATGGTCGTCGCGAACGCTGCCGCCTGCTTGGGCGATGTATTCCACACCACTCTTATGGGCGCGCTCCACATTGTCCCCGAAGGGGAAGAATGCATCGCTTCCTAGGCAAACACCAGTGTTCTGGGCAATCCAGGCCTTTTTCTCTTCGCGTGTGAGTGGCTCGGGCTTCTCTGTAAAGAATTTCTGCCATTCTCCGTCGGCTAGTACATCCATGTAGTCGTCGCTGATATAGATATCAATGGTGTTGTCGCGGTCTGCTCTGCGAATGTCGGCCAGGAAGGGTAAGCTCATAACTTTCGGATTTTGGCGAAGCCACCAGATGTCGGCCTTGTTGCCAGCCAAACGGGTGCAGTGGATACGGCTCTGCTGACCGGCACCGATGCCTATGGCCTGTCCGTCCTTTACATAGCAAACGCTGTTGCTCTGTGTGTACTTCAACGTGATAAGGGCAATCATCAAATCTCGTTTGGCCGCCTCAGGGAATGTCTTGTTCTGCGTGGGGATGTTCTCAAAAAGAGCTGGATCGTTCAGACATACTTCATTGCGTCCTTGCTCGAAGGTGATGCCAAAGACCTGCTTTCGTTCAATGGGTGCCGGACGATATTCGGGATCAATTTGTATGACGTTGTATGTGCCTTTACGCTTTTCACGCAGAATTTGCAGTGCCTCCTCGGTGTACCCTGGAGCAATAATACCGTCACTCACTTCTCGCTTTATTAGAGTTGCAGTGGCTGCGTCACAGGTATCGCTCAGGGCAATGAAATCTCCGTAACTGCTCATACGGTCAGCTCCACGGGCACGGGCATAGGCGCATGCAATAGGAGACAAAGGTATCTTCACATCATCCACAAAATAGATATGTGCTAATGTCTTGTCCAACGCTAAGCCTACGGCTGCTCCGGCAGGGGAAACGTGCTTGAAACTGGCCGCTGCTGGCAAACCGGTTGCTTCTTTCAGTTCCTTCACTAATTGCCAACTGTTCAGGGCATCCAGAAAATTGATGTATCCAGGACGACCGTTCAAAACGGAGATAGGTAATTCTCCCTCTTCCATAAAAATGCGAGAGGGCTTTTGGTTGGGGTTACAACCATACTTCAATGCAAGTTCGTTCATATTTGTGATCGTTTGTTTTCTTCCTTTTGCGCAAAGATAATGAATATCTTATTGCCATCCAAATTTCCGTCCCTTTTTCTTGTGACAAACGGCATGATTCTTTTGGCCTATACGGAAAATGAGATTTTGTGATGTGTGGAAACGGAAACTTCAGAAAAGTGTAAATGAATATCCTGCCGTAAATGATACAACCTATTTCCGTAACCCTAAAAGTGGAGCTGGAGGGGATTGAACCCTCGTCCAAACAGGGATGCCCTGTGCTTTCTACACGCTTATCCCAGCCTTTGGTTTTCGAGTGCGGGCAAGACCTGGGCCACCAACCAGCACCTTATCCTCTGAATCTCATCCGGAATGCGAGGCCATCCCAGACTATCTCCGATTTTGCTGTGCCACTGAACCAAGGTGCTTCGGAGCAACAGCCCTTGAGTGACATCCCGTCCCGGCACCTGGTGCCAGGATTAAGCCAGATAGCCTACTATGCTTCGACTAGGCAGCGAGAGCGTAATTGTTTTCGCCAGATAAACTGTCGGCAATCATTGATTATAGAGAGCGGCAGCCAACTCTCTGCGTGCTTACACAACACATCATCCTGCTGTCAAATCCATGTCAGCCCCGGATGTGTCCGAAAAAATCGGTGTGCAAATATAGATATAATTTCCGAACCGAGCAAACGTTCTTTTCACTTTTTTCATAGCGCATGCATAAATATGCACATCAGCATCAAAATCCTTGTCTGTTCAAAAAAAAATGGTTTCCTTTGCAATAAATTGATGATGTTTTAGTTAATATCAATAGAAACATAAAATGAATCTGATTGGTAATTAATGCAAACATCTCTCAAATGATTCAAGAAATATCCTTTGATATGATAATAACAGATGGTATGAATGTGATGGAACGGGCGATAAAAAGGACCTTTGATTTCATCGCATCTTTGTTGGGGTTGATTGTGCTTTCTCCGGTTTTTTTAATTGTATATCTTTGTCTTTTTCATCAGCACGACGGGCCGGTCATCTTTCGTCAGGAGAGAGTCGGATACAGAGGAAAACCATTTCATATACTGAAGTTCCGTTCGATGCATGTGGACAGCGAAGATTCCGGTTGTCCTCAGCTGGCTCGCAAAGAAGATAAGAGATTGACACCGGTAGGAAAGTTCCTGCGTGAGCATCATCTGGACGAGCTTCCCCAGCTGGTAAACGTGTTGCGTGGCGAAATGTCTTTCGTGGGCCCTCGTCCCGAACGTCAGTTCTTTATCGACAAGATTATGGCTGAAAATCCTGATTATGAATATATCTATCTGATGCGTCCTGGTCTAACCTCGATGGCAACGATATACAATGGTTACACGGATACGATGGAAAAAATGCTAGTCCGCCTGCAGATGGATCTGGATTATCTGAAGAACCGTTCCTTGTGGTTGGATATCAAAATAATTTTCACTACTATCTATTACATTCTTTATGGAAAAAAGTTCTAATATGATTCGCAGAATATGTTTTTCCTTGGCACTCCTAATGAGTGCCTTTTGTGCTTTTTCCCAGTCCATGTCCGACGATAAGATCATGCAGTTCGTACAGAAGGAGCAAGCAAAGGGTTCTGACCAGCAAACCATCGTGACGAAACTGTTACAGAAGGGTGTCACAGTAGAACAACTCCGTAAGTTACGAAAAAAATACGAAGCCCAGCAGGAACAGATAGGAGCTTTGGACTTGACAAATTCCCAGGAGAAAGATAACGGAAAGCCCCGTCTGCGTACGAACAAAGAAAAAGCCTTGGATCAAATGCAGAAGGACAAGGGCTATCTGGTACGTTCCAAGCGTGAGCAACAGGAAGAACGTCTTCTTCCCCGTGCCGATAAACAGGAAATGTTGAACGGAGAAATCGGCTTTCTGGATATAGACTCCCTGTTGTACTATCAGGAAATGTTCAAAGATGAGAGCCAGGTCTTCGGACGTAACATCTTCAACAACGAGAATCTTACTTTTGAGCCTAACCAGAATATGGCCACCCCAGTCAATTATCGTCTGGGCGCAGGCGACAAGGTCATCGTAGATGTATGGGGAGCCAGCCAGGAAACTTTCGAATCCACGATTTCTCCAGATGGCGTTATTGTGATAGAGGGGGTCGGTCCCATAAAGTTAGTCGGTCAGACCGTGCAACAGGCCACTTCTACGTTAAAGACTACCCTCGGTAAATATTATGCGGATTGTACTTTCAGTCTTTCCGTAGGAGAAACACGTAGTATTCAGGTACAGGTAATGGGTGAAGTGAATGTGCCAGGAACCTATACTTTGAGCAGCTTGAGCAGCGCGTTCAATGCCTTGTATGCAGCAGGCGGTATCAATGAGATTGGTACGTTACGTAATATCAAGGTCTTCCGTAGTGGTCGCGAGATAGCAACCATCGACGTGTATGATTTTCTGTTGAACGGTAACACATCCGGTGATGTGCGCTTGCAGGATAACGATGTGATCGTAGTTGGGCCATACGAATGTCTGGTCAATGTCCGTGGAAAGATAAAGCGACCAATGTTCTATGAGATGAAGAGTACGGAGAGTGTGAAGCAGGTGCTGCAATATTGCGGTGGGTTTACCGGTGATGCATTTACAAAGAACGTACGTCTGACCCGTAAGGCTGGTGCGGGGGAATACAGCATGCATACCGTGGACGAATTCAAGATGGGATCATTTACGGTAATGGATGGCGACTCCCTGTTCGTGGATAGCGTAATAGCTCGTTTCAGCAATATGGTGGAAGTACGTGGTGCCGTGAAACATGCCGGTCAGTTCCAGTTAGGTGGAGAGATACAGACCGTTCGGGGGTTGCTTCAGGCTGTGGAGGGCTTGCGTGAAGACGCATTCAAGACCCGTGCGGTGATGCACAGACAGAAAGAAGACTTGACCCTGGAGATGGTTCCTATAAACCTGGAGGGTATTCTGGACGGTTCGGTGCCAGATGTACCATTGAAAAAGGGAGATGTGCTGTTTGTTCCCAGTACGGTGGATATGAAGGGAGAACAGACGCTTCGTATAGAAGGTGAGGTCATATATCCCGGAACCTATCAATATGCCGAGAACACTACGATAGAGGACTTGATATTACAAGCTGGTGGCTTGACAGATGCTGCCTCTATGGCAAAAATAGATGTCTTCCGACGATTGAATGACCCGAATTCCACCGAGAATACCGGTGAAATGGCGGAAACCTTCAGTTTTGCTTTGGAGGACGGTTTCAAAATAAACGAAAATGGTTTCAAATTGATGCCATTCGACGAGGTCGTTGTACGTAAAAGCCCGGCATACAGTGAGCAGATGAATGTTACGGTTACAGGTTGCGTGAATTTTGAGGGACAATATTCCATGACCAACAAGAACTATCGTTTAAGTGATTTAGTAAAAGCTGCAGGTGGAGTTACCTCTTTGGGATATACAAAAGGTGCTCGTTTGAATCGTATTATGACCGTTGATGAAAAACTTCAGCGTGAAAGTTCCTTGCGTGCAGCCCAGATACAGTTATATGAAGAAGCAATGGAAGGTGCGAAAGACTTTAATTTTAATCAGGCAGATACCCTGTTGCAGATGAAAATGGATTTAGGCTCGACCTATCCAGTGGCTGTAAATTTGGATAAGGCATTGGCCAATCCCGGCGGGCAAGATGACATTGTGTTGCGCGAAGGTGACCAACTGGTTATACCCCAGTTCAGTAACACGGTAAAAATCAGTGGTGAGGTTTCTTATCCTATTAGTTTGAACTATAAGAAGGGCGAGAAACTGAGCTATTACATAAAGCGTGCCGGTGGTTATGGAAACAAAGCGAAAAAGAGCGGTGTCTATGCCATTTACATGAACGGTTCCGTAGAAAAAGTCAACCCTCGAAGCAGCAAGGCCATAGAACCAGGAAGTGAGATTGTCGTACCAACCAAGACGCAAGGTAAACGTATGACAACGGCAGAGATCATGGCCATTGCCAGTGGTGGTGCATCTTTGGCTAGTGTCGTAGTGGCATTGATTAGTATCATTAAATAATTTATCTTCTATCTTGTGAGCGATATGGCAGATGATAGTTCAAAAAAAGACGTGATAGATTTAAGGCTTGTCTTTCTTGATTTGTGGAAACGAAAAAAAACATTTTTCAAAGTTTGGATAATTACTTTTATATTGGCGTGTGTCTATATATTGCCCCAGCCTCGAACATATGTAACGGAGCTTTCATTGGCACCGGAATTGGGCGGACAGTCATCAGGCGGTGCATTGTCCAGTATAGCGAGTTCATTCGGTTTTGATATAGGTAGTATGGATATAAGCGACGCTTTTTATCCAGAACTTTACCCTGATGTTATGGCCACGAATGAGTTTGTCGTTGATTTGTTATATACTCAAGTTAAAACGCAGGATGGAGAGATAGAAACAACCTATTTGGATTATATTTTGAAACATCACAAGAAGAATCCTTATTTTGCTCCGTTGCGTTGGAGCATGAAGAAAATCAAAGGCCTTTTCGAAGAATCGCGGCCAATTCGGACTGATAAACGGCTGGATCCTAAATATTTGTCAAGGTTGGAAGATGACTTGGTAAAGAGCACTTGTGATATCATAACTTGTAATGTAGATGCGAAGACTAGTGTAATTACAATCAATGTAAAGGAACAAGATCCGTTGGTGTGTGCTATTTTAGCAGACTCTGCACGTGTCCGATTGCAGAAATTCATTACGGATTATCGTACAAGTAAAGCCCGTATTGATGAAAAATATTATAAACAACTAGTTGATAATGCAAAGGTTGAATACGATTCTATAGCTCAACAATACAATCGATTTTGTGATGCCCATCAGAATGTCATTTTGCAAAGTTATATTTCAGAGCGTGATGAATTGGAAAATGATTTACAGACCAAAATGAGCACCTATAATGCTATGCAGACTCAGTATCAGGCTGCAAAGGCAAAAGTTCAAGAACAGACACCTGCTTTTACGATTTTAAAAGCTGCTAGTGTTCCCGTCAAACCTCAAGGCCCAAAACGTATGTTGTTTGTGGTAGCAATGTTGTTCCTTTCATCGATAGTGACAGCATTTTATCTTCTTCGCCATGATATTATGGTTCAGTTGATGTCTCCTGTTTATCAAACTAATTATTGATAAATGACTCCAGGCAAGAGAATACTGGTCAATACGGCAGCACAGTACAGCCGTACTTTGGTAAATACCTGTTTATCGTTATATACGGTTCGATTAATTCTCCAAATACTAGGCCAGGATGATTACGGCATTTATTCTCTTATATCTGGCATCGTTGCCATGTTGGGCTTTATTACGAATGCCATGATTTTGACGACTCAACGTCATTTGTCGTATAGTTATGGCCAATATGACGAATCATCAGTACGTAAAACATTTTCAAATAGTGTACTCTTACATTTTGGACTATCACTGACATTAGTGTTGCTAATGCTTTCCGTCAGAAATGTTTTATTTGGGTATTTGACTATTCCGGTTGAACGTTATGATACTGCGATGGCCGTATATGTTTTAGCTGTTGCGATGTTGTTCGTGACGTTCAACACTTCACCATTCAAGGCAATACTCATTGCTCGAGAGAACATTGTTTTTATATCATTGATAGAGATTGGTGATGGCTTTCTGAAACTGATTTTTGCTATAATCCTGTATCATTTGGACTCAGATAAATTGTTGATATATTCAGTAATGATGTTACTTGTGTATTGTACTCAGTTTGTGGCGTTTTTTCTCTATTCTGTAATAAAGTTTAAGGAATGTTGTCCAAATCGTTTTTTTCTTGATTATGATAGCTCATATATGAAATGCCTATTGGGATTTGCTGGATGGACAACATATGGAACGGCAACCATCGTTTTTCGAAACCAAGGATTGGCTGTCCTGATAAATCATTTCATTGGTACAATCGCAAATGCTGCATATGGTATTGCTCAGCAGGTTTATGGGAACGTGGCTTTTTTGGCCGGTTCTATATTAAACGCAATGAACCCGCAAGTGATGAAAGCAGAAGGTGCTGGTGATCATTCCCATATGCTCCTTCTTGCTCAAAAGGAAAGTAAGATTATATTGACAATTTTGTCGTTGCTTTTCATCCCTATGATGCAAGAAATGATGCCATTGTTACAGGCTTGGCTCGGAGCTAAAGAGGTTTCTCCATATACTCCTTTGTTGTGCCAGTTTATGCTTGGCTCATTGCTCTTGGATCAATCTACATACGGACTTCATACGGCCGTTCAAGCAATGGGTAAAATACGTGACTATACTCTTTTGATATATACTCCCAAAGCCCTGCTCATTGTTGCGATGTGGGGTATGTTTAAACTAGGATTTGGATTGCAAGGAGCCATGTTGGCATACATAATAGTGGAATCAATTGTGGCGATGTTGCGTATTCCTTATGCTTATTTCAGATGTAATCTTAATGTCAGAGTTTATCTACGTGATGTGTTTGGCCGTATATTCCCTTTGCTGATTTTTTTGTTCACAATTTCATGGGGTATTCAGCTGCTAAGTTCACATCCTTTGCGATTTATTGTCAACATACTAATTACGGCATTTTGTGGAGTCTTGATGTCATGGTTCTATGTTTTAAATGAAGAAGAACGGTCGGGCTTAAAAAAACTATTAAAAAGAAACTGTTAAAATGGAACTTCTTGATAGGCTATTCTGTTTTAATAAAAAAAAAATAAACAGGATTTTCTACATTAGGAAATCATCGTTGATGCAATGGATTGTTGTGCCAAAAGATAAGGCTGTGGTATGGCTGGCATACATTGGCTTCCTGTTCGCTTTTCTGGGATCTTTAAACCCTTGGTTCTTGTGGCCTATCGGTACAAAATTTCCAATTATTGTTTCAGTATTACTGTTCAGTTCTTTTCTAATAGCACGTACTATGCGAAATGACGATATGTATACGAGAAATGATCTCTATATGGCTTTTGGGGTATATGTTGTGTTGAACCTCTATTTGTTAATGACAAATAATAGAAATATCAACGGGTATATAGTTGGATTGTTTAATATATTTGTATTTTATATCTTATTCCGACTTAATCCAACGAAATTTCCTGGTCTTATGACTTTCATAAGCAAGTCATTTGCTGTCATGATGTGTGTTTCCATTCCATTTTTTATTCTTTATTTGTTGGGATTCTCATTTCCCAGTGGTCGAGCTGTTTTTGGCGAAAACCTGTATTCTTTTACGAATTACTATTTTTTCATGATAGACGACCGCTCTTTGTGGGACATTATTCCACGTTTTAGTTCGGTCTTTTTGGAACCAGGACATCTGGGAACTGCAACTATAATGTTGTTGCTATCCCAAATGGGACAATGGAAAAGGTGGTACAATATTGTGCTCTGGATAACAACGCTAATTACATTCTCATTAGCGGCTTACGTTTTTGCTCTGGCTCTTTTAATTTTAAATTCATGGGTGCAACGTAGAAAAATATTCGCAAAAATACTACTCGCGATAACGGTTGTCGTATCAATCGGGGCAGGATCGTTCATTTATAATGATGGCGACAACATGGTTTACAATTTAATCGTGATGCGTTTGGAAATAGATGAAAAGAGTGGGGAAATGGTCGGTAATAATCGTGTTACAGAAAGTTTCAAACGTGAATATGAAAGTTTCCTGACTTCCTCTGATATTTGGCTAGGACGTGAAATGCCAAAAGGTGATTCCGGTAATAGTGGCTATCGAGTTTTTATATACGAAAATGGTCTTATTGCTCTTTTCCTTGTTACGATATTGTATCTGTTGACTTATCGTTTTGCCACTGACCAAAGGGCAATACTAGCGAGTTTTGCAATTGTGATATTAGCATTTATTGTCAGAGGTTATCCGCTATGGTATAGTAATTTTATTCCATGTATGGCCGCTGCATACAATAAATTTAAAAGTATAAATGTATGAGAGTTTTATATTTAGCCCATACACAAGATATGTCTGGTGCCAGCCGTAGCATGATGCAAATGATAAAAGAACTTAGGGCGTATCATGCCGTTGAACCATTTGTCGTAATGCCTCGTATTAAAATGGATTCGAATGTTACTTTGGCAACAGAGTGTCGTAGCAATGGAATCCCTTATATAGAGCATAAAATGACTCGTTTTAAGCGTCATGAAGGTTGCTCTATTATAGAACGTGTATATTTCATAGTTTTTCATGCAATTACAGCTATTCATATTATGTGGTTGTTACGAAAAGAAAACTTTGAATTAGTGCATTCTAATTCCAGTGTTACGGATATGGGGGCATACCTCTCTATGCAAAAGAAAATTCCCCATGTGTGGCATCTGAGGGAGTTTGGCAAAGAAGATTTTGGCCTGGTTTGTTGCTTGGGTGAGCGATATGAAAAATGGATATACCGAAAAGGAACCCGATTTGTCGCAATCTCAAATGCGATAAAGAAGGCGTTTAGTCATGTAATAGACTCCTCCATAATAGAAGTTGTTTATAATGGAATTTTGCCTCCACAAGAAAACCTGAAATCGCAGCATGATTCACCGATTATAAATATATGTATGGTGGGTCGGGTGGAACCAAATAAAAATCAAATGGAAGCCTTACGTGCGATCTGCTTGCTTAAGGAACAAGGAATAACAAATTTCTATTTGCATGTCATAGGCCGTTTCTCTGATGAAGAATACAAAAAGTACTTGGATTCGTATATTAAAGAACACGATCTTGGTGGGTTTGTTCGTTTTCTTGGTGCTCGATATGATGTACCTGAACTGTTGAAGACGATGGATATTGGACTTATGTTGTCTTCAAGTGAGGCTTTTGGACGTGTTACCGTTGAATACCAGATGCATAATCTTGCAGTGGTCGCAACAGATGCGGGAGCAAATGCTGAATTGATAGAAAATGGGCGAACTGGATTGTTGTATTTGTTAGGACATCCAGAGGGATTGTCAGAATGTCTGAGAGACTTGGTCGTTGATCATGAGTTTTTGTGTCGAATTGCTCATGAGGGAAATTTGTGTGCTATGAAAAAATATACATCGAAAAAAAATTCAGAAAGTGTATTTGCCTTATACCAAACAATAGTAGCAGAACAATGAAATATAGAATAGCGGTAATACTCACTTGTTTTAATAGAAAAGAAAAGACACTAGCCTGTCTGAACAACTTGTTTTGTGCTCAACCTCATGATGTGGTTCTAAGTGTCTATTTGACAGATGATGGATGTACGGATGGTACAGCTGATGCTATACGTGATAAATTCTCAAGTCAAGATATTCACATCCTGCAAGGAAATGGTTCCCTATATTGGGCAGGTGGAATGTGTTTCGCTTGGAAGGAGGCTTTGAAGGAGCGTGAAAGGTGGGATTTTTATTTGCTGCTTAATGATGACACATATGTTATGGATAATTTGTTTGTCGAACTATTTGCCGCACATCAATATGCAATTGATAAATATGGGACGCCCGGTATCTATAGTGGGATAACATGTGATATTCACGATTCAAAAACCATAACCTATGGTGGCGCCGTATATTTGAATGCTTCACGTAGTAAATTTGTAGAACTAAAGCCGATCGGTATCCCTCAGATGACGGATAAGACAAATGCGAATATTTTACTTGTGTCTCGTGAAGTGGTGAATAAAGTAGGCATATTTTTTGAAGGCTATATTCATAGCGGCTCAGATTATGACTATGGATTAATGGTACGAAAGGCCGGTTTCCCAGCATTAGTAACACCTCATATTTGTGGTCGTTGTGAGTTTGATCATATTTCAGATGCTGAAATTTGCCAACAATTTATGAGAATGTCATTGAAAGAACGTTGTAAATATCTTGAAAATCCCTTGCATCGTGAACATGATTACCTTTTATTTGTGCGCCGACATAATCCAAAGAAATATCCAATAACATGGATGTTGCATAAAATAAGGTGCTATTTCCCTTCTTTGTATATGTACATCAATAAGATACGTGGTACGTATTGATATATGAAAATATCTGTCATTATTCCCACATATAAACCAAATAGTTATATTTGGAAGTGCATAGATTCGATATGCGCTCAGACATTATCAAAGGACTTGTTTGAAGTCCTTATTGTATTGAATGGTTGCGATGAACCATTTCGAAAGTGTTTACAGAATGGACTTCATAAAAGAGGAAATCTGAATGTCCGTTTGTTTCAGACAAATATTGCTGGCGTATCTAATGCCAGAAACTTAGCGATTGATGAGGCAACTGGCGAATATATATGCTTTATCGATGATGATGATTGGATTTCTGAAACATATTTGGAAAACCTGTCGACATTATCGACGATGGACTCATTAGTTGTTTCTAATGTGAAAGATTATGATGAAGAAAATGATGTCATGAAGGACGGTTATATGACTTCTGCATATAATCGGAATATTGGAACAAAGAGCATTTCTTTATTTCGTGGACGTTCTTTTATGAGTTCAAGTTGTTGTAAATTGATACCCCGTCATATCATAGGTGATAAAAGATTTAACACACGTTTCCGATTAGGCGAAGATGCGTTGTTTATGGCATGTGTGTCGGGAAATATTAAAAGTCTGGTGTTGAGCAGCCCTGATGCAATATATTTTCGTAGATTGCGTTTTAGCTCTGCTTCACGACATGAATCAAGGATAAACAGGATTACATATGCGTTGATGTTATCTTGGGCATATATACGCCAATATTTTCAAGATGTTCGCCATTATAATTTGCCGTTTTTCATATCTCGTATAGTTGCATCTTTGATAAAGGTTTTCAAAAGAAGTTGGATATAGATGAACAATAGTGAAGAATGTGAAAATCTGCTTTTTAGTTGTACTTTATCGCCGGATGTTTGCTACCCAATTGACGAAGCGTTTTGTAAAGTAAGTTGGCATGAAAATGAAGAATAGGTATAAATACGAGATGGGTATGGAGTATCCGAAAACATGTTGATAGACTTTTGCATTATAGCTGATAAGTTTCAGCTTTTTGCTACTTATTCCTTCTGCCGTCTTTCGGTAGTGAGCCAATGGCTCAATCATCCCGTATGCTTTGCCGCATTTTTTAAGTATGGTAAGAAATAATGCCCAATCTTGGCGCTTTCGGATGGTTGGCATATAGAATTTTCCATATGGCGCAGTATCATAAACGGCGGTCAGGCAACCAATCTTATTGTCGTGTTTCAACTCGTTTAACGTCATACTAGAGGGTGCAATGACGATGCCTTTCCTTTCATCTTCTTCTCCACATACTAGGTAACTGGAATAGCACAGACAGCATTTTTTCCTTTTCATAAAAGCAATCTGTTTTTGCAGCTTGTCGGGAAACCAACGGTCATCGCTATCGCAAAATGCGATGTATCGTCCTTTGGCTTCTTTTATGCTGTTATTTCTTGCATAGCCGGCACCATTGTTTTCGGGAAGAAGGAAGATGCGTACGCGAGGGTCTTTTTTTGCGTATTGCTTGAGAAGCTCTATGGTTTCTGGGTCGGTTGAGTGGTCATCGGAGATTAGGAGTTCTAAATTTTTATAGGTCTGTTTCAGAACGCTTTCAATACTGGCACCAATAAATTTACTGGTGTTGTATGAGGGCATTATGACTGAAACTAAATCCTTTTCCATTAGATACGCTCTAAATTAAAAACGTGCAAAGGTATGAAAAATTGTCTATAATCGCAAATTTTTATTTTAGAAAGGAGACATTTGTCTTAACTAATACCTTTTTACCAAATGTTCTATTTAGTAATAATAAAATATCTTTTTTTTGATTTTAATATTTTCTAAAAATCAGAGTCCTTTCTGGACAACTTAACTGCAAGTGCTCTTCGTTCAATATATCTATGTGAAAACGACCATCTGTCGGCACTCCGAATTTTCCTAGTTCGGAATAGGTACATAGGGTGTCGCCTGGATAGTAGTAAATGTTTCCGATAATCAAGCTGTCTTTTTCGTGCTTGAACCTTGCCAAATGATATTTTGTGGAGTTATGTGCGTCCATAAATTTAATAAGTTCGAGTTGGACACAATAATACAATTTATCTTCATTGGTCTTGATAATGACTCCACTATTCTGATCGTACCATTCCACCATTTGCCACATTCCGGCCAAATCTCCGTTTGTTTCATGACGGTTATCGCATGAGGCAAGTAGTACTATGGTTATGATAAAAAAAAATATTTTTCTCATGTTTCTATTTTTTCTTGTGATTTGTTTTTCCACTATATGAAACAGTTATCGTACCGCCTTTGCTGTGGCCGAGAAGATTTCCTCCGTTTTGACCATAACTGACAGTAATGCCTAATCCGTTAATCTGGCAGGGACGGTATGTGAGTTCAGCTAGCAGGAAATTCCCGTATAGTGGGTTCGTGCGTGGAATAAGATATGTTCCCAGGCTTTTCTCGTGTGTGAATAAAATTCGATAATTAAGTTCGCTGGTAGGTTGACCTTCAAACCCGAAATGGTATGCTCGTATTCGGTTGTCATAGCAAATCAGATGGTTGTCATTGTGATAAATGGGGGAAATAAGAAGTGGATTTCCTAGACAGAAGCCGGCATGTTGCCATGCGCCATATATGTGGTGGTTGTAGTATTCGTCTATGGCGCTGATTTGTATTGGCAGGGCATTTGTCGCATCGTGGTATATAGAACCACTCTGGTCATCGGTTTTAATGTATTCGAATAGTATGATTGAAATGAACGGGTTGCGTGGAAATGAAATTTCTGCCCCCACAAGCCCGTCTTTCCAACCATATTGCCAGAACAATTGACTATGGTCTTCGAAGAAATGCTCATAATACAAAGCTGCTCCCCAACCCTGTCTTTCGTAATCCATACGGAGATGCCAACTGCCTAGCTGATTGCCGGATGCATTGGCGTAGTCGCCATCATTGGCGTCACTTCCTCCGGGAATAAATGCGTTCCAATAATCTTTTATTCCACTTCCCATTTTTTGATGGGAGTCGAAAGTGCCTTGGTGATCTGCTCTGTCTCTAAGATTCCATGCTTCACCACCAAATTGGCTGCTCATTTCAAAACCTCCGGTCAGAGAAACCGGAAATTCTTCGGCATTGCCAATTCTCAGAAAACCAGCTTTGCTATGGTATAGGGAGTTCTCCGTATATAAATAGTTCGTGTTCCCGTTGTTGAAACTTCTCTGCCATGCATTATCGGTATACCATCCGTATGCAATATGTGCTTTTATGGCAACCCAATTCTTCGTGCCTGGAATAATCCAAAAGTCAGGTAGTTCCAAGCGAATCTGCGGAATCGGCCTTGCGTTGATTCCCGAGGTCATGCTTCCACTACTTAGCATTTGATTCTTCAATTCAAGTGGCCGTTCTTTTTGGCCAATGTCCAAACGTAAGACCTTCCATTGAAAATCTCCGTAGATTTGTTGTAAAACGAAATTACTTGGCATACCAAATGGGACAGCAATGTCTGCTCCGTATCCAAAGCGCCAGTCCTTGTCGCAATCAATTTTCGTGTCGCGGAAAATACCGGCTCTTAGGTATCCGCTATTGTTCTTCGTAGTGCTAAGCCCGTATTTGTTGTTGGTCATCCAAAATGGAGCGAATTCCCCGTTGCTGATAGTGGCAGATGTTTCTGCTTTGTATTCGATGCCATCTTCAAGTCGTTCTGCAAAAAGATGGGTCGCCCCAAAACAAAAAAGTAGGGTTGCTGAAAGCCAGGCCTTATAAAATGTAGTTCGCATATAGTGTCTTGTTTCATGCAAAGATAGTTAATATTCTTGTCCTATTCCTTATATTTATAGAAAATCTTTAAAAAAATCATATAAAGTTTGAAAATTGGGCCGGAAATTCCTAACTTTGCATAATATATGGTTAAATATGATAAATAAAGTGATGGAAACTTTGAAGATCAATAACGTAAAAATAGAACGCCTTTGTGTTGTGGTGGCTGACTTGATGATATTGGCCATTTCAGTACGTCTTTCTATTATGGTTGCGGATTTGTTTTCCATGGAAGATATTAGTAGTGGCGGTATTTTGCAGAAAACTCTTTTAGCATTTGTTTGTTATTTGCCTCTGTTGTTGTTCTTTCCATCGAAAATACGCGAAGAATATGCACATGTTGTCGTGGCAAATTCACTTCTTACGATTCTGTTATATGCCGTTTTTCTGATTTTATATGCCTATGCGTCTAATACACAAATTGTTTCTCGCGTAGGTGTTTTTTCCTTATATCTCATATTTTCTCTTTTCCTTGTTCTTGAACGTCTCTTGTTATATGGCTGTTTTTCCAAGGTGCGAAGTCGAAAGAGCACAGAACGTGTTTTGCTTGTTGGTAATCAGGCAGATGTGGCTGATTTGTGCGATGTGTTGAAAAAAAATGGGACACAGATCTTGGGATTTTTTTCTGATGAGTTAGGTCCTTCTTTTATGGGTGTTCCGAATCTTGGGCAGACGTCAGATGTGCTGCCCTATTTGAAAAGACAGAATGAAATTTCTAGCGTATTCTGTTCGCTTGGGGTGAGCGAGTTTGCTCAGATATATGGTTGTTGTCATTCAAAGGGCATCGTTTGTGAGGGGATACCATCTAATTTGAATGCTCTTGGCGAAAAGTGGCAGGCTAATAGTATGTCGCTTGTCACTTTCCTTGCACCAAAGTCGGATCCTTTGAACTTTTGGTGGAATCGACTATTAAAAAGGCTTTTCGATATTGTAATGAGTGTCTTATTCTTGTTGATTATTTTCCCATTTGTATATTTATGTGTTGCGATCGTATTGAAACGAAAAAGTCCTGGCCCTATTTTTGTTTTTGAAAAAAGTGAAGGAATAAATGGGAAAACGTTTGATGCTGTCAGATTTCGTATGCGCTATGATTGTTTTTTTAAACGTATGCCATTATTTCTAAACGTATTGCGTGGCGACTTGTCAATCGTTGGAGCACGTCTTTTCTGCGTTGGGGCTTCTGAAAGTTACAATTTAGAATTTGACAAATATTTTGTTCGTAATAGGATAAAGCCGGGCTTGTGTTCTTGCTCTGTAATGCCATCGATAACGGCAGATAATTGTAATTTAGCGAAGAAGAACGCGAAAAATGATATTTGGTATGCCGAAAATTGGACATTCTGGTTGGATGTTGTGATCGTCCTAAAATCAATTATGGACGTTTTTCCGAAAAGAGAGAAATAATAGTAATCTAATAATAAATAAAATATGTCTTTTTTAAGTAAAATATTTGGAAAAGGAAATAGCGATAAGCCACAAGTGGGTGGAATGGATGATTTTATGATTCTTGTCCGCGTTTATTATCAAGCAACCATAGCTGCACATGTAGGCATAAATAATTTGGGAGCTTTTCCTGATTTAAGGATATTTAAGCAAACGTATCATGTTGCTACTTTAAATAACAAAATTGGCATTGGCGAGAAAAAACAATGCAAGAAATTGATGCAGGAAATATATGGCATCAGTTCTGAGTTCTTTTCAGAAGTGGATGCGAGCATAAAAAAACGATGCCGAAAGGTTCAGGATGTACAAAGCTATCTATATATGTTCCAATCATTCAGTCAAGATTTAATGATGTTGATGGGCAATCTGATGCAATGGAAATTCCGGTTGCCATCTTTCTTTAGTGACGCGTTGAAATCTATGATTTCTAAGAAAATACATGAGGTGATGACACGCGTTGATTGGAAAGATGAGGGCGTGAGAAAAACTTGCGTTTCATTGCGCAAATGCCAATCTGTATTGGGCTATTCGGAACAGTGGATGACTGAGTACGTACATACGTTGGCTATGTTGGCAAAAAAGGAACCTCGAAAAAATGCTGAGGAATAATTTTGTGTTAAACAAAAAAAATCCTATCTTTGTCCTCTGAAATATTGAATTGTAGTTATGGACACGCAAGTAAATGATTTGGTTTTACGCATTGAAGCGCGTACGCGCCAACTTATCATGCAACATGAGCAGTTGCAGGAGAGGTGCTCGCAATTGCAGGCTAAGCTGAATGTATGCGAGGATCGGATACAAGCGTTACAAGAGACAAACGAGGAATTGAAAAATCAATATGACCATTTAAAAATGGCTAAATATATTGATTTTGCAGACGATGACACGAAGTTGATCCGTAAAAGGATTTCCAAGATGGTAAGAGATATAGACAAATGTATCGCAATGTTAAAGATTGAATAAGGTATGGCAGAGCAAACTGATACGTTGTCAATAAATTTGAAGTTTGGAAGCTGGACATTGCCAATGACCATCCACAGGCAGGATGAGGAAATATACAGGCTGGCAGAAAAACTGATAAGGGACAGATATAATTTTTACACAGGTAATTATCCAAACCAAAGCAAGGAGATGTATTTGGTGATGACGATATTGGATATAGCAGTACGGCTAAAACAACAGGATCATGCGACTGATTCTAAGCCAATTATAGACCGATTAAGTCCGTTACTTGTGGAATTGGAGTCTGTCCTCAAAAAATGAGAGAAAAATAGATTCCATTTACAAATATTAATCAAAACAAAATTCAATGACATCAAACATTATATTGGCACTGACTATCGGGTGCGTAGCATTTTTGGTATTAGTGGCCATTTGGTATTTTGCTGTAGTACCTGCTAAACGTAAGCAGTTGGCACAGGAGGCAAGCGATGCGGCTGAAAAAGAAGCCGAAGTAATCAAACAAAAGAAATTGCTGGAAGTCAAGGAAAAATTCCTTAGCAAAAAGGCTGAATTAGAAAAGGAAGTCCAGCAAAGAAATCATCAGATTCAGCAGGCAGAGAACCGTGCAAAACAGCGTGAAATGAGTTTGAATCAAAAACAAGACGAGCTGAATCGCCGACGTCAGGAGACAGACACGATGCGTCAACGCGTGGAAACCCAGCAGGCAATGTTGCAAAAGCGTGAAGAAGAGCTTACAGCTCGACAAAACAGCTTGCTGGAACAGGAACGTACCAAGTTGGAGGAGATTTCCGGTCTTAGCGCGGAGGAAGCCCGTGAACGTTTGGTTGAGACTTTGAAGGATGAGGCTAAGACCAATGCGGCCGCCTACATCAATGAAATCATGGATGAGGCTAAGATGACGGCTAATAAGGAGGCTAAGCGTATCATAATCCAGACCATTCAACGTGTGGCAACGGAAACGTCGGTTGAAAACAGCGTTACGGTATTCCAGATTGAGAATGATGAAGTTAAGGGTCGCATTATTGGCCGTGAAGGACGCAATATCCGTGCATTGGAGGCTGCAACGGGCGCTGAAATCGTTGTAGATGACACGCCAGAGGCAATTGTGATAAGTGCCTTTGACCCCGTTCGCCGTGAAATTTGCCGTTTGGCTCTACATCAGCTTGTGGCTGATGGACGTATTCACCCGGCGCGTATAGAAGAGGTCGTTGCTAAGGTCAAGAAGCAAGTTGAAGAGGAAATCATCGAAACAGGAAAGCGTACGACCATTGATCTTGGTGTACATGGATTACATCCCGAACTTATCCGCATCATTGGTAAGATGAAGTATAGAAGCAGTTATGGTCAGAATCTTCTGCAACATGCCCGCGAAACCGCCAATTTGTGTGCAGTTATGGCAAGTGAACTTGGTCTGAATCCCAAAAAAGCCAAACGTGCCGGTTTGCTTCATGATATTGGTAAGGTGCCTGACGAGGAACCCGAAATGCCACATGCATTATACGGCGCAAAATTGGCGGAGAAGTACAAGGAGAAACCGGAAATCTGCAATGCCATTGGTGCACATCATGACGAAATTGAAATGACAACACTCTTGGCTCCGATTGTTCAGGTTTGTGATGCCATTAGTGGTGCCCGTCCCGGTGCCCGTCGCGAAATAGTTGAGGCTTATATTAAGCGATTGAAGGAAATGGAAAACTTTGCAATGAGTTATCCTGGCGTTGTAAAGACGTATGCAATCCAAGCTGGTCGTGAATTGCGCGTTATCGTAGGTGCAGAAAAGATTGATGACAAGCAAACGGAAGAATTAAGCTCCGAGATTGCGACAAAGATTCAGAACGAGATGACTTACCCTGGTCAGGTTAAGGTTACGGTTATACGTGAAGTTCGTTCTGTTGCTTACGCGAAATAGTAAACATTAGTTTTGATATAGAAAAAAGAGCCGCTCTTCCAAGAGCGGCTCTTTTTTATTGGATGGCTTCTCCCTCGTCTTCGTCCTCTTCGGTAAATGCTTCCAAGACTTTGTGGTAAACGCGTGGTAAGTCATGACGGTAATAAATTGTCTCAAACCACATGAAGAGATAAACCAAGGCGTCAAAAGCGAGCCATATTGTAATAATTTTCCAGACCATAGCGTTTTTCCTTTTTGCTTTTATTTTAGTGTTTGTGTTTCCTAAATTTCTGTGAGTAAGCCGTCTTCTTTGTGACTGCGCAAATGTCGTATTTTACTCCATTCTTCCGTTTGGTTCTGCCAAGATCTGGACAACTGCTCTGCGCCATAGCTGTCGATGTGCTGCATGATAGTTTGTATACTCATTTTATGGATGTCGAATGCCGGTAGAAAAAAAGTATGTGTGCCCTTTTCATCGTGCGTTTCCACTAACAACTGCATATTTACGAGTTCATCCAACAGCAATCTGACGAGCGAATAGGGTAGGTGAGAGTCCTTACTCAGCGTTCCTGCAGTATAAGGTGTTTTCCCTGCTTGGAAACGCTTACATATACGACTCATAATTAATAAGCTGAGGGAATCCCTGTAACGTCGGCTCAGGTCGTTGCTGCTTCTCTCAAATGCATAGTCGTCCATGCATTGTTCTGCGTAGGTCATCTGGGCGCCAACGAGACAGATACACCAGGAAAGCTGTAACCATAACATAAAGAGGGGTATAGCCGCAAAAGAACCATAAATGGCATTATAACTGCTAAGTTTGATTTGGTAGTGGAAATAGATATACTGCAGGATCAGGAACGCAATTCCTGCTAAGATGCCAGGGGCGATGGTGCTCTTGATTTTAACCCGCGTATTTGGCATCAGTTTGTAGAGTAGGATAAATGTCAGACAGATAAGTACCAGGGGGGTACCTTTAAGGATGATTTCCACAGTGTCGTTCACGAGTCGGTATTCCGGAAGGAAACTTTTTGCCGTCATTAGGAAAATGCGGATACCACTGGTGATGACGATGATAAAAGGTAACAGGAAAAAGACACTGATGTAGTCGATGGTCTTCCTGTAAATGTTGCGAGACATTTTTACCTTCCATATTGTATTAAATGCAACTTCTATGTTCGTGGTAAGTGAAATCAGGGTATAAAGCAACAGGATGAGGCCTGCTCCGATGAACACACCTCCGTGGGTGTGGGCCAAATACGAATCGACGAAGGAAAATACCGTATCAGCTATTTCCGGACTTACTTCAAGTGATTCCCTGAGCCGTTCTTCTATGAGTGAACCGAATCCGAATCCCCGGGCTACGGCAAAGACGATAGCCAGAACAGGTACGGCTGCCAGCATACTGCTGTAGGTCAGTGCCGATGAATGCCCCATCAGGTTGTTGCGCATGAAACTTTCCACGACGATAATCAGTCTTTTCACTATGCGCAACATCCAACGTTTTGGTGCGCTTAGCTTGACATCGTCAATGTTCCATATCTGGTCTATACCGTGCAGTTTCATGATCAATTTTCTAAAAAGAAAAAACAGCAAGCCTATAAGCCGGGTTCTGTACTCTGTCGTGTGGCAAAGCGCCTGTCATTTATCTACGACCGACGTCACCGACGGCCTCTATCGTTCCACCCTCCAGCTCGGACGGGTCGCCCTCTCTTTTGTTCGCTGGTATACATGAACTTTCAACTTCCGGAATGCACAGCACCAATGTCACCATTGGCCTGGTGGGCTCTTGCCCCACCTTCTCACCCTTTCCATCCTGGGATGGTGGTTGTTTTCTTCTGCATTATCAGCCCCTCACGGATCTCTTCTCGTTAGGAAGCGGAATACCCTATGTTGCCCGGACTTTCCTCTTACCTCTCGCCTTTTTGCGGTCTTGAGGCAAGCGACAAGCCGGCCTACTGCTTTTCTGCTGACAAAGATACGAATAAGCGAGTGTAGTGCAAAAGAAAACTTGCTTTTTTTTGCACTACCGAGCGAAAGTATCTTCGAACGACAGTTCAAAGTCCGAATAAGTGAGTGTAGTGCAAAAGAAAACTTGCTTTTTTTTACATTACTGGGCGAAAGAATCTTCGAGCGACGGTTCAAAGATACGAATAAGCGGGCATAATCACATGGTAAGTTCCTTACGTATAATTTCTATTTCTAAATCCAATTGAATTAAATTTACCCATCACCCATCACCAATGATGCATAACAATTCGATTTTCTGTTGTTTGTAGTGGTGATGGGTTGGTGGTGGGTTGAAAGGCACCCATCACCCATGTAAGCGCATGGAATCCAATCTATTTAGCACCAAAGGTGATGGGTGATGGGTATTGGCGTATGCATTTTATTCTCTATTATAACGGCTTTTGATTCCACCTTATGAAACAACAGTTCCCTCCTTATGGAACTGTTGTTTCCTCCTTATGGAATGGTTGTTTCTTAACCTGGCACCAAAACAGACGTCGTGGAGTGTTTTTATAGACCTTTGTAATAAGCGATTAGATGTACCAGCATTATTCTTGTTTATAATACGCGATGCCATAGTTTGCCACTAATGCTCATAAACTGTTGACTATTGTCTTTTCTTGTTGGGAATATCAGTAATCATTTATTGTGCAAATCGAGCATTAACTCGTGTAAAATCATTCCTAAATGAATGTAAAAATAGTATTTCCAAATTTTAACAACCGTTAATGACAAGGAAAACATTGTTAAATAATGGAAAAATGTGGCTAAACGTGTTTGTTATTACGATTATATACTATATCTTTGCACTCGAAATCAAAGCAAGAAAATTTAGAATATTCACATTAAAGAGAATTTAGATTATGAAACAGACAACTAAAACATGGGTTATCGCTACAACATTTGCCTTGGTAGGCAGTGCGATTACGGGTTTCGTCATCAAGAGCAATTCTTCCGCCCAAGCATCCAATCCGATGCCATTTGCCGCTTCGGCACCAGCACAGGTTCCTGCTGGGGGACTTGTGGATCTGACTTACGCCGCAGAATCTTCTGTGCCGGCAGTCGTATATATTAAGGTAACGCAGACGGGCAAGACGCAGCGTGTCGTTACACGCGATCCGCTCGCAGAGATGTTCGGCGAGATGTTTGGCTATGGAGGCGGCAATGGCCTTCAACAGCGAGAGTTCAAAGCTCCCGATAAGCATGGAGCCGGCAGTGGTGTCATCATCAGCAACGATGGTTATATTGTGACAAATAATCACGTAGTGGGTGATGCGGACGAGATAGAAGTGAAGTTGAACGACAACCGTGAGTTCAAGGGCCGCATCATAGGATATGATGAGTACACGGATTTGGCTTTGATAAAGATAGAAGGTAAAGACCTGCCGACATTGCCCATTGGAAACAGCGATGAACTGAAACTGGGACAATGGGTGTTGGCTGTGGGTAGCCCTTTGAACCTGACGAGTACCGTAACAGCCGGTATCGTGAGTGCCAAAGCCCGTTCCATGGGTGCCAATTCCGTGGAAAGCTTTATTCAGACGGATGCAGCCATCAATCCTGGCAACAGTGGAGGAGCTTTGGTCAACGAACGGGGAGAACTGGTGGGTATCAATGCCATGATTGTCAGTCAGACTGGTAGTTACAGTGGTTACGGATTCGCCATTCCTACCACTATTATGAACAAGGTTGTGGCCGACCTGAAAGTGTATGGAACCGTTCAACGTGCATTGCTTGGTGTTTCCGGCACCGATGTGACAAATTACATTGACAACGAGAAAGCCAATGGCAATGAAGTGGACTTGGGTACCGTAAAGGGTGTCTATATAGCAGAGGTTTCAAGTGCCAGTGCTGCCGAGGATGCAGGTTTGCTGAAAGGTGACGTGGTGACGGATTTCGACGGAAAGAGCGTCAACAAAATGAGTGAATTACAGGAAGCCATTGCTCAACATCGTCCGGGTGATAAGGTTACTATAACTTACATACGTGATAAGAAAAAACAGAAAGTTGAGGTAACTCTCCGAAATGCCCAGGGTGGTACGAAGGTAATGGAAGAAGTTGACATGGACCAATTGGGTGTTCAGATGAAGCCACTCCCAGACGAAATCAGAAAGTCTCTCGGAATAGATTACGGTCTTATTGTCAATGCTATACGTAAGGGTAAGCTGCAAAACGAAGGCGTGAACAAAGGCACCATCTTCCTGCAAGTCAACGACCATAAACTGACTACCGTTGAAGATTGGGAGGAGGCTGTGAAGAATGCCAACCAGAGTTCAGAACGCACGCTGTGGATAAAGGCTCTGACACCAAGTGGCCGAAAAGCCAGCTTCGTGATAGACCTGAACGAAAAATGAAAGTAATGCGATTTTTAGGAATTGTCTTGATAAGTGCTCTCCTTCCTTTGGCTGTCAATGCCAGGAAGGAGAAACCTATTGTAGAATTCGGTGTAGTGACGGATGTCCACTACAACCGGACTCGTGAAGTGAACATAAACCGTTATTATCAGGATTCGGATGAGAAACTGCGAGAAGCCGTAGATACGTTCAAGGCTCATCGTGTGGATTTTATGGTGGTTTTAGGGGATATAATAGACGGAGATTTAAATAGTTATGCCGACCTGAAACCGATATTCGCATCGCTGAAAAAGCCTGTTTATAAAGTGCTCGGGAATCACGATTTTCTGGGTGCATACGGTTCTCCTTTGGAAACCGATGTGCAGGAGGCGATGGAGATGGAAACACCCTATTACTGTGTTCAGAAACGAGGCATTCGTTTCCTGTTTCTCGATTCTAATGACTTGGCTGTACATTCCCGTTCGCCACAAACGTCAGAAGGAGAAGAGGCTAGGTGGCTGTTGAACCAGTTGAGGGCTGAACACCGCAGTTACGCTTGTGATTTTAACGGTACCTGGGGAAAGGAAGAACGTCAATGGGTGCTGTCTCAAATAGAGGCCGCGCAGAAGAAGAGACAGATGGTTTTCTGTTTGGCACACATGCCATTGCAACCGATGGATATCGGTGCGTGTGATTTTCGTGGAAAGGAGCTCAGCGACATGCTGGAAAAGCATACTTGTGTTAAAGCGATGCTTGCCGGTCATCACCATGTGGGAAGCATGGCGCTTTCAGGCCGATTGAAACATTATGGCTTCCAGGGAATGATAGAAGGAACTGATAATCATTTCTCCATTGTAAAAATCTACAAAAATCGGATGGAGATAACCGGTTTTGGCAAACAAGAAAGTCGAACCATTGAGCTTGAGTAAGTAAAAAACAAAGTTTTTGATCCATTATTTCGCAAAATAAGGAAAACGTTTCCCCGAAATGTTGGTAGTTTCGGGGAAACATTGTATATTTGCGTGCTAAAATATGGGCTTTCAGCTATGAGGCAGCTAAAAATTACTAAAAGTATTACGAACCGCGAGAGCGCTTCGTTGGATAGGTATTTGCAGGAAATCGGTCGCGAGGAACTGGTCACAGTAGAGGAAGAAGTGGAGCTGGCACAAAGAATCCGTAAGGGGGATCGTGCCGCTTTGGAACGTCTGACCAAGGCAAACCTTCGTTTCGTGGTATCCGTTGCAAAGCAGTATCAGAATCAGGGATTAAGTCTTCCCGATTTGATAAACGAAGGAAATCTGGGCTTGATAAAGGCCGCAGAAAAATTCGATGAAACACGTGGTTTCAAATTTATCAGCTATGCTGTTTGGTGGATTCGGCAGAGCATCTTGCAGGCATTGGCCGAACAAAGCCGTATTGTTCGTCTTCCCTTGAATCAAGTGGGAGCTCTCAACAAAATCGGTAAGGTTCAAAGTAAGTTTGAGCAAGAGAACGAGCGTCGTCCCAGTATCGAAGAGATAGCACAGCAGATGGATCTGCCTGTGGAAAAGGTGACCGATGCGCTGAAAGGTGCCGGCCGTCATATTTCCGTGGATGCACCTTTTGTAGAAGGCGAAGACAATAGCTTGCTGGATGTAATGGTGAACGATGATTCGCCAATGGCTGATTTCTCTTTGGTTAGCGAATCCCTAAGCTGTGAGATAGCTCGCGCCTTGGATACCTTGACAGAGCGTGAACAGGGAATCATCCGTATGTTCTTTGGCATTGGCTGTCCCGAAAAGACCCTGGAAGAGATTGGCGATGTGTACGACCTGACACGTGAACGTGTACGTCAGATAAAGGAAAAAGCCATTCGTCGCCTTCGTATGAATTCCAAAAATAAAATCCTGAAAACCTACCTTGGATGAAGACGATGAAGCTCTTTTTTGCCGGGTTGTTTATGTGGTTTGTTGCCTTGTCGTCTTTCGCGGGTGACAACATCAAGCGAACACCCCTTTATATGATAGGATATGGCTTTTCCATCAGCGATTCCGTTGCTTATATGACGGGTGTCCAGAAAGTGGATACCGCCTATATAGACAAGAAAACAGGATTTCTGTTGAGCCGGAATATGTTTTCCCTGCAATTACAGCAGTATTTTGCAGACAAGAAACAAATGGAAAATATGACTTGTACTGTCTTTTTTGGCGAAAAGAAAAAGGCTATGGACAAGAAACTCGCCAAGCTGACACGACTCTATCTGGGAAATGAAAGCATGAAGATGAACGCTTTGGATGCATCGGATTTTCATTTTCGGATAGAACCTTTCGCACCTCCCGTAGAAAAGCCGAAGGCACCGAAGCAGAAAGGCAAAAAGGGTAAGGACAAGAAAAAGTAGTCTGCACCTGTGAAAATCGTGGCTCTTGTTCGTCCATTAACAGATAGAAACGAACGTTTTATGCAAGTGCCGATTCAGTCTTTTGTTTAATTCGAAGAATGAAATACGAAGTTGAGCAATACATAGTTGGAGGTCATGCCTTCTGCATCCGTTTTCCGGAAGGCAAAAACGAAAAGTCGCTATTGCCGTCCTTCCAACCGTTCGAAACTCATTTTTCCGAAGTACCATTGTTTACGGTAGATGTGGACGATGACTTTCAATGGCCGGCATTGGGACACGAAATCGGTCAGTTTGATTGTGGCGGTTCTAATCATGGCGTCTATCGTCTGGCTGATGGAAGCTATCAGTTTGTGGTGACAAATGTCGAGGGCGTCCTATGCTGCCACATGCAGTCGGCATCTGATTTCAGCCATACGATTGTGTCACTGAAAGGAACGACCTGGCCGGAGCGTAATTTTGGCCTGAATAACGCCCTGATGATGGCATACGCCTTTGCTACGGCAGACAAGCAGACGTTGCTTGTCCACGCATCCGTTATTCGTTGTGATGGCTGGGGCTATTTGATGACAGCTCCCAGCGGAACGGGCAAGAGCACACATACCAGATTGTGGTACGAAAATATACCAAACTGCGACCTGATGAACGACGATAATCCGGTAGTCCGTGTCATAGGGGACAACGCCATCGTTTACGGTAGCCCTTGGAGTGGGAAAACGCCTTGTTATCGCAAGGTTCAAGCTCCGATAGGTGCTTTTGTGCGCATTCAGCAACGTCCGAAAAACACCATACGTCCGCTGGTTTCACTGGAAGCCTTTTCCGTCTTGCTATCGGCCATGAGTAGCATGAAATGGGACAAGAGAGTTTACAACGGGATATGCGATGGTATTTCTGAACTGATGCGATTGTGTAAGGTTTATGAATTGGGTTGCTTGCCTGATGCCGAGGCCGCTCGCTTGTGTCATGAAACGGTAGCGCAATGAAGGCTTTCAAGGAACTTGCTTATAGGGCTTTTCGCATTCTTTTTAGCCCAATTCATTTGTTTTACGAGAACCGGAACGGTTGTCTCTCTGCCGAGCCACGTCAGGAGATTCCTAATGAAGCTTTGTTGGGACTTGTCGGTGAGAAATTGAACGAAGGACATACGGTCGTCATTTGGGTAAAGGGATACAGCATGCGTCCTTTTATCGAGTGCGACCGCGATAAGGTGAAGCTGAAACCAGTAGATGCCCTCTGTGTGGGAGATGCGGTCTTGGCCCAGATAGCTCCCGGACATTATGTCTTGCATCGGATTATCCGGATAGTCGGTGCGGATATCACTTTGCAGGGCGATGGAAATATACGTGGAGAAGAGAATTGCAGGACGACGGATGTATGCGGTATTGTTACGGAATACATTCGTCCGAACCGCACGATATCGGCCTGTGACCCTGTTTTGCGGTGCCGTATAAGGGTGTGGCGCTGGCTTCGTCCGATCCGCCGCTATCTGTTGTTTTTTTATAAGTCAATAATATAATAAAAGTAAATATGAAGCTAAAGAACGGTTTTGAATTGCGAAAGCTGTTTCGGGAGAACGTACTTCTGGCCAGCGGAGAAGAGAACATAGATTTTAGTAAGATAATCAGTATGAATGAATCAGCCGCCTTTATGTGGAGGACGGCAGAGCAGGCTGGCGAATTTACGGTAGATACGTTGGTAGATGCCCTGATGTCGGAATATGAAGTCGATGAGGCTACGGCACGCAGGGATGTCGCTGAAATGCTGGATAATTGGAAGAAAGAGGGAATAATAGAAGACTGATATGAAAATCGTGGTACTGGATGGGTTTACTTTGAATCCCGGAGATTTGTCGTGGAGCGGTATAGAACAGTTCGGCCAACTGATACAGTATGACCGCACTTTGCCGTCTCAGGTGCTGGAACGGTGTGAAGGTGCAGAAATCGTGTTGACGAACAAGGTTGTCCTCGATGCGCCTGTCTTGAAGTCGTTGAGCGGCACACTTCGTTATGTAGGCGTTCTTGCCACAGGGTACAATGTGGTGGATGTTGCCGTTGCACGCGAGTTAGGCATCGTGGTGACGAATATTCCGGCATATAGCACTGATTCGGTTGTCCAGTGTGTCTTTGCCCATTTACTGAACATCACCAACAGCGTATCGCATTATGCCAATCAGATAGGATTGGAGCAGTCGTGGGTCAAGAGTCGCGATTTTTGTTATGTGGACACCCCCCTGTGGGAACTGTCTGGAAAATCGTTCGGCATAGTAGGGCTTGGACGAATAGGTTCGGCTGTGGCACGGGTGGCACATGCCTTTGGCATGACAGTACTGGCCTATACGAGCAAACCACAGTCAGCTCTTCCCTCTTATATTAATAAGGTGTCGAAGGAGGAACTATTCCGTCAGAGCGATGTTCTTTCGCTTCATTGCCCGCTTTCCGAGGACACACGCCATATCGTGTCTGGGGAAACCCTACGGTTTATGAAGCCAACAGCCATTTTGATTAACACAGGCCGCGGTCCCCTTGTGGACGAAGAGGCCGTAGCCGAAGCCTTGCGCCAGAATCATCTGGGTGCCTTTGCTGCAGATGTCCTCTCCCAGGAACCGCCTCAGGCTGGCAACCCACTCCTGTCTGCCCCTCGCGCCTACCTCACCCCCCATATCGCATGGGCAACGGTAGAGGCTCGCCAGCGACTGATGCAGATTTGCGAGAACAACATCCAGGCCTTTGTGGCAGGTCATCCGGTAAATGTGATTTCAGCCAATGCATAATTCATAATGAGAGTCAAGAAGATAGAATGTCGGGTAAATAATTATGCATTAAACTATGCATTAGTTGTAGCATGCACTTTTTTCTGCCTGTGTGCGAGAGCTCAGCAGAATTTGATATACAACGAACAGATACGTACGTTGCAATTGGTTGTGGATGACAATCCCCTGCTTCCACCGGTCATGGAACTGGGCAGGCACCATCATGTTGAGATTTCCTGGGATGAAATGAGCCACGAATACCATCGCTATCTCTATCACGTACAGCATTGCGAGTCCGACTGGACGCCTTCCGAGGGAATTTTTGAGAGCGACTATATGCAGGGGAACAACGACCAACCGGTCGAGGATTATGAAAAGAGTTTCAATACCGTGCAACTTTATACACACTATTCCTTGCGCTTCCCCAACGAGCAAGTTGGCTTCATCCTGAGCGGAAATTATCGTATCCTGGTGTACGAGGAAGGGTCGGAACCCGATGATCCTGTGTTGGAGGCCTGTTTCTGCTTGTACGAGAACCAGGTAAGTCTCCGGACAGAAGTCAGCAGCAATACCGACGTGGATTTCAACAAGAACCATCAGCAATTAACTCTGGCCATGGGATATGGTGCTCTCAGTGTTACGGACCCGGCCCGTGAATTCAGTACGGTTGTCATGCAGAATCGCCGTTGGGATAACAAGGTGGTAAATCCCGTGGCGAATATCCGCAAGCAGAACGGGGTGGAGTACACCCACAACCGTCAGCTAATCTTCCCCGCAGGGAACGAGTTTCACAAGTTCGAGATTTTGGATGTTCAGCGAACCTCCATGGGTGTAGATGACATGGAATGGTTCGAACCGTACTATCACGCCACGCTCTACCCCCATCGCCCCACGCATAATTACGATTACGACGAAGACCAGAACGGAATCTATGTCCTCCGCAGCAGCGACGACACGGACGATGCCATAACGGCCGAGTATGTCTTTGTTCACTTCATACTCCAATCCCCCCGTCTTCCCGGTGGTGACGTGTATGTGTGCGGACTGTGGACCAATGGCAGTTTCGATCCCGATTGCCGTATGGAATACGATGAGACCAAGCAGCAGTACGAAGTAGCCGTCTTGTTGAAACAGGGATATTACGACTACCAGTTCCGGCAGGCAGACGGAGCCACTTCGCGCACGATGGGAGATTTCTACGAGACGGAGAACGAATATTCCGTCCTGGTCTATTATAGGGCTCAGGGAGCGCGTACGGACAGATTGGTCGGCTATCAAAGGTCTAACGTAAATGATCAGTAGAAACAGGTTTTCTTGGCTCATCCAAAAATAAGAATGGTGCATTATGAATTGTAAATTAAAGAACGGCCCCTATACATGGGTGCCATCTCTCTATTTTGCCGAGGCGCTCCCCTATATGGCTGTCATGACGCTCAGCGTTATCATGTACACCAATCTGGGACTTACCAACACCCAGTTGGCCCTTTATACCAGTTGGCTTTACCTGCCATGGGTTATAAAGCCGTTATGGAGCCCCTTTGTCGATAGCATCCGTACCAAGCGGTGGTGGATACTTGTCATGCAGATATTGATGGGGGCATCTCTGGCTGGTGTCGCTTTTACACTGCAAACCTCACTCTGGCTTCAGGGTAGTCTCTGTCTGTTCTGGCTCATGGCATTCAGCAGTGCCACCCACGACATAGCAGCCGACGGATTCTATATCCTGGGACTTTCCGACAAGCAGCAAGCCCTTTATGTTGGAGTCCGCAGTACCTTCTACCGTGTCGGCAGTATCTTCTGCCAGGGCATCCTGGTCGTACTGGCCGGATGGTTACAGAGCCGTTTCTCGGTCTCTATGGCATGGTCCTGCACGATGCTGTTCATGGCTGCCATCCTGTTGCTCCTGGCTTGCTGGCACGGCACTTTCCTGCCTAGGGTAGAGACGCAGGGCCAGGCCGTCGGCCCCGGTTCACTCCACGCCTTTGCCGATACCTTGCGATCCTTTTTCTCCCGTCCCCATATCGTGCCCGCTCTCCTGTTCATGCTGTTCTTCCGCTTTCCCGAGGCACAGTTGGCAAAGATGGCCCAGCCCTTCATGCTACGCCCCCTTTCCCAAGGCGGATTGGAACTCAGTACCGAGGCCGTAGGCTTTGTTTATGGTACGGTCGGTGTTGTCTGTCTCCTTCTGGGTGGCCTCTTGGGCGGCTATGTAGTCTGCCGTCACGGACTCCGTCGCTGGCTGTGGCCCATGGTCGTGGCCATCTCCGTTCCCGATATTGTCTATGTCTATTTTGCCGCAGCCCAGCCCCAGTCGCTCTGGCTCATCAACATAGGCGTTGCCTTGGAGCAGTTCGGCTATGGCTTCGGCTTCACCGCCTACATGTTATACCTCGTCTATTTTTCCCGGGGCGAGAACAGTACCTCCGTGTTCAGTGTCTGCACCGCATTCCAAGCCCTCGGCATGATGATTCCCGGTATGTTTGCCGGATGGCTAGCCGATACCATGGGATTTACCTCCTTCTTTATCTTTGTCGTTATATGCTGTCTGGTAACTTGTCTCGTAAGTGCCTTGATACGGAAAGATTGTGAATAAAGACTTTTAAGGATATTCCCAGATAGACAATTAACAAAACAAACAACAAACTTTTCAAACATTATAAACAAAATCCCCCTCCGCGTCTCACGACGAAGAGGGGGAAACTTCTCTGTGATTATTACGAGCCATCGTATCTCGCTGTAAAGTAGTGCTTTACGAGCAGGCAATCCTGTCGCTTTCGGCTTTTTGTGAAAATTTTGTAGTTACATTCCCAAAAAATTGTAACTACAGAGCGGCAAACTTGTAGTTACAGAGATAAAAGTTTGTAGTTACAGATTTTCGGCTGTGTAGTTACAGACTTCTGGACGTGTAGTTACAACTTTTTGGACATGTAGTTACAACTTTTTGCTGCCTCTTTGGCGCAATTCTGTCAATACCGAAGTTCCATTGCCTTGCTTATCCGAAACGAAACTGTTTTCTGTTCTAAACAACCAGTATTTTACTTCGACAAGAAGCTCTTTGCTGCTATAATATAATAGGGTATAGGTGGTGGTATTGGCCGGCTGCCATTGTCTGATGCCGCTGGCATCATTTTGAAGATTGTTGAAAGTAATACATATATAAAGATAGGATAATGCATTTCAATACACCGATGAAGTCTGCTAAAATGGCGCATCATAGAAATAAAAGAATAGAGTTCCTTGCGAATTGAATTAGAGCCTATATATCAAAACATTGCGATTCAAAGATACAAAATGGGTGCAAATCAATCACAAAATGACAATTTAAGTTTCCAAAATTAACTAAAATCAATAAAAAACTTAATTTGCAAATAATTTCAAACGATTTTATCGTTTATATGGCAATTTATTGCTATTTTTGCATTATAAAAGTGCAACTATATCAAATTCCAATATGCTTTCTACATTGTACTCCATAGGTCATGGTCATAAAACGGCTGAAGAACTGATAAAAGAACTTCATTCATTTTCAATTCAGTTTCTTATTGACATTAGGAGCAGTCCTTTTTCAAAATGGGTGCCACATTTTAATCGTGGTGCTATTGAGCAATTGTTTAAAAATACCGATATAAGGTATTATTACATGGGGGATTGTATTGGAGGGCGTCCTCTGAATGATGATTGCTATGACGAGAACGGATTTTTTGACTATCAGAAAATGGCAGAAGTTCCAGTCTTTAAAAAGGGGCTTCAACGTTTGATAGACGCAAACACAGGCGGCTATAAAGTTGCCATCATGTGTAGTGAATCCGACCCATCTCAGTGTCATAGAAGCAAACTTATTGGTCGCGAACTGCTTTCGGAGCATAGTATCGAAATGTATCATATAATTGCACCGAATAAAATTAAATCAGAAGAAGATATAATTACAGAGTTGACTAATGGAGCATGGGATCCTCACTCTCTCTTCTTTGATAATGACAAAATACCATATTTTAAATCAAGAAAGGCTTATAAATCAGAACCAGAATTTGTTGAAGAGTATGACTAATATATTTACAATAGGAGTTTATAATTCAACTGAGGAATCGTATTTCCAAAAGTTGATTGATAATAAGATTGATGTATTTTGTGACATACGACAAAGAAGAGGTGTCCGTGGTTCACAGTACAAGTATGTTAATAGTAACTATCTCCAAAGCAAGCTGGCAGAATTGGGGATAAAGTACATTTATATCAAAGAGTTGGCTCCAACCAACGAGATTCGACAAAAGCAAAAAGATGCCGATAAGCTTAACAACGAAACAAAGAAGCTTCGCACTAGCTTGGGCCAAGTGTTTGTTAATGAGTACAATAAACAAATACTTAATAATTTTGATTTGGATATTTTGGTAAATGAATTGAACGATCTTGATGCTCAGAATCCTGTTTTCTTCTGTGTTGAAGAAAAGGCAGAGGCATGTCATCGTTCATTAGTTGCCAAAGCCCTATCTAATAAATTAAGTGTAAATGTAATAAACCTTTAGGTATATGTCAGTTGTTTTAGTTGTTTCAAGAACACAAATGGCAAATGGTGTTTGTGTTGGTGCTATAGACGAAAATTCAGGTGAGTTTGTAAGATTGCACAATGACAGAGGTGCAAATTTGCCAGCTGATGCCCCATATCAAATTGGAGATAGGTGGAATGTAAATATGCAAACATCATGGCGTGTTAGACCTCGTCCACATATTGAAGACAAAGATACAACATTTATATCTTTAATCAATAATGTTGGTATAAATGGTATAAAGCAATATATCAACACCCATCACCATGGAAATAGGCTTGTTTCTGGAGATATATGCAATGCGTTTGAAGGATGTCTTCACTTTGAGGGCACTAAGAACTATATAAACCGTGATAGAATCCCTGGCTTTAGTACACAATTTTGGATTACAGACAGAGAATTAATACATTGTGTTTCTTTTGGTAGACACTATTATTTGTATGGTAATCATCGTATTAAGTTTGTCGGATTCCAAGACTGTGTAGAAAGAATACCTGCAGGTACCATTATTCGTCTTTCACTGGCAAATTGGTGGGATGGAGATGGAAGTGGTGAGGATAGATGTTACCTTCAGTTATCAGGATGGTATTTGTAAATAAAACCCCGAAAGAAAAGAGATATTTTTCTTAGGGGTGTTTGTTTTTATCTACGGAAGTAACGCACAACCTCACGTTCTGGCTCTGCCTGATCGAGTTGGTTGGCATCAAAGCAATAGTCAGGACTGTCACTCTTGACATTGCTTCGCCAAAGGTGCGTTGGTGCGCTCCTCTGGGTGATGGCAGTATAAGAGTTAAACATGCAGAAGTAGCGTTCGTTGCCTGTTGCTTGCGGTATGCGGTTGACATATTCATTGATGTCAGGGTTCGACTTGTCGAGTTCTGCAAACATACTTGCACACTGCTGACCATTGTCAGCCTGCATAAAAGCGTTTCGAACTCCTTTGACAAGATCTCGCTCAATCTCCCACAATGGTTTTGAATAGTTCATGTGGTACTATGTAAATTGGACATAGGATCGAAATAGAATATGTGATAATCTAAGATGGAATCATCTTATCAAGATTGATGACTGACGGTATAACCGCCTGAATTTAAGCATAATTTCAAGCTGTATCGGTTGTTTTGTTCCCCAAACGGTTCCAATTCAAAAGATTGTTGATAATCTACGCATCATATTATTGTTGAAATTACGATGATGCTAATTTTAGCACAAGACGGTCAACAAGACAAGACGAGCAAATAGATGTCTAAAATGAGCTGCAGAAATGTTTGTTGTTTGTTTTGTTTGTATGCCCCTATGGATAGGGTGTTCAAAATAGACGTTTGTAACACGACCCAAAAGTGCTAATTTGGGCAATATCATTCTTGCTGATTTTTAACACTTTACAGGTCAAAATAGTTCTTTGAAAATTTGCATATATCACTGATTCTTAGTAACTTTGC